>CAKZLL010000331.1 GCA_937125475.1 uncultured Saprospiraceae bacterium | reverse complement strand
ATGGAATGATGGCTATTCTCCAAAAACCAATCTTAATACAAGCAGAGAACTCTTTACTTACTTTTGAGGAGGTTGTGCTAGTAGAAATTGGTTTTTCGGATGATGTTAATTCGGCTAATTTTCTTGATTTTGTAACAGTCGAAGCCACAAATGATGAAGGACGAACATGGATTAATTTAGACCGATATGATTCAAGTAGAGAAGAAGATTGGACATTCGCTTATGATCTTGGTGTTATTGGGAGTTCAGGAATTATTAAACCGCATCAAATCGGACTATCCCATTTTTTTGAGGAAGGAGAAGTCATTTACCTTCGTTTTCGACTTGAATCCAATTTAACTTTCACCACTTGGGGATGGATGATTGATAATTTGGAATTGAAATCGCAAACGACGGCAGTTAAAGCATTATCAGAAAAAATAGCCTTAAGAAACTTCCCAAATCCATTTACAGAGAAGACCATTCTAAGCTATGAATTATCAAAAAGAAGTATTAATCGCTTAACGCATACAATGCAAGCGTATTTTCACACCATGAAAGCCTATGAAGTCGTTAATTATCGGGCTTGTGCAACTTCTGCCATGCGTGAGACAAAAAATAGTGCTGCGATTATTAAAACCATAAAAGAAAAATCTGGTCTTAATCTTGAAGTGCTGCCTGGACATTCCGAAGCGCGGATCCTTTATAATACTCAAATCACAGAGAAATTAAATAAAGATAGACCTTATCTTTATATAGATGTAGGTGGCGGGAGTACCGAAATAAGTATTTTTAATAAGGGAGACATTAAGGCTTCAAGGTCATTTAAGATCGGGACAATTCGTTTGCTAAATGGCTTAGTTTCAGTTGATCGCTGGATTGAAATGCAAGATTGGGTTACTCAACAGACGGAAAAATATAGTAATTTAGCGGGCATTGGAACAGGCGGAAATATTAGTAAGATTTTTAAAATCACTAAAAAAGCTAAGAATACACCACTTTCATTATTTGAAATCGAAGGGTTGTATCGTGAACTTGAACCTCTTTCTTTACAAGATCGAATTCGAAAATATGATATGAAAACAGATCGAGCAGATGTTATCGTTCCTGCTGCCAATATCTTTAGAAATATTATGAATTGGTCAAATTGTGAAGAGGTTTTTGTACCTAAAATAGGTTTAGCAGATGGCATTACTAGAATGCTTTTCCAAGAATATCAAGAGAAACAAAAAAACAAAACCAAGAAGTAATCTTTAAAATGGACCAATTGTTTTAATAACTTAAAATTTAAAACAATTGGTCCATTTTAAAACATAGAACCAAGAAAATCTACTGTTCCTGTTTCCCATTCTTTGCCTTTTATAGATTTTATCATTAAGCAATTTTTCAACTTACTATGTGCAATACCTAAGCTCATTTCTCGTCTGATAATGAGCCATTTTCCGCGATTATTCACTAATTCAAATCCATTATCCAAATAAACTTCATGCTGATCAGCAATTAAGACTAAAAAATCAACCAATGTTTTTTGAGCTAATAGTTCTAGTTTATTTAATAAGCTAGAAGCAATTTTTTGGGATTGAAACTCAATATCAACACATAAATCGCTAATACCAAAAATAGGAAAGGGGTCGCGATTTAGCGTTATTATTCGGTAATTCACTCCTAAATGTCCAATTAATCGCTCGCCTTGATAAGCTAGCAAACGAAAGGTTGGGACTTGATTGTAATAGCTTTTATCTGAAGGATAACCAGAGAATGCCTGTTGAAGTAACTGATTGATTTTGACATGCTCTAATTCTGATACTTGGTACTCTTCAATTTGATTGATGTTCACAGCCATGATTTCTAATTTTAAGGTTTACTTCTCATTATAAGCCCCTTTCCTTTATTAAACAAGAGTATCTTTAAACAAAAATGTACTTATTCTTTTGTAGCATTAATCGGCATATTGTAAGCCATCTTTTTTAAACCTGCCTTTAACATATTATATAACTGATTCTTATCTAAATCTTGAAATAACTTCCCTTCTTTAGCGATTGAAATTTTTCCTGTCTCTTCCGAAACAATCACAGAAAAAACATTAGCGACTTCCGAAACACCTACTGCTGCTCTATGTCTTAATCCTGCGCTATCAGGCAAGCTTTGGCTCTCAGAAACGGGCAAAATACTGCCTACGGCGTATATTTTACCATCCGTAATTAGCATTGCTCCATCATGTAGAGGGCTTTCTTTATGGAAAATACTTTCAATCAGCCGTGTAGAAACTTTAGAATCTAGTGTAACTCCTGTTTTGCTGAGTCCTTGTAATTCAGGGTTTTGTGTAAAAACAATTAAAGCGCCCGTTTTCCTTTTAGCTAAAGAAATACTTGCATTAACTATTTTATTAATCAAGCTTTCTAATAATTGACCATCTGCATCAAAAGTCTTTATTGTAATAAATTGTTTGAGAAAACTTGATCTACTTTTTAAGAAATTTTGACCTAGAAAAATTAAAAAGCGCCTAATCTCAGGTTGGAAAACAACGACAAGAACAATAAAACCAAAATTAGCTAAGCCGCCTAAAATGCCACTTAACAAACTCATTTCAGCAATATTGACTAACCAATATACAACACTTAAAATTAATACTCCAACCAGAATATTAAATGCTAGACTTCCTTTTGAAAGTTTGTATAATACATAAAAAA
>CAKZLL010000330.1 GCA_937125475.1 uncultured Saprospiraceae bacterium | reverse complement strand
CCAATACACCAATAATACCACCCCGTGCCAAATTTCACTCTTTTGGAACAAATTTAGGTTTCATTCATTTTTTATGAAAAATGTAAAAATAACTGCTTTCCTTTTTGCTTTATTAATTTCTGTTACTTCTTTTGCTCAAAAAACCATTCATGGAAATGGAAAAATAGTAAAAGATGATACTAGAAAAGTCGAAAATTTCACTAAAATTCATGTTGCTATGGGCATTGATGCCTATATTACACAAGGCGATGGGAACAAAATCAGTTTGGAAGCTGATGAAAACGTGATCAAATTAATCAAAACAGAAGTAAAAGACGGAGTTTTGAAGGTTTCTCTCAAGAAGAATGTCAAAAATGCCAAAAAGTTAAATGCTTATATTACTGCAAAAACCATTAATGGATTGATTGCTTCAAGTGGCGCAGATGTAATTGTCAAAAATACGATTACCTCTAGTCAATTGACTTGTAAAGTTTCTAGTGGTGCGGATTTAACACTTTCTGCTTCAGTTGACAATTTTGATGGAAAAGCAAGCAGCGGCGCGGATTTAATCATAGAAAAATTAACTGCAAAATCAACGAATATTAAGGCTTCAAGTGGTGCAGATATAGAAATCCAAACAGGCAAAACCAATAGCTTAAATGCTAATGCTTCCTCCGCAGCAGATATTGATGCCGAAGATTTCTCAGCTCAAACTTGCTCTGCCATCGCGTCTTCTGGAGCTGATGTAGAAATTCATGTAATTAAATCATTAAATGCGAAGGCTACTACTGGCGGAGATATTAGTTATAAAGGAAATCCGACCGTTGATAAAAAAACAACAACTGGAGGAGATGTTGATAAAGAGTAAATTTCATTCAGTTTAAGTTTAGAAGCGTGGTTTTACCACGTTTCTAAACAACTAAAAAAAACATACCCTATTGTATGTTTCATAAAAAACACCTATCTTTGTCTTATGGCAAGATTAACAAAAGACGATTGGATAAAAGAAGGCTTTAAAATTTTGAGTGAATTTGCTCAAAATAAGCTTAGAATTTTGTACTTATGCCAAAGATTAAAAGTGACACGTGGTTCTTTTTACCATCATTTCAAAAGCATAGAAGAATATATTACTGCCTTGATGGAAACATGGCAAGAAGATAATACTTTAAAATTAATTCGCCATTCAAATGTTAGTAATGATCCTAATGAAAAGATGCAAATATTGACAAAAGAGATTGCTATGAGTGATCAACGCGTCGAAGCAGCTATTCGATCTTGGAGCTATTATCATCCTATTGTTAAACAAAAACTACAAAAAGTAGATGAAATAAGAGTAGCTTTTTTACAAAGTGTCTTTGAACAACTCGGTTTTGAAAAAGAATTAGCTTATAAAAAAGGCATGATTGATTACGCTATTTTAATTGGTATGCAACAACTCAATCCTGATCTCTCCCCTGCTGAACAACAAGAGTTTTTTGAATTGTCTTATCATCCTGAAAAATAATTTTTTTGACTATAAACATACCATACAATATGGTATAAAATATCAATTATGAAACCATATATTTTAGAATTACCTAAAGAAAGTTTAATAGAAAGGTCTTTAGAACGAAATGATTACATAGATGTTTTTGGTATTGATATTCCATCCAAGCAGCCTATTTTGCCAAAGGAAATTGTTCCATTATTTTTTAAAAGTTTTCCTAGTTGGTTTATGGGATTGATGATGCTACGCGAAGGCATTGCCAAAATGATCGGTTTAAAAACTGCGGATGGTACTGACGTAGAAAAGGAATTAAAAGAGTTTAAAGGAGAAGTTGGAGAATCAATTGCACTTTTCCATGTCCTTGATTGTTCAAAACATGAAATTCTTTCGGGCGAAACAGATAAGCATTTAGATTTTCGATTATCTTTTTTCTCTATTCCGAAATCAGCTAATATTTCGCAGGTTATATTAGCAACAACGGTTCAATATAATGGCTGGTTAGGCAAGGTTTATTTTTTCTTTGTCAAACCATTTCATCGGTTAATTGTCCCTATTTTATTAAAAAGGATCGCAAAATCTGTTTAATTTCATCTTGTATTCAGTCATTTTTCATTCTCATATTCAATCATTAAAATCATGAAAGGAATAATTGTTGGAGGCGGTATTGGTGGTTTGACTTTAGGCATTGCATTACATCAGGCAGGCATTGATGCAACAGTTTACGAAGCTGCGCCAGTCATTAAACCCGTCGGAGCAGGTATTTTGTTAGGTACAAATGCAATGCTAGTAATGAAAAAATTAGGCTTAGATAAAAAACTTCAAGCCGCAGGTCAGCAAGTTTATAATGGCGCAGTAACCGACGGAAAAGGTCGAATTTTGCAAAATATGCCTATGGAGATGTTGGAAAAACATTTTGGCGTGACCACTACTGCTATTCATCGAGGGCGATTGCAACAAATCTTAATTGATGCATTACCCAAAGATAAATTCATTATAGACAAGCGAGCAATCAGCATTGAAAATGGAGCTAAACCGAGTGTAACTTTTGAAGATGGAACAACGGCTAAAGGCGATTTTTTAATCGGTGCGGATGGCATTCATTCGGTAGTACGGCAGTCTATATTTCCACAAATCAAAAAAAGATATTCGGGACAAACTTGCTGGCGAGGTGTAGTTTCGATGGTTTTACCTAAAGAAAAGCAATTCCAAATCAAGGAAATGTGGAGCAAAAAAGGGCGGTTTGCCGCTATCCAAATTGCGGAAGATTTAGTTTATTGGTATGCTGTTCAAAAAGTAGAAGCGGGCGGAAAGGATAATCTTTCGAACCTTCATCAAACTATTATTCCAATCTTTAAGGAGTTTGATATGGCAGAAAAAATTATCTCAAAAACACCTGTCAATCAGATCATTAGAGGCGATTTATATGATTTGAAACCAACTCGACCTTGGTTTCAAAATAATATTTCTTTGGTTGGTGATGCTATTCATGCCATGACACCAAATTTGGGCCAAGGCGGAGCACAATCTATTGAGGATGCTTTTGCATTAACGCGCTGTCTTCAAAAAAATAAGGATCTTACAAGTGCTTTTCAACAATATGAGAAATTGCGCTATCCCAAAGCTAAATTTGTAGTCGATCAATCTCGACTTTTTGGAGCTATTGCCCATTGGGAAAATCCGTTGATGATTAGTGTAAGAAATTTTGTGCTTAGAAATTCTCCTCAAAAAATATTCATGAAGCAGTTTGTCAAATTATACGAAGTGAATTATTAATTGTGTGATTGTGTGATTGTGTGAT
>CAKZLL010000329.1 GCA_937125475.1 uncultured Saprospiraceae bacterium | reverse complement strand
CTTGTTAATTTCTATATTTTGAAGGCATTTTTGCTTGTATTTATTGGAACATCCACATAGATTAAAACAGGAGGTTTCATCAAATAATTCCTCTGCTATGTTTATAAATATATTATTCTAATGCCATCGTTTAATATTTCGGTATCGTTTTTTTAACAATCGGTTTTTATGAAGGGTGTTCGGACTATATTTGATGGGGCTTGCCAAAATGGTAATCAACCTCATTTGCTGATCAGTTGTTGTTTTAGAAATATTTTTTCGATAATAATGCTGGCTGGCATCTTGAACACCATAAATATTTTTGCCCCATTCAGCGTAAGTCAAATACAATTCTAGGATTCGATCTTTTCTCAAAATCATATCCATTTCTACAGAAATCAATAATTCTAAATACTTTCTAAAATACGTTTTATTTGGAATAAGGAACAGTGTTCTAGCGAGTTGTTGCGTGATTGTACTACCGCCATATGCCTTATAACCCATTTTTTTATTCAGCTCTCTAGCTCGTTGAATCGCTTTCCAATCGAAGCCCCAATGTGTATAAAAATGTCCATCTTCAGCATTAATTAAATCATGAATTAATCCTTTTGGCACTTGTTCTATACGAATCGAAGCTGGTTTTTCTAGTTGGAATACATTGAAATTAGCCCGATAAAGCATGATAGAAGAAGTAGGAGGATTGAACCAAATCATATAAATACACATCAAACCTACAATTGTTAGCATAGCGATATGCGCGTAAACAATGAGTTTGACGATTCTTTTAAAGAACTTTTTAAACGAAAAATTTTTAAAATCAAATTTGAGTGCCATGTTAAATACAATGCAAAAACCCCGTTAATGTATTTAAAACTTAAATGTGTTTTCATCTACTTGAAGGAATAATTAGTTGATTCAATATTTCTTCATTAGGTTTGAAACATGGCTAAATATAACAATAACGAAGGAATATTAAAAATAAGCCAGAATGAATTTAGGCTTATTTCCACAATAAAAAAGCATACTCCAAATGAGTATGCCTCTAAAATTAGTGAAAGTTTATTGAAAACAAATTAGCCTTTATGACTTTTTTATTCGTTGTTAAGGCGAGACTTTTAATTCTTGCCCTACTTCTATTTGATTATCTTTTAGTTCATTCCAAACTCGAATTCCTTCAACTGTTACTCGATATTTTAATGCTATTCGATATAACGTTTCTCCTTTTAAAACAACATGATACCCTTCACGCGGCTCAATAATCTGAGCTACTGTTTGACTATTGTCATCAAAGATATGCTTAGAAGGTTTGCTTGGTGCTTCTTGAAAAGGATCAGGTTTTTGTGCAATATCATCCGCAGGAACACCATCAATTGTTGGAACAGGAGCAGCACCTCCTCCTATTTTTTGCTTCTTAGTTTTATAATTGGGTTTTGATGGTGCAGGAGCAATTGCATCACTGTTTTTCCCTGGAATAACAGTTCCATTTCCATTATTATCTGCAATATCTCCTGTATTTTCATTAACCTTACTTTCTACCTCAAATTGTGGTTTGGGTGGGCTAGTAGGTCTTGGATTATTTTCTGCTATTGGCTGTTCTTTTGTAGGTTTTGGTTCAATTCTTTTCTTTGGTTTAAAGCTAGGCTTCGAAGGAGCAGGCTCTATTTTTGATTTTTTTAATGGCTTAATGACCATCGGATTACCATTTTCAGGAGACATATCTACCTTATTATTAGCAATAATTTCTTTTTTAGGCTTTCTAGGAGCTGGAGCAGCTTCATCTTCTAAACGTGGACGAACTACCGCAGGATCGACTAAATTGATTCGCTCACCAATTGCTACTTTATCGTCATATTCTAAATGATTAAGTTTGCAAATTGCTTTCAACTTAATTCCATACAATTGTGCTATATCATAAATCGTTTCATCTGGACGAACCACATGATAATCAATGCTTAATTTAGCTTGTGTTCTTTTGGCTTCTAAGAATACAAATTGATTATTTTGAAATCGACTACCTTGCTTTAAATCATTGTATTTCAATATTTTGCGCAACGGGATATTAAATTCTTGTGCTACACTAAGTGGATTATCATTATCCTCAGCTACAATAGCTTTTAATCCGTTGACGTTATGAATTTTACGCGCGAAAGTTGGTGGTTTAGGTTCTTCTTTATCCAAAAGACCATCAAAAGCAGCTAATTCGTAGGTTTCAATAACCATAATTAATTGAGATGCAGGATAACCTTTTGCAATTAAGCCTTCCTTATGTATCGCATTTGCCCATTTTTTGTAATTCGTTGTTTGGTAAGCTAATAGATCTGATAATGATTTATTTTTAATTAAAAAATTAGAATACTCCATATAAGATTCATCTGCTACATCATAAACTCGATAACAAGACGGCTTTTGTTTTTCTTTTGGACTCCACTGATAAAAAAGTTCTCCTTGCCAATTTCCACAAGCAATATTAAAATGATTATTAGCTTGAATAGCTAATTGACTATTGCCAAAAGAAGACTCCAAAACGCCTTGTGCTAAGAGAACACTTGCTGGAATTCCAGTTCGTTGCATCTCACTGACAGCCGTTTCACTATATCGGTTCACATAGTCTTGCACGGTATTTTGAGCCATAAGGCTTACCGTAGAAGCTATGAAAAAAATGATCGTTATATTCTGTCTTAGCATGATTATTCGTTTTAGGTTGTGGTAGTGTGAATATTATTCAATAATTCAACTTACTATTTTAAATCCAAGAATGAAGCCGAGTTTAATACATAGGATTTCAATTTTGTCATTTTTTTATGATTAATGTTTGACCTACTTCTAAGTCATTGTTTTTCAGTTTGTTCCATTTTCTAATATCTTCTACGCTCACTTTGTGTGCTTTGGCAATACGGTAAAGCGTTTCGCCTTTTTTCACGATATATTCATTCGGATTAGCTTTTTTCTTTTGAGTTGCTTTCTTTGGTTTAGGTACAAAACGAGTATTTTTTTCTGGTTGTGTCGCCGTTTTTTTAATTGTTGCTTTCTTGCGTAACTTAGGCGGTTTACTTCTTTTATTTCTTAAAATGATTCGCTCGTCTTCATTAGGCTCTTGTCCTGCGATCATTTTATTTTTTTTGTACAGTTTTTCCAATTTAATCCCATACTGTTGTGCAATATCGTACATGCTTTCATTCCCTTTTACAATATGAAAATTGTCTCTTCCTCTACTTGAATTTCTTTTGGGTTGTAAATAAAAGTATGCATTTTCCTTTAATGGTTCCATGCCAGACAAGTCATTATATTTCAACAACTTTGACTTTTTGATTTTATGCCTTTTCGCAATTTTTTGAGGTGTATCTCCTTTTTGTATTTTGATCACTTTAATATCATTACGATAAAAAATATGATCAGCTTTATTGGATTTACTCTCTTTTACCTTAACTTTTTTTGTTTTGGCAGGAGCAGTTTTTTTCTGCTTATCTTTTTTGCGTTTAGAAGAGAATTTAGTATTTTTATTAGGAGAAACTGCTTCTAATTCGCCTTCATTTTTTTGGACTTTCGCCTTTTCTTTTTTCTTATTTTTGGCGTAAGCTAGGATCTCTTTGTCCTCTTCTTTTGCATTGACATCCTCTAAAGAATACATATCATATTTGTGCAGATCATTTTCTTTAATCACTTGAATGAGTAAAGCTGGATATTTTGGATTAGTCGCGTAACCTGCCTTTTTCAAGCCTTTTGCCCATTTCTTATAGTCTGTTTTTTTGTATTTAAATAAAAAACCATAACGGCTTTTCTTGCTTGGGTTTGTCAAAAATTTGGTATGAGCAGTAAAAGACTCCTCAGGAGAGGCATAAGCTCTAAAGCACGATTTTACTCGAATGCCCATTCTTCGTTCATCATCTTTCTTGTGGTAAGTTTTGCCTTTCCAACTACCTCCACATTTAATCCCGAAGTGATTATTTGCCTTTTTGGCTAAAGTACTTTGACCGCTTCCAGATTCTAATATAGCTTGCGCTAATTTGATACTTGCTGGAATACCACTTCTATGCATTTCAATGACTGCAATTTTTTTAAATCGCTCTACATATTGCTCATTACCAGTACAATTAGCTGTATTGGCTTGAATTACTATTGATGTTAATAATATAAAAAAGAGTGTATGTGATAACTTTAATAACATGCTGATGATATAAATTTACTGGCTTTCAGTTTGTTTTTATTTAAAAAAGAATTCCCAAAATAAAAACGCACAAACCGTATGCCAATGAAAAATGGTGCAACATGTTAATTATACGCAAGAATGCACAGAAGGTTGGATAACTCCTTTATAAATAGGAACTTAGTAGTAGTAGAGGTGATTTGGAAGCAAGTAATATTATTACAAAAACATTACATATTATTGATTTATAATATGTTTTGCATTTATAAAAAAAACATTCATCGAAAAAAAATGTATTTTATAATTAGAATTAATTTTCGATTTTTTAATAATCCTTCAATTATTTCACTTTTTTAATTCGATAGGACTGCTTTGTTATTTTTTCGATTTTTTTACCTTTGAGTTTTATCATCGTTCCAGCAGGCAATTTTTCAAATCTCATTAAACGATTCCTTTTTAGTAAACTGTTGAGTTTAATTCCATAAAGTTGAGCAATGTAATACAAGTTTTCCCCATTTTTCAATTGATGAAAAGCTATTTTAGAATGGGCGGGTGATTTAGATTGCAAGAAAATATACTGTCCTCTCATCAATTTTTGATTAGGCGCGATATCATTAAACTTAACAAGTTTTTCAATAGACAAATCATATTGACTAGAAATATCTTCTAATGATTGTCCATCTCCTAATGTAACAGCCGCTAAACCATTAACTAAAAAAATGCTTTTTCTTTGTTTAGGAAAAAGAGCCTTTCCATAAATTTTATCTGTTACATTTTCGATTTCATAAGTGGATTCGAAGATAGGAAAGATCGGCTTTGAGTTTAAGAATGAAGCACCTTTCAAATCCAACCTCTTATTATTTTTAATTACTCTTGTTCCAATTTTTCTTTTCGTATTTGAATAAAAAGTAGGTTTATTTTTCTCTGAACTAGCCAATAAGACATTAGGATCTACTTGAAAATCTAAGATATATAATTCATGTGTTTCAATGATTCTAATCAATTTTTGAGCATATTGTTTTGCCGTAGCATAACCGCATTTTTTTAAGCCATGCGCCCAACCTTTATAATCAGTAGCACTAATTTTGAACAAGCTTGAATAACGCTCACGCGACATCAAAAAGTTAGAATGATCAATGTAAGAATCAAGCACACTATCATAAACTCTAAAACAGGATTTGATTAATTTTCCTTTTTTATTTCGGTCGTCATCTTTGTGCATATATTTTTTGCCACGCCATTCTTTTTTACATTTTATTCCAAAATGATTAAATGAATTTCGAGCCAATTTACTATTACCATGACTAGATTCCAAAATAGCTTGCCCAACCTTGATACTAGCAGGAATACCTGTTCGATTCATTTCTGCAATAGCAACATCTTGATAGGTTTTAATATATTTGCGCACGGAGATAACGTTTTCCGCTTGTGCGCCAAAGGACAATAAAAACAAAGGTAATAGAATATAAAATTGTAGTTTCATTAGTAATGTAGTTGAGTATGTCAGTGTTCAGAAAGTGCAAAATTCTACCGAATTTACAAAATTTTACGTGCAATCATAATGCCATCTCTAATCGGTAATAAGATATTTTCGACTCTGTCGTCTGCTTGTATTTTTTTATTGAATGCATTTAGTGCAACAGTTCTTTTATCATTAGCATGTTTTTCTTCATCTAATACCTTTCCATACCATAATACATTGTCTGTCAGAATATAACCTCCGATATTTACTTTAGGGAAAATCAGGTCGTAATATGCTTCATAATCCATTTTCTTAGCATCAATAAACACCAAATCGAAGCGATCTTCAAGTGTTGGAATTACTAATTTAGCATCGCCTATATGAAGTTTCACTTGATTTTCGACGGATGCGAGTTTCAAGTATTTTCTAATCATATCTTCTAATTCTTCCTTGATTTCAATCGTATGAACTAAGCCATTTTCAGGTAATCCCATTGCCATACAGATTGCAATATAACCTGTAAAAGTCCCAATTTCTAAAACTCTTTTAGGCTGTATCATCTGTGTTAGCATTGTCAATAAACGTCCTTGATATGGGCCAGAAATCATTTGTGGATGAAATACTTTTAGGTAAGTTTCTCTTTGAAGTTGCTTTAATACTTCTGTTGATCCAGTAGTATTTCGATTGATGTAATTGGTTAGTTCTTCGCTTTGCATATTGATAATTTATAAATCTCCATTAGAAAACGCTTGAAAAGCACCTCTAATCATTTTTTTGTGTTGTTTTTCTTTTAAAAAAGGAATAATCATATAATCAAAATTTCTTAAAATAGCCATTGAAAACAAAGAAAGTTCTTCATTTCGATTTGTTTTATTTTGCAAATTTTGAAAAATTAATCGAAGCCCTTCTTTTAATATAGATGGATTTTGATGAATATCAGAATAGAGTAATAAGTGATCATTAATTCGGACTAAAATGTCATTTTTTAGAATTTGCATTCGTCGATAAATCAAGATATTTCGATTTAAATCACAAATCTTAATTGTTTCTTTACCTCTTCTTTCTACATCTCGACCACGGATTTTGCCTCTATTCGTAAAAGTGAAATATTCTTCTGTTTCATCTATTTCTGGGTGTAACAAATAAGGTCTTTCATTTATTAATGGCGCAAGACTGGCTTTACAACGATTTTCATCTAAGTCACCGTTTGTTAGAAAAGGCGGAGAAACAACCCTTACACCCAAAATTGGAAATTGATTAGCTTTTCCTTTCAAACGATTACAATCCTCACAAGATGGAATTAAATTACTCCATTCATAACACAACCAATAATAGCCAGGATGTGATTTAACACGAGTAACCCGTTTTTTAGGGCGATAATGCTCTACATCAGGGGCGAAAGATTTTAGTTCACAATAGGCACATTTATCATGATAAATGATCCGTAATAAATCTCTAACAACAAATTTTTTTTTGCCATTTTCTTCAATTTCACCTCTATAAATTTTATCCGAAATAGCAGCTTTATCAGCTGTTTGAGCGATGCGTTGCCATTCATTATTTGCATTAACTAAAGAAGGAGGAATGGGAAATTGTGTTTTTCTTTTATTGCTTCTCATGAGTTATTTAGGCGAATTTAGACTGTTCATAAAATCCTCGTATAATCTCTGTTGAT
The DNA here is from genome assembly GCA_937125475.1 of uncultured Saprospiraceae bacterium. GTDB lineage: Bacteria > Bacteroidota > Bacteroidia > Chitinophagales > Saprospiraceae > CAKZLL01. Next base: position 3,540 of record CAKZLL010000329.1, on the reverse strand, counting down.
CTGGGTCGGAGGCATTAGCATGAAGGCGTTTGGCTACCGCTTCATTCAATTTTAATTCGTCATAAGTCTCTTCTGTTAGGATAGAAGCATTACCATGATGCTGTTCAGAAAAAATATCCCTTAGCCCAAAAACAGGAGAAGATAAGAGTAAATTTGGCGTAAAATTCTTTAGTTTTTCTTCCATTTCTATCAAACGCTCTACCATAATTCCGCTTTTAACGCTTCGATTAACTCTTAATAAAACGCTATTTTTAGGCGCACCGAGAATAGGAATCGCGCTGTGTGTAGAAGCTATAAATAAAATCTTAGGAAATAACTCAGAGAATAAACTTGGAATCTGTCTTTGCCATTTAGGATGAAAATGCAAATCTAGTTCATCAATTATTACAATTCCTTCTAAATCTTTAGGACTAGTTATTTTAGGCTGGCTTTCAAATAATCTCAAAATCATATCTCCAATCATAGAAATAATGCTGCGATAACCTGCCGCTAATTGATGAAACTCTAAGCCTTGATATTCTTCATTATTAGCATCTTTTTCAAAATAATAAACCTTATCTGTTTTTTTATCAACCGTTATTTTACTAAGGTTCAATAATTTTATTAATAATTCAGAAACGTTTTCGTATTTCTCTTTAAATTCAATATCATTTTGCTTGAAATACCATCTAGATAATTGAAATTCAATATTTTGTAAGAAGGTTGTTGTCTTGAATAGATTAATCGTTGGGCTTTTTTCTCTCGTGCTTTTTTCGCCTTCCATATTTAAACGGGAAGAACCGTAACAGCAGATTTTTTCAAAATCCTCTTTTATTTGTCTTTTATAACGTAATGATTTATCAATATTAGCATCACAAAAAGTTATACCTAAAGATATTCCTCTTTCTCCACTGATCATTGGATGAAAATCCAATGTATGTTTTTCAAAACCATGTAGAACAATCGCCAAACCTTGCAAAATAGAAGTTTTCCCAAAGCCATTTTCTCCAGTTAAAAATATCCAGCTTGCTTCTTTGGGAAGTCCGCCTATTTCACAAGATTGAATGCCTTTGAAATTTTCAATTTTAAAACCGTTTATTGCGTATGGTACCATTGAGTATAAAATTAATAAAAGAGATGATCCGTTATTTCATAAAAATACAAAATAAATCAAAAAAACAGGGAAAATCATATCCTCACGGCTTTCTCCTTCATTTTATTTAAAAATCACAGCTTTTTATTATATTTATTAAAAATAATACTGATGATATTTGAAGGATTTATAAAAAAAATGGCAGAACAACCTAAGCAGCTATTTTTGCTAGATGGGATTGGTGCGGTGCTTTCTGCTTTTTCTTTAGGTGTGATATTGATCCAATTTAAAAATTATTTTGGAATGCCTAGGGAAGAACTTTTTTTTCTCGCACTTGCTGCTTGTTTTTTTGCAGCTTATTCTTTGTTTTGTTATGTCCGTACTCCAAAAAATTGGCGACCTTTTTTACGATTCATTGCGATTGTCAATTTAGTTTATTGCTGTATTACCATCGGTTTAGTAGTGCTTTTTCAGTCAAAATTAACTATTTTAGGTATGATTTATTTTATACTCGAATTGATTATCATCATCGTTCTTGTCAGTCTCGAATTTAAAATCGCTTCCATCAAAACCCTTTAAATAACTGCTATGCTCATTCAACCATACCAAGAAAGTTGGGTCGATGATTTTAATCAAATCAAGACAACCATTGAAGCACTTTTTTTAGATCTGGATATTAATATTCATCATGTAGGAAGTACTTCTGTTAGGCATTTAGCGGCTAAATCTATTATTGATATAGATATTAGTTTTGGCAAAAATGTTGAATTTGAAACGATCAAAAGCGGTTTGGAAACGCTTGATTATTATCATAATGGCGATCAAGGAATAAAGGATAGAGAGGCTTTTAAAAGAAAAAAAACTAATAAAAAGCATTTAATTTTGGATGTTATTCCACATCATTTATATGTTTGCCCGCTTCATAGCCAAGAATTAAAAAGGCATCTTGCTTTTCGCAATTACTTGACGGAGAATGAAAAAGAGCGGAAACAATACGAAATAATAAAATATAAAATCGCAAAAATAGCCAATCAAGATAAAAAAACCTATGCTCAATTGAAGGAAACTCAAGCCAAAGCATTCATTGAGGCGGTATTAGTAAAAGTCCTAAGAAAATAATAAACCCTAATCATTCCTATAAATAGAAATTATATTATTTATAGATCAATATCAAATTAATATTAGATATAGTTTTATTCAACAACTAGAAAACCCTTATAAAAATGAAACTTCATCTCAAAAGCCTATGATTTATACACTAATTTTTTTAGCCCTTATACTTTATCAGTTTAATTGAATTAAATATTGAAAATTTGCGTTGTCAATTATTATCGGATTATTCCTTAATAAAAAATTGAGAAATGGAACACACCCAAGAAATCAGGGCAAATTACGATAATAATACAATCACCGTTTATCAAGCTTATGGCAAAGCAATTGCCTTACCTGCTCTCAAAAATAATCGTTTTGAAAAACCTTTTTCCTTCAATCGAATGACGTGGATCAAACCGTCTTATCTCTGGCTTATGGAGCGAAGCAACTGGGGAACAAAATCCAATCAAGAATATATTTTAGGTATAAAAATTAAAAAAACAGCTTGGGAAAAAGCCCTTTCTTTGGGTGTTTTGACACATCCAGACAAAGCCATTTATAAAAATGGATGGGATTGGGAACAGCAATTCAAAAAAGCAAAAATTCATATTCAATGGGATCCAGAGCGATCATTAAGAGGCAAAAAATTAAATATTCGATCTATTCAAGTTGGAGTTAGTCGTTTTTTGATTGAGGAATATAATGAAGAATGGATTCATGAAATTGTTGATCTCACTCCTTTAACAAAAAAAATTAATCAACTCCGAAAACAAGGCAAATATAAAGAGGTAAAAAGATTATTACCCAAAGAAAAAATCTATCATTTACCTAAGGATATTGAACAGAAAATCGGTGTTAGATAAATATATAAAATAATGAAAATAGCTATATTTTCGGATATACACGGCAAAATTTTATTGCCCTTTAAGTTAGTCGATTTGTATCAACGAACGACAGGACATTCTGTTGATTTGATTTTGCAATGTGGCGATATTGGAGCTTATCCCGATTTAAATAATTTGGATAAAGCAACAATTAAACACGCTAAATATGATCGAGATGAACTTGGTTTTGCCGATCATTTCACAGTCGAAAATGAAACAATTAAAGCGTTTTTAGATGAGCTGAATTTAAAAATGATTTGTGTTAGAGGCAATCATGAAGATCATGAATATCTTAACGAGTTAGAGAAAAAACATCCCGAGAACAGCCTTTTTCCAATTGACATTTATAAGAGAGTTTGGGTTTGTAAATCGGGAAAAGTCCAACGATTTGTAACTAAAAACGGAGCAATTTCGTTTGTAGGAATAGGCAGAATTGGGGATAGAAAAGGACGAGATAACGAGCGTTTCATCCAAGATTACGAACGAACTGAG
>CAKZLL010000328.1 GCA_937125475.1 uncultured Saprospiraceae bacterium | reverse complement strand
GGGGGTGCTGCAGATCAAAATTTAATTCTGTTAGATGAAGCAATCGTATTCAACTCTTCTCACCTTTTTGGATTTTTCTCAGTATTTAATCCAGATGTAATTAGAGATGTGAAATTATATAAAGGTGGAATGCCAGCCGAATATGGTGGTCGTGTATCGTCTGTGATGGATGTTCGGATGAAAAACGGAAACATGAAAAAATGGAATGCATCAGGTGGAGTAGGCTTGATTTCTTCTCGTTTGACTGTGGAAGGACCGCTTCAAAAAGACAAAGGTTCGATTATCGTTTCAGGTCGTAGAACTTATGCAGATGTATTGGCAAGACCATTTTTAGCAGACAATTTTGCTGATTTGAGTTTATATTTTTATGATTTAAATCTAAAAGCAAATTATAAAATAGGAGAAAAAGATCGAATTTATTTGTCTGCTTATAATGGTCGTGATGTGTTTGGAACAGATAATTTTGGCTTTGATTGGGGAAATACGACGGCAACATTGCGCTGGAATCACCTCTTTAGCGATAAGCTATTTTCTAATACTACATTCGTTTATAGTGATTATGATTATGGTTTTAAAGTACAATCGGGCGGCAACGGAATTAGTTTAAGTTCAGGGATTTATGACTATAGTGTTAAACAAGATTATAACCTATATGCTAACCCTAAAAATACTGTAAAATTTGGTTGGCAAGGCACTTTCCATCGCTTGAAGCCGAGTGAGTTCACGCTTGGAGATAGTCTTTTAGGAGATGCGGCAGCATTGGCAGAACAGAAAGCAATTGAAGGCGGTTTCTATATTGCTAATGAGCAAAAAATATCAGATAAATTGTCATTGAATTATGGGGTACGCTTGAGTACATTTTCTAATGTTGGAGCATATACAGAGAAAGTGTATGATGATTCGGATAATATTTTGAGCGAAACAACTTATGAAGACGGAGAAGTTTATAATACTTATTACGGGCTAGAACCACGGATTAATGCCACTTATTTATTAGATAAAAAAAGCTCAATAAAAGCGTCCTATAATCGAAATTATCAATATTTACATCTTTTATCTAACTCTAATTCTGGGACACCGACTGATCTTTGGATTGCGACTTCGCCTTTAGTTAAACCACAAATTGCAGATCAAATTGCCTTGGGTTACTTCCGTAATTTTAAAGATAATACCTATGAATTAAGCGTTGAAGGTTATTACAAAGACCTTAAAAATCAATTGGATTTCGAGGATGGCGGAAGTGCGATTAACAACCCAGATATTGAATCTGATTTAGTTTTTGGAAAAGGACGTGCCTATGGTTTAGAGTTTTATTTGAAAAAGAAAAAAGGCGATTTCACGGGGTGGATTAGCTATACATTAGCTAAATCAGAGCGTCAATTTGATGAAGTGAATAGCGGAGAATGGTTTTCGGCTCGTCAAGATAGAACACATGATTTGTCGATTGTGGGAATGTATCAAATTACACCTCGATTGAATGTTTCGGCTAGTTTTGTCTATTACACAGGCGATGCAGTTACTTTTCCTACGGGCAAATATTTTGTAAATGGAGCGTTAGTTAATTTGTATGGAAGTAGAAATTCTGAAAGAATGCCTGATTATCATAGGTTTGATTTAGGAGCAACTTATATCTTGAAAGACAGTGATAAATTTTACTCAGATATAAATGTCTCATTCTATAATGTATATGATCGTAAAAATGCCTATTCCATTACTTTTGATGTGAACGATGCAGGACAACCACAAGCAACACAATTAGCATTATTTGGAATTGTACCATCATTGACTTGGAACTTTAATTTTTAGAAAATACATAAAGAACGACTTCTAGGCGTTCGATGCTTGAAATACTACTTAAAAAAAGAAAAATTTTAAAGATGAAAATATATCAAATTTTAGGATTAATACTTTTTGCAGCTATCAGTTTTACAGCCTGTGAAGAAGTGATTGTATTAGATTTAGAAAATGCAGATGCTCAATTGGTTATTGAAGCTAGAGTCAATGCAACAAATCAAACCGCCAGCGTATTTTTAACGAAATCCAACGGTTTTTATGAAGATGTTAATTTAAATGTTGTTTCAGATGCTACGGTTGATTTGACTTTGGCGAATGGTTCAATTGTTAATTTGCCTTTAATTCAAAATGGTTTTTATGCTATAACTGGGCTAAATGTGGTTGAAGGCGATGCACTTACAATGACTGTTACAGACAATGATGGCAATGAATATAAAGCAATAACAAATGTTCCACATACTGTTGAAATAGATAGTTTGCAACTTGTACCGACGAATAGTGGTGGACCTGGTGGTGGAGGTCCTTTTGGTGGTGGAAATGAACAATTTTTTCAAATTTTTACGCATTGGAAAGATATAGGGAACAAAGAAAGTTTTTATCAAATTCAAGTTACATTAAATGATACGCTTCAATCGGATATTTATCAATTAGTAGATGATACTAATTTGGATGGCAATGCGTTAAGCCGACCAATTTTCCAATCTTTTAAGGAAGGCGATACGGTGAAAATGGAATTGATGTCGATTGATGCTGCATCATTTCGTTATTTGAATGATTTGTCGGCAGTGCAAGGACAGGGCTTTAACTCGACTACGCCCTACAATCCTAAAAGCAATTTTGATAATAATGCTCTGGGATATTTTGGGGTCGTTCAAGTGGATGAAGAAACGGTGATTTTGTAAAAAAGTTAGATTTAGTATTCTATAAAAATGAAATGGAAGGTATTTTAAGCTATTGAGCTAAATATCTTCCATTTCATTTTTGTAAAGGCTTGACTTAAATTTGATTTTTTGTAAATTGCAATGACTAAAGATAAAACAATGGCAAAAGTCGATACTACCGCGAATTTACATGATGAAGTTTTAGAACTGCTTTTGGAATACAAAAAGGAGAATAAGTCTGATTTGACTTTTAAGTTGAGGCCACATGATAATAGTTCTAATAAGAGATATTTGAATGATGGGAGGTGGTTTATGGGAAGTCGTGACAGTATTTCTACAAGTTTTTTAGAGTATGATTCTATTCTATTCGGTAGATATGAATTAGATTTTCATATAACAAAGAAGGAATTGTACTTAGATTATGATTTTTTATTAGATGAATTTGATGACCAAAAACTTATTAAAGGATTTTTTAAAGATTTATTATTAGAGTTAGATGAAGTTGGACATAGAGGAATCCTTTCAATAGAGACAAGTCAAGATAATTTCAAAACAAAGTTTATGGGATTGCTTGAAATTATTGATAAACTGCTAAAGTATGAAGAGTTTAATCAAGAAGATGGATTTTATCGACGTATTTCGCAAGAAGAATTTAACGAAAACCTAGTTTATATTCAAAACAAAAAGCTAGAAATTAGAGCGAAGAAAAGTTATAGACGATTATTTAATCAATCATTTGGAAAGGTTTTCTTATCAAGTTTTAGTATTAAAAATTATTATTCAATAAAAGAAACATCCATTCCTTCGCTTCCTTCCGAAGCACCTTGGGTATTTTTGACAGGAGAAAATGGAGCAGGAAAATCATTGGTTTTGCAAGCTCTGGCGATTGGTCTTTATGGGAATAAAGAAGATAATATCATTCCTAAAAATACAAAAACAAAGATTGAAGTTACTTATAAATCAATAGAAGGAAAGGATTATAAAAATAATACCAAACAACTTAAAAAATTCATATCATTACCTTCTTTTGCAGGTTTTGGACCGATTCGTTTAGATGTGCAAACCGAAGGCTCAGAAAACAAAAGCGCGAAACGATCTACCGCTACTTATGGCTTATTTGGGAATTATGATGCATTATTTAAAAATATAGAAACAGAGCTTAAATTCGCATTTTATGAAAATAAAAAGAAATATAACGCGCTGATTGATATGCTAAAAAAGGTTATTCCTTCTTTAGAAAAAGTGGAGTTTGATAAAAGAAATAGATCAATTCATTATTTTGAAAAAAGTAAAATCGAAGGTGTTTATCAAGCGGTTACATTTTCAGAATTAGCAACAGGAATCAAAAGTATTATTGCTATGGTCGGTGATATTTACCTTCGCTTTAGTACTTTGAAACAAAAAAATATTAATACAGATCAATTTTTTGATCCTAAAGATCTTTATGGAATTGTCATTATTGACGAATTTGATTTACACTTACATCCGACTTGGCAAAAACAATTACCTACCTTGTTTTCAAGCGTATTTCCTAATATCCAATTTATCGTTTCTACTCATAGCGCGATCCCGATATTAGGCGCACCGAAAGGAAGTGTTTTGCTAAAAGTTAATCGAAATACCGAAACGGGGATAACAGTAGAGCGATTGAAACACATTGAACAACAATTAGAAAATTTAACGCCTAACTTGATTTTAACTTCGGATAT
>CAKZLL010000327.1 GCA_937125475.1 uncultured Saprospiraceae bacterium | reverse complement strand
TAGGTATATCATAGTAGAAGAAAAAAAAACAAATAAATGAGTAACAGTAAACATATTAGAGCATATTTACAAAATCACATAATGATGCCGATGCGATTTTAAATATGATTACTCTAATTTGTGACAATGTAATTATTAATATTTCCCTTAGTTAATGATGATAAATGCCATCATTTCTTTAATCAAAGGACAAATATAAACGTATAAAAAATGATAATCAAGTCTTAATTTATTTATTAAATTAAGGCATTGAAAAATAAACTTGAGATGAAAAAATGATTATTGTGTTGATTATCAGTTGTTTAGATGTGTTAGTGTAGGAAGTGTAAATTGGCATTCAGCGAAATTTCACTATCTAGTTGTTGTTTAATGACATTAAAATGACAAATTTTTATTAAAAATACTTAAAGGTTATTGATCTTTTTCTCACTAGATCTTATAATTTCATCTAAGTAAGTGTAATTAAAAAGTTTACTTTGCCCAACCAAATGTAAATTTTCTATTCCTTCAAAATAATTTATGACTTCTTGGTAAGGTGTTTCATAATTATTGCTAAGTACAGGATAAGTCAATGGCAAAGGAATAGTATCTGTTCCTAATAAATCATTAATATTAATTAGTCCAATTTGAGCTAATTGAGCTAAAACTTGATTCATCGTTTCTCGTTGAAATGTATTTTTCCAATATCTTTTCATTGGACTAGGAATTTCTACAATCAAGACCGTTCTATCCTTAGGCATACTTGCTGAGTTCTGATTTTTAGGCTCGAAAACTCTTGTAAAGGCATATTCTTTTTCAGGAAAATATATGATTGAATTATTGCTAACTTGAGCTACATCAAGGTATAATACAAATAGAATAATATTTCGATAAGTTAATTCTTGAATGGCTTTTGCTATAGATTGTGGCAATCGAGGTGAAATAAGTTGAGCTAATTGAGGTAATGGAAAAGTAGAAATAACTTGCTCTACAATTAGAACATTATCATTAATTTCAATAGAAATAACTTTATTATCACTAATATTAATAGCTGTGATTTCTTGTTGATAAATTATTTTTTCTTTCTCTATCTGAGCTAAAAAGGTATTAGTCAATGCCTCAAAACCTATTTTTGAATAATGAAAGAATTGAGATGATTCCTTTTTTTTATCATTGTTTCGGAATAGACTTTCAACGGCAAGAGGATTGAAATCTAAAGGATTTATTCGCTCGTTTGCAATATCTAAAGATAATTTATGAGCGGGAAGCCCCCAGTATTTTTTAGCATAATTTAGAAAAAATGCTTCACTAATTCTTTGACCATATTTATCAATAGCAAAATCTTGAAAAGATTCCAGTTCAGTATCATTTCTCTTGAGTTTGCCTTGTATTACTCTAAGACTTGATTTTATAAAATTAAAATTGCCAATATGTTTCTGTAAATTGGAAGATGTTAATGGTAAATCAATGAAGTTGTTATTAAAGAAAACTTGTTTTTCGACCTTTATTTTTAATAAGTCTTGGTTTAATAAGGTCTGAAAAAATGCTTCACTTTCTGCATTATGAAAATGAAAACGGTATAATCCAGTATCAAAACGAAAAAGCTGACCTTGAATTTCTCGTTGATGAGTGCCATAAACGCCCCCTAACCTTGAGGTAGGTTCTAAAATAAAGAAAGGAAGTCCGCGTTCTTTTGCGAAATATCCAGCAGCTAATCCAGCTATACCTCCTCCTAATATGAACAGGGTGTTCTTTTCGTTCATTTGATTGGTTCGTTCATTAGACTTTATAAATCATGACAAAAGATCATAAATTTCAATTTATTTTCAATGGAGTGCAAGTTGAAAATGATTGCAACGTTTTAGTTGTATTTTATTATGATTTAGAATTTATTAGAGTGTAAAATATAAAAAAAAATAGAAATTCCCTTGTTTCGTTTTTTGATATAGAAGAAAAGAGGGGTATTCTCTATTTTTATTTTTTTGTAAAGTGCTTGTATAGTAAAATACATTTTCATGACTTATCTTGCTCTAAATCAATAAAATGATTAACTTTGCTCTGTCATCTTTTTTAAGTTTTAAAGTTTAACAATCCGCTCATTGAGTTTTTCTCAATGGGCTTTTTTTATAAAATTATAATATAAAGGTAAAACCAAAGCTCCAAGTATGATCTTGATAAATGCCCCTAATAAAAATGGTGCAAAACCATATTGATAGGCTTTTTCAATCCCGATGAATGTACTTAAATAAAGTGTTCCTCCAATTAAAATAATTAATGTTCCGATTGCCATTGCTACTATTCCTTTAAAAAAAGAGGGATTCCATCCCAATTCTGCAAATCTCCCAACTATGAATGCACTAATTAAAAAAGCAGATAAAAAACCACCTGTCTTGCCCACTAAAACATTCCATCCGCTAGTGCCATCTGCAAAAACAGGAGCTCCCAAAACGCCTAAAATGAGGTATAAGAGAACCGCTAAAGTTCCAATTTTTCGATTAGTCGCAAAAGCAAAAACTAATACAGCAAAGGTTTGCCAAGTCCCAGAAATATCAGTTGTCGAAAGAGGGACTTCTAAATCTAATTGCCCAGAAATGGAAATCAGAACTGCGCCAAGAACGATTAAAATACTATCTTTCATCAATTAATTGATTTTTTTATAAAAAAGCTGATTCAAAAATAGTATAATATCAGGTGCATAACAAATTGTCGCTTATACTATTTAACCTCCCTCAATCCCTCCAAAGGAGGGAAGCCACGCTATATTTTCCCTCCTTTGGAGGGATTAAGGGAGGTTAAAAGTTTAAACAAAAAACTATTTTTTATTCGAGCGACAATTTGTTATACACCCATAATATCTTTGATTAAGAATTGATCGTTTATTTTTTATGGAAAAACATCGTAAGATCATACATGTCGATATGGATGCTTTTTATGCATCGGTTGAGCAACGGGATAATCCTGATTTGCGAGGTAAACCTGTCGTTGTTGGAGGAATAAAACGTGGTGTTGTGGCTTCTGCAAGCTATGAAGCGCGTCAATTTGGTGTTCGATCGGCAATGCCTAGTTCTTTAGCTTTGCGCAAATGCCCGAATTTGATTTTTGTTCCATCTCGGTTTGATGCTTATCGAGCGGCATCTCAACAGATTCGAGCAGTGTTTTTTGAATATACAGATTTGGTCGAGCCGCTTTCATTAGATGAAGCTTATTTGGATGTAACGGTCAATAAACAGCAGCTAAAATCCGCTATTTTTATTGCTCAGAAAATTAGAAAAGAAATCTTTGAACGCACTCAACTCACTGCTTCAGCTGGTGTTTCGATTAATAAATTCATTGCAAAAGTTGCTTCTGATATCAATAAGCCTAACGGTATGAAAGTGATTTTGCCTCATGAAATTAATGACTTTTTAGAGAAATTGGCTATTGAGAAATTTCATGGTATTGGAAAAGTAACCGCCCAAAAAATGCATCAATTAGGGGTTAAAAATGGTCGAGATTTGAAGCAACTCTCTGAAATTGAGTTATTAACAAGGTTTGGCAAAGCAGGACGTTTTTATTATGATATTGTTAGAGGCATTGATAATCGATCTGTTAATCCGAATAGAATTCGTAAATCTATCGGAGTAGAGCGAACGTATAATGAGGATTTGGTAGACCTCGAAGAAATGGAAAAAAAGGTAGAAACCCTAGCAGAAAACCTGTTTAAACATATCGAGAAAAATCAACGATCTGGACGAACCTTAACTTTAAAAATAAAGTATGGGAATTTTGAAACAGCTACAAGAAGCCGAACTGTACCGGCTGATTTGTTGACTTATGATGCTATATTTTCATTGGCGAAAGCCCTTTTATATGAAAATATGGAAGAAAACCTTCGGGTAAGGTTATTAGGTTTGACGATTTCTAACCTAAAAGAAGAAAGAGAAGAAGCATCTAATCACCAGTTGAAAATACCTTTTCCAAGTGCGACGAATACTTCTTCTCTAAAAAAATCTTAGTTATAAATGAATGGTCAATTGTTCATTGCCAATTTCTAAAGTGCTTTGTGCGAACCATCGCAAAAAATAGGATTAGCACTGTGCTTGCATAAGCATAAAGATGCTTTTTTTGTCTTATCTGCTGTGAACATAATAGGAGCGAACTCTGTGCCTTTGTGCGAACCATCACAAAAAGGTTGATTACTAGAATCTCCACATGAACACCATGCATAAGTTTTTCCTGCCTCTAATTCAATTCTCATTGATGATTTTGCTGCAATAGTAGGTTTTGCCATTTGAGTAAAAAGTTTTAAGTTTTTAATAATTAAAGAATAAATGATGTTTAAACTCTAAAGTAATGAAAATATTGAATAGAATAATTCTAAACTGTGTATGAGGCTTTATTAATGGTCAAATAAAAACAAATACTGCCTAAAATATATGCTAAATAATCCCAATAATCCTTAGTATAATTAGCATTAAAATTAGGAAGAATTTCTTCAAAAAAAATGGAGAAGGCAAACGTGAAAATAGTTACTTGGAAAATTGTTAATGGATGTTTAATGTTTTTCCAAAGAACACGCTGTTCTGTCCAAAAAATAGTCAAAATAATAGGCATAGCTAGAAAATCATCCAAATAATTATCCGCAAAAGGAATAGCAATTTGGTAATATTTTTCTAGCACTTGATGTAAAATGAGTATGCCACAAGCACCCCAGAAAACGGGATGCAGTAAAGTTTTCATTTGGATTAATTAATTGATTATTAGTTTTTTATGTGTTAATTGCCTACTGTATCTAACTTTACCCTGCGACAAGTAAAGAAATCATAATTGCTAAAAAAGCAATAGGTGAAAGCATGATTAACAATAAGAATAAAATGCCTTTAAAGAATAATTTGACAGCTAACATCCAGAGTTTATCTTCATCACCATTTTTGGTTAAACCATAGATTTTTTGCCATTTAGCCTTGATCAATTCTACTGTAGGATGTGTTACTTGTTCGACTTCTTCTTGATTTTCTTGTTCCATTTTATCGTAATTTATAGATAAATTTAATGCTCTAATCTGAACCAACTCAATTCCGAATCTTCAAATTTATTCTCTTTTTTTCCTTTTCGGGCTTTTCGAGCTATTTTTTTAAATCTAGATTCTAGTCGATATGGCTTAAAAGCCTTTTCATTACCAAATGCCAGATAAACTTTTTTATCTCTAAAGACCTTTTTAGCATGTGCTTTTTTTAATGCATTATACATGTTTGTTTCGTCTTCTTGTAAGGCATAAACGATCGCTTTGTAATAGTGCATCAATCCTTGAAAACTCTTTTTCTTACTGAGTTTAATGGCTTTTTCATAAGTCGTTAATGCTTGATTATAATTTTTTTGTGCTTTATGCAAATTGGCTATTTCTTCATAAGCAAAACTCAAACTAGGTACTAAATTCAATGCGGCTTCTAAACTATTAATTCCTGCTTGATAACTGCCTTTTTTACCTAAAATAACGCCTTCATAAAAATAACACATAGCATTTTCGGGCTTCAAAGACATGGCATTTTGAATATCAGCTAAAGCAACATCATAATTTTTTAGAAAATAATTAACCGAAGAGCGATTATAATAAGCCACAAAAAGGGATGGATCATATTTGATTGCGTTAGAAAAAGCATCTTTGGCTTTTATAAGATCTCTTTTAGTAGGATTCGCAACATTTTGATTGAAAAAAATGGCACTTCCTATATTATTATAAGCCATTGCAAAGTTGGGCTGAATGAAAGTAGCAGATTGAAAATCTATAATGGCTTCGTCAAAATAGCCCAATTTAAAATAAGACATACCTCGATCATTCAATGCAGAAGCATGTTTAGAGTTTAATCCTATTGCTTTATTGAACCATTCAATTGCTTTTTCATATTGTTTCATTCTATAATAGGTTTTACCTACATAGAAAAAAGCCTTATCGTTTTTTTTATCTAATGCACTCGCGCTTTTAAAATCACTCAGTGCATTTTTTAAATCCGCCTTTTTTAAATAGGAATAACCCCGAAAAAAGAAAGCTCGCGTTTCTGGAGGATGTGAAGTAATGTATCTTGTAAATGCTGCGATAGCTTCATTATAATCACCTTGCGTATGGTACAAAACCGCTGCATTGAACTGTTTTTGACCTGCATCAATTTTTTGTGCAAAAAGACTGGAAACAGTGGATAAAATAAGGAAAATAAGAATATATCTTTTCATTTTATTCGTTTTTAGAACGGTTTAAAATTACATTTGCAACTATGAATAAGCTAATTTATTAGATGAATTCAAGATTAAAAAATACAATAATGATAAAGTAGGGGACAGACAACAAATTAGTAAGTGATTTGCCCTCTACAATCAAAGGTAATTATTATTAAATGAAGCATACTTTGAAGCCCTTTTTTAATCCAAATGTGATAGAAGCGGGATGTGATGAAGCAGGAAGAGGTTGTTTGTCGGGAGCTGTTTTTGCAGGAGCAGTAATCTTGCCTAAGGATTTTAAACACGAATTTTTGAATGATTCTAAACAGATTTCTGAAAAGAAAAGAGATCAATTGCGGCCGATTATTGAAAAAGAAGCGATTGCTTGGGCAGTTGCGAGTGTTTCGCCAAAAGAAATAGATGAGATTAATATATTGAATGCTTCGTTTTTGGCGATGCATCGTGCGATTGCTAAACTGTCAACTTCGCCTGAATTATTATTAATTGACGGCAATCGTTTTACCCCTTATTTGGGAATTAGCCATCATTGCATCATCAAAGGAGATAGCAAATATATGTCAATTGCCGCAGCTTCTGTTCTGGCAAAAACACATCGAGATGAATATATGATGAAACTAGATAAAGCCTTTCCCGCATACGGTTGGAAAAAAAGTAAAGGCTATCCAACTAAAGCACATCGAAACGCGATAAAACAATTTGGAGCAACTATCCATCATCGACAATCGTTCAAACTGTTGCCGTAAGTTTGTTTTCGTCGAATTTTTCGTTAAGTTTCTTATAAAATTTAGAATATATATAAGTCTTTAACTATTTTTTTCGTTAGAGATAAAACCAAAATTAAATCATTAAATATTAGAAGAAAAGCGATCAACTTAATAGTATTTACAAATTATTCAATTAAAAAGATAAAATGTGAACTTGGTTGTAGATTGTTGATAAAACGAAAGTAAGAATAAATTGTTTCTTTTTATTAAAAATGCCGTCTTCTATATGATATGATAGTAAAATGGCACACTGTTTTCTATATATAAATGTTTTCTATATTTAATAAATGCTCATCAACACATAAATATTAATAGACAAATGAGAATACAAAATAAGATTAGAGGATTATTAGCATTAATAACTCTTGCTTGTCTGCCTTCGCTGTTAAATGGACAAGAAATAAGATTAACTAACCCTTCATTCGATGATGGCGCTAAGCACAGCAAAACGCCTTATGGTTGGTATAATTGTGGAGACGAAGAAGAAAGCCCACCAGATATTCAACCAGGATTTTTTGAAGTAGAGAAAAAACCCCAAAAAGGAAAAAGCTTTTTGGGACTAGTGACGCGTGATAATGACACACAAGAAGGTATTTCACAAAAATTAGGCTATGCCCTTAAACCAGGTGAATGCTATAATTTTAGTCTTTATTTGGCGAAAGCTGCTAATTATATAAGTGTTAGTAGAACGACTAACAAAGAAGAGAATTTTAAAGAAGCTATTAGATTAAAAATTTGGGGTGGAAATTCTCAATGTGGTCAAGTGGAATTGTTAGCAGAAACACCTCCAATTGCTAATATTGCTTGGAAAAAATTTGATTTTACATTTAAACCTAAAAAATCGCATAAATATATTTATTTGCAAGCGGATTATAAACGAGGTGCATTCTTCCCTTATAATGGAAATCTTTTAATAGATAATTGCTCTTCGATTAAATCTTGTAATGCTCCAGCAACTATTATCGCAAGCATAGATGCTAAAGTAGTGGATAAGAAAACAGGTAGGGCTATAAAAGGTGCAAAACTTAAATTAATAAATATCTCAACAGGAAAATCTCGTGCTAAATCTAGTGCTTCTAGTAATAAATATTTATGGAGAGATGTTGATCAAGGAACTACATTGCGCTTGATTGCCAACAAAAAGGGATATATTCAAAAGAGTAGAACAATTAGTACTAAAGGATTAAGTAAGACTAAAACTTTTGTAGTGGTCATGTCATTAGAGAAAGAAAAAGAAGAAGTTATTGCTGTCGTTGATGATCCTAAACCGCCAGTAAAAAAACCTCCAATAAAGGATAAAGAACCTAAAACTAAAAAAGCAGTAGTTAGTTTAGATGAAACAATAGCTGTTGAGGATTTAAGAGAAGGTGTAACGCTTAGAACCGAAGAAATTGCTTTTGCTGCGGATAGTTGGGATTTGAAGAAAACCTCTTTCCCTGTTCTGAATAATGTATATCTACTGTTACGTAATAATCCGTCGATGAAAATCGAAGTAGGAGGACATACAAATGATGTTCCTGCTCATGATTACTGTGATATGTTGTCAGGAAAACGGGCAAAATCTGTTGCAAGTTATTTAACTAAAAAAGGTATTCCTGCTAATAGAATTACTTCTCTAGGTTATGGAAAACGTGAACCGATTGCAACAAATACAACGAAAGAAGGACGTAAGAAAAATCAACGAGTAGATATTAAAATTATTAGTTTTAAATAAAAATCTAATAATCCAGTATTAGACTTATACGGCGACTACTTAATACACTGTAACAAAAGTTTTATAATCAATTGCACCGTCACTTTAGTGCGGTGACTGATCAGGTTTAAATATCTCG
>CAKZLL010000326.1 GCA_937125475.1 uncultured Saprospiraceae bacterium | reverse complement strand
AAAACGAGGTTTATTTTATTGACAAAGGAAGCAAATTACCTTTTTTCTTAAAAGATTGGAAACATCGACATCGAATACTCCGACAAGACAATAATCAAGCTATGATCATTGATGATATTGATTATACAACGCCGTTTCGCTTAATGGATTACTTGATGTATCCAATCATGTATTTACAATTTTGGGTGAGAAAACCAGTATATAAAAAGGTTTTCCGAAGCGCTTAAAGTAAAAGATCCGATCCTTACAAAAGGGTCGGGTCTTTTACTTTAAGCAGGTTTTTACACTTCTGGCGGAATGATATTTTTAAAATGTCCGTTCAATGAAGCTTTTTCTCGCAATCGTTCCGTTTCTTCTACCATCGGAATGAGATGTTCGAGGTGTTTCAAGATCATGTGCAATCGTTTGCCTTCCGTTTCAAGAGATAATAATTGATATTCTTGATTGACCGAAAAACCTACATGATGCCCAATATCAAAAGAATATAATTGCCCTGGATCACTAGGAACAGTTCGCTTGCTTTTTAGCATTTTGTACATATATTCTAGTTTATCTAGAATAGTCAACGCCTTCATGTAATCTCCGCGTTTGTCCTCTTTTACAAAAATAACATCCGCTCCGCTATACAGTTTATCAGGTGCATTTTTAAAAATTTCAGCTATTTTAAAAGTTCTTTTACCTCTACAAACGACATCCATTCGACCATCTTCGTATGTTTTTTGAATAGATTCGAGTTCTAATTCAGTACCATATTTCATTATCTTACCATTGATATGAACAGGAATTCCAAAGGTCATTCCTTGTTCAAAACAATCATTCATTAATTCTTTATAACGATCTTCAAAAACATGAAGACTAACTTTTTCATTTGGATAAGTGACCAATTTCAGTGGAAAAATTGGAATAAAATGTGTCATAATTTGATTTTATCATAATTGATTTCCGTAGAGCAAAGACATGCCTTTGCCCTACATGCCCTACAATCGAATATACAATTATTAAGAATAATATGAATAATTTGTTTAAATAAAAAATAAAAAATGACCACGCAATTTGCTCTTTTTTTTCGTTTATCAATAAAATCCAGCTATTTATGAGAAATAAAACCTACTTACTCTTATCATTTGTCTTGGTTCATTGGGGATGCCAAGAAACACCTAGTATTCTTATTGACAAAAACTTAAAAGAAGTCGCTACGTTTCCAATCGGACTTGCGGTACAAGCCAATTATCTAACTAATTTACGCTATTCTAAAACCGTTCTTGAAGAATTCAATAGCTTGACCGCAGAGCGCGAAATGAAGCAAAATGTTCTAATGCCTGAACCTAATACTTACAACTGGATCTATGCCGATTCGATCATTGCTTTTGCAGAACGCCATCAAATGCGCGTGCATGGTCATACCTTACTTTGGCACAGTTCTATTCCTTATTGGTTAGATCTTTTTCAAGGGACAGATGCCGAATTTGAAACACTGATAAAAACATATATTCAAACGGTCGTCTCACGTTATGCAGGAAAAATAACTAGTTGGGACGTTGTGAATGAAGCATTTGAGGATGAAGGCGGCGAGCTGAGAAACTCTCTTTTTCAACGCAGGATTGGAGATGATTATGTTGCAAAATGCTTTCAATGGGCGCGAGAAGCTGATCCTGATGTTTTATTATTTTATAATGATTATGGTTTAGTTTGGAACAAAAGTAAATGTGAAGCAGTCATAAAAATGTTAGATGATTTTGAAAATAACAATATTCCAATTGATGGAATTGGTCTACAAATGCATATTTCTGATAATTATCCTAGAAATAGTGATATTGAAAAAGCAGTAGATTTGTTTGTCGAACGCGGTTTAAAAATTCATTTTTCGGAACTAGATGTTCGTGTAAATCCAAATGGTACAGCGACAGAACTCACACAAAAGCTCGCCGAACAACAATTCCGAAAGGTCAAAGCCATTACTGAAATTTATAATACCATTCCCACCGCTCAAAAATCAGGCATAACGCTTTGGGGCTTACGCGATAATGAGAGTTGGGTTTTAGCACATTGGGGAAATCTAGATTGGGCATTATTTTTTGATGAAAAATATGAGCGAAAACTAGCGCATCAAGGATTTTTGCAAGCATTTTGATATTTTTTAGCTGCACCTAACAACTAATAAAAATGGTTCATTGACAATTTTTGCCTTTTAGTCCAATGTGGGCTTGCTCCATTGATCTAACTCTTTGAAAAACAACGGGGCAAGCCACCGCTGGATTTAAAAAATATTCATTCTGGCAAAAATTGTCAATGAACCAAAATTACAATTGCTTATAAAAAATAATAACTTTGATTAAAAAAGTTTCGTTGTAACAAAAAGCTGCGTTTATCGTTCTTTCAAAATATTTGGTTTAATAAAAAAATTAGGAATAGAACATGAATAATGTACTTTTTGACTACATCTCTAAATATATGACTCTGACTAATGATGAAAAAAAGGTAATTATAGACTTAAATCTATTTAGGCAAATAAAGAAAGGAACAATACTTTTGGAGGAAGGGCAACGCTCAAAAGAAGGTTATTTTGTTATAAAAGGATGTATGAGGAAATTTTACATTATTGATGGTGAGGAAAAAACAACTAATTTTTATACAGAAATGGAAGGCGAAATACCTGAATGTGTACTGAATAAACGCCCATCATCCTATTATCTTTCCTGTATAGAAGATTCCATAATTTCTGTTTCTACCCCCGAAATCGAAGCTGATACCTTTACTAAATTTCCAAGATTTGAAACGCTATGCCGTATCATCTCGGAGGAATTATTAATAAAAAGTCAAGCCACATTTGACAATTTTAAATATTCCTCCCCTACTCAACGGTATGAAAATTTATTAGTAACAAAACCTGATTTAGTTCAAAGAGTTCCACAGCATCAATTAGCCAGTTTTTTAGGAATTACGCCACAATCATTAAGCCGTTTGAAAAGAAGATTAATGAAAAATAAAAAATAAAACACTTTCATTTCTTACCTTAAGTGAACGTTTTTTACTGTCCTATCTATGCAACTTTGCAATATCTTTTAACTTAAAATTAAAAATATGCAAAATTGGATTTTAGTGATTGTTTTTATTGCAATAATCACAAACCCCATCGAACTCAAAGCACAATACACTAAGCAGGATACTACACACAGCAAGTTTTTTGTAGGAAGTACGTTTTTTGTTTTGTACAATTTAGTGCCTGACGATAACCCTCCAAACTTCGCCCAATTAAATCTCGGTTACAGAATTAGCCCTAAAGATGCATTGTCTTTAGAACTAAAAACTTGGACATATAGATGGTCTCTTGGTATTCCTTATGGCTCTTTAAAAGAAGCACCAGAAGAAAAGTTTCCTGGCTATATAAAAGAATATGGATTTGCTCTAACCTACCAACATTTTTGGTGGAAAGGGTTATATATGGGCGTACATGTAATGAATGCTTGGCAAACTTTTAAGGATAATGAGGGTAAAAAAATTGATACTGGTTTTCAAATTTTCAATACTTACAGAGCTGGATATCAGTTTAAATTTTTTAAAGGCAGGTTTTTTATTGAACCATCTATTGCTATTACGCATCGTCCTTATCATAGTGAAATGCCAGCATCATTTAAACAATTAGATGATCAATGGTCAAAATTCTTTTTTGGAGAACCTGGGCTTCATTTTGGTTTAAATTTTTAATTATTAAAAATGCCTTCTATGTTGTTATAAAGTAAATTTTAGGAGCTTAATCCGACAATCACAGTAATCAAAGCATAAGTTTTCACAAATTTTTATTTTAATTGATCACGAATTCCTTATTTTTGGGCTTCATTTTAGAAATTAGGACATAAGTAATAGACTTTATTCTAAAATGGTTTTGTAATGAATGGAAATTTAGATTTTAAAGCTAATCAAGGCGGTAAAAGCGGAGTTTAGCTGTGCTAAATGAGCATTTTGCCAACGAAGAGTAGTTTTAAAAGATAATTTAGCTTCATACAAAATTATTTAGAATAAAGTCTAATATTTAGAAGTCCTAAATATAAATCATCATTCATGGATTTAAAAGAACTAGAAAACGGCGTTAATCCTTCTACACATTGGTATTATCAATCGAAGAAAAAGCCCTTGTTTAAGTATTTTGAGCATTTGTACCAAAAACAAGGTAAAAAACTCAATGTCATCGACTTCGGTTCTGGCTCTGGTTTTTTTGCATATGAATTATTAGCGGCTTATCCAGATTTTATTGAAGAAGTATATTTAGTGGATATTGGTTATTCGGAGCAAGAAATGAAAGTAACGGAGAATGATCAAGTTAAAAAAGTTCATTTTATCCCGCAAGGTATTAATGATACGATTGTTGTTATGATGGACGTATTGGAGCATATCGAAGATGATTATGCCATTCTGGAAGACATCAAAAAACGATTGGGTCAGAATGCACATTATTTCATTACTGTTCCTGCTTTTATGAGTTTATGGTCGGGACATGATGTTTACTTGGAGCATTATCGACGTTATACTTTAGGATCATTGAAACAACTTTTGGCAACTAAAAAATGTAAAATAGACAGTCATTATTATATATACGGGTCGTTGTTTCCTGCTGTTTGGTTGGTGCGTCGCATCAAAAACATCGGCAAAAAAGGTGATGAAATGCCCGAAACTTCTGATATGGGCGCATTGCCTGGTCCATTGAATTCCTTACTCAAGAACTTCAATTTATTTGAAATGAATTTTAGGAAAATCAACAAATTATGGGGCGTAACTGCCGTTTCGGAAGGCGTTTTAAAATAATATTATACTGAATGTAAAATTCAAAAAGCAGGATAACGATTAGATGTTATCCTGCTTTTTTGTCATTTGCATCCTTATAACCTTATAAGAGATCGCGCAAAAAATAATCTCCCCATCTTGCTAGGTGATTTATTTCCTTGTCCCTAAACTACATTTTTTTGTTAAAAAAATTAAAAAATAAAGAACCTCTACACCGAAATAAAATTTATTAAAAATTATACTTACCTTCAAAAAACATTTCCCAATTCTCAACTCTAAAAATGCTTCATTAAACTGCCCCGAACAAGTCTATTATTATTTTTTATAAAAAAATAACTGCTAAGGGAACGTTTTCAAGAAATCCATAGTTTTGATCGTGTGTACTTATCCGCAAATCTTCATATTTCTTGCCTTTCTTTAGTAAAATTCGTCTAAAAAAGTTCAAATTGAAGTTAAAATATAAGAACTTGATCTCATAAAAAATGGGGTAAGGCGATAGAATCAAATTAAAATTAAAAAAACCCAAAATTAAAAAAACTAGAACAAACATGTCAAAAAGAAAACCTAGTAT
The DNA here is from genome assembly GCA_937125475.1 of uncultured Saprospiraceae bacterium. Lineage (GTDB taxonomy): Bacteria > Bacteroidota > Bacteroidia > Chitinophagales > Saprospiraceae > CAKZLL01. Next base: position 3,441 of record CAKZLL010000326.1, on the reverse strand, counting down.
CAAAGGAAAAAAATTATCAGTAAAAATACTTTCAGATAAAGTTTATAACCTATTTAGATCTAAACCAAGCAAACGATACAACGCAAAACAAGTCATTAATAAACTTAAAGTCGCTAATAATCGCACTTCCGTTGAAAGTGTGTTAGAAAAACTAACAGGAACGGGGCAACTCAGAGCACTTTCTTCTAACGATAAATATCAATTTAATAAACAAGCAGTTATTTCTGAAAAGGGCAAAAAACAGGAATTATCTGTTGAAGGTATATTAGATATGACTCGCACAGGAGCAGGATTTGTAGTCTGTGATGATTTGCCAGATGATGATATTTATATCCATTCGCGCAACATGAACAATGCCCTTGATGGTGATAAAGTGCGGGTAATATATGCTAAAGTGCCTGGCAGAAAACGCGCAGAAGGTAGAATAATGGATGTGCTGGAACGCGGCTCAGAATATTTTATTGGAACGCTCAATTTAACAGCAAATTATGGCTTTGTTATTCCTGACAAAGAGAATATGTTTACCGATATTTATATTCCATTAGATAAAGTAGGCGTAGCCAAAAATGGCGAAAAAGTAGTGGTCAAAATTGAAAGATGGCACACTAAAAAACAAAAAAGCCCAATCGGTCGCATCACTGAATCGCTCGGAAAACCAGGCAGTAGCGATGTAGAAATGAAGTCTATTTTGATACAAAAAGGCTTTGAATTGAGTTTTCCAGAAGAAGTCATAGCGGAATCAGAAGCATTAACGGATGTGATGAGTGAAGCCGATATTGCGAAGCGAAGAGATTTTAGAGCGATCACGACTTTCACGATTGATCCGCTCACTGCAAAGGATTTTGATGATGCGCTTTCTATCCAATATTTAGAAAATGGGCATTGTGAAATTGGTGTTCATATCGCTGATGTAACGCATTATGTGGCATTCAATTCTGAATTGGATAAAGAAGCATTCAAGCGATCAACTTCGGTATATTTGGTCGATCGAGTTTTGCCAATGTTGCCTGAGAAGATCTCAAACGGCTTATGTTCATTGCGTCCGAATGAGGATAAATTCACTTTTTCAGCGGTATTTACTTTTGATAAAAATCATAAAATCGTCAAGCAATGGTTTGGTAAAACAATCATTCATTCTGATCGACGATTTACTTATGAAGAAGCTCAAGAGCGCATCGAAAGTGGAGAAGGTGATTTCGCAGTTGAGATCAAAGCAATGAACAAAATTGCACATCAGTTGCGCAAAAAACGTTATAAAGAAGGTTCAATTTCATTTGAATCGCCAGAGGTCAAGTTTAGATTAGACGAAGAAGGTGCTCCAGTAGAATTGTATGTAAAAGTGCGAAAAGATGCTAATTTATTAGTCGAGGATTTCATGCTTTTAGCTAATAAAAAAGTAGCTGAATATATTGGTAAACCACAAGAAGGCGTTGCAAAAATTCCGTTTGTGTATCGTGTTCACGATTTGCCTGATTATGGAAAAGTCGAAGATTTTGCGAAGTTCGCTATGGCATTAGGTTTCAAATTAAATATCAGTACGCCAAAAGAAATTGCAGCGTCTTTTAATTTATTACAAACCGCTGCGGACGATAATCCAGAACTTAGAGTATTAGGACCTTTAGCGATCCGAACGATGGCAAAAGCCGTTTATACAATCGAAAATATTGGTCATTACGGACTAGGATTTGATTATTATACGCACTTCACCTCTCCTATTCGACGTTATTCGGATGTATTAGTACATCGAGTTTTGGAGTTGAATTTGAATAGTGATTCGCCTGTAAGAGTTAATGCCGAGAAGCTAGAGGAGCAGTGTAAACATATTTCGAGACAAGAGCGAAAAGCAGCAGATGCAGAGCGTCAATCGGTGAAATACAAGCAAGTTGAATATATGCAGCAGCACATCGGTCAAGTTTTTGACGGTGTGGTGAATGGATTTTCTGAGCGCGGTGTTTTTATCGAAATGACTGAAAATATGTGTGAAGGTATGATTACTTTTGACTCGATGTTTGACAAATTTACTATTGATGAAAATCGTTTGTCTATCAAAGGGCGCGATACGGGTTTCATTTATAAAATGGGCGATCCTGTGAAGGTAAAGGTCATTAATACGAATTTGCAAAAACGACAAGTGACGCTTGAATTGGAAGATTAATATTCAATCGTAATCGTAGGGCAAAGGCATGCCTTTGCCCTACGTTGTCAATTTATTTTATGAATAATGATTGATTACTTTTTGGAACAACGCCATTTTCACGCGCCATTTCAAACATATAATTAATCGCTTTCCGTCCGTTTTCACCCAAATCAACCGTGTAATTATTCACATACAAATTAATGTGTTTCATCATTATAGTTGTGTCCATTTCTTGCGCATGCGGACGAACATAATTCAAGGTTTGAGCTGGATTTTGTAACGCAAATTCTACACTTCGACGCATTACTCTATTCACTTTCTGAATAATTTCAATCGGCAGATTTCTTTTAACAACAATTCCACCTAACGGAATCGGCAAGCCTGTTTTGGTTTCCCAAAATTCGCCTAAGTCGATGATTTTCACTAAACCGCGCTCCTGATAGGTGAATCTATTTTCATGAATAATCAAACCTAAATCCGTTTTTTCGGTAATTACATCATTTTCAATATCCGAAAAAAGTGTGGCGGTTTTATTTTTAGCCATAGGAAAAGCCAAACTTAATAAGAAATTTGCGGTCGTATATTTTCCTGGGATAGCGATTGTTTTGGAGGCAATTTGTTCGTGATCAATTTTATTTTTGCTAATTAATAATGGACCACAATTATTACCTAATGCACTTCCTGCGTCAAGTAATACATAGTCTTCTACCAAGTACGCAAAAGCATGATAACTCAGTTTAGTAATATCCAAATCCGCTTGAAATGCCCTTTGATTAAGTTCCTCGACATCGCCTAATTTCACCTCAAAGGTCAGTCCTTCGGTATCGACTTTGCCATGTATCATTGCATCAAAAATAAACGTATCGTTCGGACAAGGCGAAAAACCTAATGTTAATTTCATGATAATTATAATTCAAGCATTTATTAAAAACTAATTGCCTTTTTAAACACATTTAAACAAAAATAGATTAACAAGAGAGAAGGAAATAAATTTCCAACTGCAATAATAATTGAAAATCATAAGATTTGACAGAATAATCATCACAAATTCAACTATCTTTGTATTTCAAATTAAAAAAAAATAGCAATGGATTTTAGTAAAATGAAAGTGTTGTACGAAGATAACCATCTGATTGCGGTAAGCAAGCCAGGAGGATGGTTAGTGCAAGGAGATAAGACGGAAGACACACCGCTTTCAGACTATGTTAAGCAATACATCAAAATTAGATATAATAAACCAGGCGATGTTTTTTTGGGTGTTATTCACCGAATTGATCGACCTGTAAGCGGTTTAACTATTTTTG
>CAKZLL010000325.1 GCA_937125475.1 uncultured Saprospiraceae bacterium | reverse complement strand
AATGATAATCAGCTTGAGCTTGAATGATCGTTTCAATGGACTTCAATCCTCTACCTGGGTTGTCTATTACATTCAAAACATGAATCGAAGCACGTGCATGAGATGTTTTGGCAAGCATTAATGTAGAATCCGTTTTTTCTATATTAAAACCATCAATTGCGCGGATTCGTTTACTTTCACAACCATCAAATGACAAAGCAAAAGCCAAGTTACTAGCTGGAATATTCCCCAACAAAAACCAAGCATGCGCCGTATGAATGTAAGCCCAAGCTTTCACGATTGACGTACTATTAGATAAATAATATTCAAAAGCATCAACACATTTTTGAGGATAATTCGCATAACGATAATTCAGAACTAACTGATAACCATAACGTTCTTTCAAAAAAGGAGAAAAATCCTGTGTCCCGTTTTGAATACTGTCAATAATATTAATCCAATTTTTATTGGGATTAAATTTTCCTTTATAGTGCTCTCCTTCCCTTTTTAAGCCCCAAGGATCATCATCTGCAAAGTGTGAAAATTGAATTTTAAAAGCCGTATAAAGATAATCCAAGTATGGACGGTTTTCTTTATTGAATAAAAGATTAGTGAAAGTATTTTTAGCTAAAATCTCCCCTGAATTGTTTTCATTATAAGCCTTCAAAAAATCGTCTGGGTCGGTTTTATACAAAATAGCATAAATGTCTTTGATAGAAACCGAATCCGAAAACTGCGCTTGCCATTCCTCACAATTGCGCTGATAATCTTTTTTGGGATCAACGAATTTTCCCCATTCCCACAAATCAGGTTGTAAATAAAACTGATCAACCCCCTGATCATCCAAAACATTAGGATTAAATAATGCCACTTGCCCATTCTCATCATCATAATAAAAAGGCGAGCAATTTTGAGCAATTTGCACAGGAAAAACCATCAGAAATAAACTGACACAACTAATTATAATGTTTTTATAAATCGCTTTCATTGTATTTTTTGGTTTTATTAATTACTAATTGGCTTTTTATCCGTATAAATACCTTTCTCATAATCATAATAAAAACTCGTACATCCCATTAAGTCATCATAGTTTTTTGCCTTTTTAAATTTATTAAATAAAATATAATGATGTGGCGTAAAATGCCTTTTTCTTTCATCTCCATATTCCCTTGTTTTATCTTCAATCCATCTTTTAGTTGCGCGTTCACAATTTCCTATTCTAAAAGCTGCTACTGCTTTTTGTTCCAAACTAGCTTTTCGATGATTCAACACTTTTTTATAATAATAAATCGCTCGACCTGCTTCATAATAAACGGTTTTATATCGCTCTGCATTAGGCAAAAAATTATAATAGTATTCAACATTTTCCTTTTTCCATTCATCTGGAAAACGCCCGTAACTAAACATCATCCAAGACCGACCATGATAAGAAGTATTAAAATAAGCATCAGCTAAAATCAGTAAACTATCTGGCGAATGATGGCGTTTAAGGTCAATCATTCGTTCTACAACCCGTTGTTTATTCGATCCATAATAAGAATCATTTCTATGGAAAGGCGTATATAAATAGTCACTAAATTGATAGGTTTCGTTCCAATAGTTTACAGGCAATTCTGCAAAACATTGATTAGCGGTTTTTAATTTATCTTGCCGAAAAGCAATCGTGCCTTTTACTTCGAGTAGGGCATTTCCAAGTTTATTTTCTGGTGTTCCTTCTTCCTTCCAATTCGACTGACCGCTTCCATACGTTTTACAAACATAACTTTGAAACGGTGTTTTTTTCTTCTTTCGATAATATTTCAGTGTCTGATCCATTTCTTTTAATGTCGCATATTTATCAAAAAAGACAATATCATTATAATATTCAGACCAAGAACCACCATCTCCTATTATTGTTTCCTCCACCTGAGCAGTTAATAAACCTGCTTCTGGCATGCTTCCTTTTTGATAAAAAGCACGCGCCAAATATAAATGAAGCTGCGATATCGATCGATCATATTCATGAAGAGAAGCTTTATTTTTCTTTAAAAAATGTAAAGATTCGTATAATTTTGCTTGCGTATTCTTATTAAGAACGTTTTCCATTTGAGGCAAGATCAGTAACTTCTCAATATGGGCTTGTGTTTTAATAATTAACTTTGCTTTTTCATCAACTTGATTAAGATATTTCCAAGCTGCTTGTGGCTTAAAATCTAGAAAATATAAGTGAGCAATCGCTAAATTTAAAAAATCTTGCTGCGATTCAAGTTCAATTTTCCCAACTAATTGTAATAAAACAGCTCTAAATTTTCGTAAATATTTAAGGTCTTTCTGATAATTTTTATGTTGATAATATTGGCTTCTAATATCAAAATTTGTTGGATTCTCCTTCCAATACCATTCATCATCATAATAATAATGATTATCATAAATTTTTGGTTTTCGTTTATCTCGTTCCCAATCAATGTCCATTAATGCTTTTTGATTGAGAAGAAAAGGCGCGAGCAACCAATTTTCTATTTTGTTGACTTCTCGCTGAATAAGTAGCGGCAAATAATGATAATCAGGACTGACTTTAACAATAGTTTGAATAGCATCTAACCCTTTCCCTGGATTTTGCATCATACTTAACGCATGAACAGCAGCCCGTTCTTTTGGTGTTTTGGTGAGTGCTAGAGTTGAATCTGTTTTTTGAATATCAAAGCCTCTAACCGCACGTACACGCTTACTTTCACAACCATCAAACGACATCGCAAATGCAAAATTACTAGCTGGAATATTTTTCAATAAAAACCAAGCGTGCCCAACATGAATAGAAGCCCAAGCTCTAACAATCGACGTGCTATTAGCTAAATATTTATCAAATAAATCAATACACTTTTGTGGAAAACCTACATAACGATAATTCACAATCAGTTGATAACCATAACGTTCCTTCAAAAACAGAGGCAAATCTTCAAAAGTGTTTTCTGTATTATTAATCAACTTTAACCAAGCTGTCAGTGGTCTATATTCTCTTTTTAATGCTTCTTCATCCTCTTTAAATCCCCATGGATTTTCCTTTGCAAAATGAGAAAATTCGACTTGAAACGCCATATAGAGATAATCTAAAAATGGGTAATTTTTCGTTTTAGTCAGTACCTCAATAAATGTATTTTCACGCACCAACCTTGACAAACTCTGATCGTTATAAGCCATCAAAAAACTATCTGGATCGGTTTGATATAAAACAGTATAAATATCCTTGATGGAAATAGAATCCGAAAATTGTGCTTGCCATTCTTCACAATTTCGCTCATAATCTTTTGTAAGATCATCTGTCCCACTTAAAATCTTAGGATTTAAATAAAAAGGAACAAATTCCGCTTCATCTAAAACATTAGGATTAAAAAGAACAACTTGCGCAGCTTCATCCATATACCCAAAAGGCTGACCACAATTCTGAGCAATTTGTATAGGAAAAACGACTAAGAATAGACTAACGCAACTGCTTATAATATTTCTGTAAGTTGAATTCATTGTATTTGGCGTTTTTAGCGGTACTCCAATCAAAAAAAGTAATGCGGCAATTTCTAGGACGAATACGTTTTTTTATTAGTTGAATAGTCGCATCTAAATCCGCCTCAAATGCGCCATCTAATCGAACAAAATCGCCTTCTCGGAGGTATTTATTCCGAATGACTTGATCTTTTTTTACTTTATAAAGGTTAGAATCACCAGCTTTGTATAGTTTCGTATTCAATGCATCTTTTTTACCCCAATTAGACAAAATGCCTTGAAATTCATTATTGCGAAACCAAACACCCCAATGAAAAATGGGCAAAGCAATATCCAAAGACAATGGATATCTTTTCCCTCGAATATATTGTTCGACTATTTTTTGATCCAAAATAGAATTGGATGTATTAAATTTTTTAGGATCAGCTACATTATAGCACATCAACATCCCACGATCTACGGGCGGAATTCCCATCAGTTTTCGATCTCGATATTGGTGTAGGCGAACGGTTACAGAGAGAATTTGAGTTTCTTGAAGCCTACCTTTTAATATCTGTAGGAATTTGAAATACGGTAAACGCGTGCTAGCCGTCCAATCACAATCAATTTGAATTTCTTTGATGCCAGTTCGGAATGGTATTTTTTTGAGTATTCGAGCGGCTAATAAGTCAAAATCCTTCTCAGGCAAATGCTTAAATACTCGATTGACAATAAAAATAGTGGGAATAATTTCTACTTCATTATCATACTTATTATCGGTATAAGTAAGCGTAGAAATTGGAATAGCATCTTCGTAACCAAAGCTCCAATCTACATCAAAACAACGGACATACATTTGCTTGACATCTAATTGCTTGATTAATTGTTGGTCAGAAGGTTTAAATTTCATAGCTGTTTTCCAGAAATAAAAAGCGCGGGTATTCGTATCTGGCTCTTGACAAGTCCAAAATGAGCAACAAAACAGTAGGAAAAGATATGTTTTTAGTTGTTTCAAAACCTATATTTAGAAGATTGGGAATGCCTTAAATATAAGCTTTTTCGGTGTAAAATGAAAACAATAAGCGATGAAATTTCAGTAAAAAAAATAGCATCTCAATTTTAAAAATTGTAAGTTTATGCGATTGCTTTCAACTATAAAACAATTTTAATAAAAAACATTTTTTTTTAGCCTTTTCTTTGCTTCTGTTATTCTTGTGTTTCTTCTTTTTCTTTTTCTAAATTCATTGCTCTTCTCTCTCATAATTTTCATCATATATATTCGTCGTCATTATCTGTCATTGTAATGTCTTCATCTTCAGTAGAAACGGGTCATGAAACAGCTGTGCGAATAGTAAGACTCATTGAGCAACGAGTACAGAAAGATGAAGGAAATAGAGGTCTTGACTCACTCCTTCACTCGTCTACGAATGAACTTTACAATGCAGCACGTTCACTACTTCTCAAATCTAATATTGCCATTATTACTGGGTTCCCGTGTCTTATTG
>CAKZLL010000324.1 GCA_937125475.1 uncultured Saprospiraceae bacterium | reverse complement strand
GCCTTATTTAGGACTGATGTATTACTTTGTTCCTAAAGCCGCTAACCGACCAGTTTATTCTTACAAACTGTCAATTATTCACTTTTGGGCATTGATTTTCATCTATATCTGGGCTGGCCCTCACCATTTATTATACACTTCTTTACCTGATTGGGCGCAATCTCTTGGTGTGGTTTTCTCCTTAATGTTAATCGCTCCGAGTTGGGGTGGAATGCTGAATGGATTATTAACACTTAGAGGCGCGTGGGATAGAGTTCGTACCGATCCGATTTTGAAATTTATGGTCGTTGCAATTACGGCTTATGGTATGGCAACTTTGGAAGGTCCTTTATTATCAATCAAAAGTGTTAATGCTATCAGTCATTATACAGATTGGACGATTGCCCATGTTCATGTTGGTACATTAGGCTGGAATGGCATGTTGACTTTCGGGGTTTTATATTGGTTAATACCACGAATTTATGGCACAAAACTTTACTCAACCAAATTGGCAAATGTCCATTTTTGGATCGCTACTTTAGGCACTTTATTTTATACTATTCCTTTATATTGGGCTGGTTGGACACAAAGTTTGATGTGGAAACAGTTCCGAGCTGATGGTAGTTTAGAGTATGGAAACTTCTTAGAAACTGTTACGCAGATTTTACCAATGTATGGCATGAGAGCGATTGGAGGAACAATTTATGTTCTTGGTTTATTCGTCATGGTTTATAATTTAATGAAAACCGCTAAACTTGGAAAGTTGATTGAAAATGAAGCAGCACAAGCTCCAGCGCGCGTCAAATCAATGGCAGGACACAAAGGTGAACATTGGCATCGTTGGATCGAGCGTCGTCCAGTTCAATTATTGGTATTTTCTACGATTGTGGTCATTATTGGCGGTTTAGTAGAAATTTTCCCGATGGTTATGGTCGATGAAAATGTACCAAAAATCGCGTCAGTTCAGCCTTATACGCCCTTAGAATTGCAAGGTCGAGATATTTATATCCGTGAAGGTTGTGTGAGTTGTCATTCTCAAATGATCCGTCCTTTCCGCTCAGAAACTAAACGCTACGGAGAATATTCTAAATCTGGTGAGTTCATTTATGATCGTCCTTTCCTTTGGGGAAGTAAGCGAACTGGTCCCGATTTGCATCGAGTTGGAGGCAAATATAGCCACAATTGGCATTACGCCCATATGTACAAACCGACATCAACTTCGGACAAATCAATTATGCCAGCTTATCCTTGGTTATTGAGAGATAAATTAGATACATCGACTACTGCTGCCAAAATTAGGGTTTTGCAAATGTTAGGAACGCCTTATGAAAAAGGGTTTGACAAATTAGCTAATAAAGATTTGACGCGTCAAGCTTTGGAGATTGCTAATGAGTTAAAAACGACTGATGAAAACATCATAGACGAACAATTGGCAGAGCGAGAAATCATTGCACTTATTGCTTATTTGCAACGATTAGGAACAGATATAAAACCAAAAACAACTGGAAAATAAATGAGCGAGGTGTCAAACCAAATGGATAGAAGCGTTTTCTTGATTCAACTACAATCTTTAAAACTTCTGCTTTATCCTGACACCCGACACCTCGCCCCTGACACCTAAAAAAAATTAAAAAACGCTCCTTGGACAAGAGTTAGAAGTGATTGACTAGCTAGTTTTAGCTTCTACTCTTTGTTCTTTTAATACTCAAATCAGATGTATAAATATATTTTAGAAAGCGCGGGTGATATCAACTGGATGGCGATTTTCGCGCTACTTACTTTTTTCTCTCTTTTTATGATTAGCACAATTGCCATTTTCAAAAAAAGCGATGCTTATATTGATAGAATGGGAAATTTGCCATTAGATGACAATTTAAATACCATTGACCAATGAAAAAAAATAGCTTAAAATATAGTCTGTCTTTCTTGCTCATTTTGGTAGGAAATGTGATGGTTTTTTCACAATCAGAACTTCCCGTCGATGCTGCAAATACTTCCTCTGATACCTTACAATGGATTTGGAGTAACATCGTTTTCCTTTTGGGAATAATCGTCCTAATTGGCGGAGTAGCTGCCTTTTTCCGTGTTTCTATGGTTTTGGTGGAAGTCGAACGCCTTCATGTCATGCGAGATGCAGGTCTTCTTACGGCAGAAACCATTTCAACAACGCCTAAAGAGTCTTTCTGGTCGCGCTTGAACAAAAGAGCATGGAAATTAAAGCCGATTGAAGAAGAGAAAAACATTATGCTTGACCATGATTATGATGGTATTCATGAATTAGACAATCATTTACCACCTTGGTGGGTTGCTTTATTTTATGGTTGTATTGTGGTTGGTGTCGCTTACTTTTGCTACTATCATGTCTTCGATTATGGACTTTCTTCGAGAGAAGAATACGCTCAAGAAATGATTGATGGGCAATTGGCTGTGGATAAATTTCTTGCTAGTCAAAAAAATCGTGTTGATGAATCTAATGTTACTTTTTTGACGGAAGTCCCAGCATTAGAAGAAGGCAAAAAAATCTTTACGACCAGCTGTGTGGCTTGTCATGGCACTTTGGGCGAAGGTACTATTGGTCCTAATTTGACGGATGAATATTGGCTTCATGGAGGCGATATTAAAGAGGTTTTTGCAACTATAAAATATGGTGTTTCGGGAAAAGGTATGCAAGCTTGGCAAGATCAGCTTCGCCCTTTAGAAATGCAAAAAGTAGCTAGTTAGATTTTATCATTGAAAGGCTCTAATCCGCCAAATGGGAAAAAACCAGAAGGCGAAATCCACAAAGAAACAAAGCCAGAAACCGAAGCAGGAAAATAATTCGACAACGATTTACAGTAATTATAAACAATGGCTCAACAAGATATAGATACGGAATTTTATAGAGATCAAATCGCTACGGTTGATAAGTCAGGCAAGCGTCTTTGGATTTATCCCAAAAAGCCGAAAGGCTGGTTTACGAATATGCGAACGTATGTAAGTTGGGGCTTATTAGCGATTTTATTTCTCTTGCCTTTTATCAAAATTCATGGCGAGCCGTTGGTTTTATTGAATGTATTGGAGCGTCGATTTATTTTATTTGGGATAGGATTTGCGCCACAAGATTTCCATTTATTTGTATTAGCCATGCTGACTTTTATCGTGTTTGTGGTACTGTTTACCGTTATTTATGGACGGTTATTTTGCGGTTGGATTTGTCCACAAACTATTTTTATGGAAATGGTGTTCCGCAAAATTGAATACTGGATTGAAGGGGATGCACGCGCTCAACAGCGCCTCAATAAAGCACCTTGGACAACCGATAAGATTATAAAAAAATCCTCTAAACAAGGATTATTTATATTGATTTCAATTTTAATCGCCCATACCTTTTTGAGCTATATTATTGGTTTAGAAGAAGTTGTAAAAATAGTTAGTCAATCGCCTTCTAAAAACATGGGTGGTTTTACGAGCATGGTTGTTTTTACAGGCGTTTTCTATTTTGTTTTTTCTTACTTCCGTGAACAGGTTTGTACAACGATTTGCCCTTACGGGCGTTTGCAAGGTGTTTTGACGGATAATAAAACGATCCAAGTTTCTTATGATTTCGTAAGGGGCGAACCAAGAGGAAAAATTAAACGCGCTCGAAAAAAAGCCAATCCATTGACTGCCATTCAATCCGCAGTTATCGGAGCAGCAGCAAAACCAGAAACGGTCAAGGCAGAAAGTCCGATTAAAATAGGCGATTGTATTGATTGTAGTTTATGTGTTCAGGTTTGCCCGACGGGAATTGATATTCGAGATGGCGTTCAGATGGAATGTGTCAATTGTACCGCTTGTATGGACGCTTGCGATGAAGTAATGGAGAAAATCAAACGCCCGACAGGATTGATTCGCTACGATAGTCATGAAGGTATTCTTAATAATAAAGGCACAATTTTCACGACGCGCGTTAAGGCTTATTCGGTGGTTTTATTAATTTTAATTGGTTTGAATATCGTGTTCTTAGCTGGTCGGTCGGAGGTTGAAACCATCATTTTGCGCACGCCTGGAATGCTATATCAAAAAGTAGATGAAAATTATATCAGCAATTTGTACAATTTTCAAGTGATTAATAAAACGAATAAGGAATTTCCTGTTGAGTTTCGATTAAAAACTGAAAATGGTCGGATCAAATATGTTGGTGATAAAAATCTTTTTTCCAAGGAAAATGATATGCTAAAAGGCGTGTTTTTTATTGAAATGAAAAAAGAGGCTTTAACCAAAATGGAAAATAAAGTATGGATCGAAGTCTATTCAGAAGGAAAACTCATAGACAAGGCAAGAACTACTTTTATCGCTCCGATGCAGTAAGGGGTTCGAGTTACATTAAATTTAAAAATTAACAACTATGAAAATCAATTGGGGAACAGGCATTTTTATATTTTACTCTTTTTTTGTGGGTGCGTTGGTTTTTCAGGTCTATAAATCAACGACTTACAATAATGATTTAGTTGCACCTAATTATTATGAAAAGGATTTGCAATATCAATCTATGTATGAAAAAAAGCAAAATAGCTTAAATTCAAAAGAGCGATTAATCGTTCAATATACAGAAACGGATCATCAAGTTTATTTCGATTTTCCAAAATCATTGACTTCTGTCAAAGGTAAAATAGTATTTTATCGAGCCGATGACAAAAGGCAAGATATGACATTTCCAATCAAAATATCAGCGAATAATCAGATGATTATTCCTGCAAAAATCTTAAAATCTGGCTATTGGAATGTAGAAATAGATTGGGAAAATGAAGGCACTTCTTTTTTCGATGAAAAAGAAATTAAGATATAAAATGATTATATGATTGTTGTGATTGCGTCGCTTCACTGATTGTATGATTGAAGAAATTGTTATCAATACAATCATACAATTGCGACGAAGGAGCAACACAATCACAATAATTAAAACATGCTTTGGACAGCTTTAACATTGGGTTTATTTGG
>CAKZLL010000323.1 GCA_937125475.1 uncultured Saprospiraceae bacterium | reverse complement strand
GCATTAAAAATATCGGGCTTTAGCCCAAAATAGCACTTTGTTGGGTTAAAACCCACATTTCTACCATTTCAATCACCGCACTAAAGTAGCAGTGCAATTGAAAAGCAAAATAAAAAAATGCTATTATTTTTGTCTGACTACTTATTAACCATCAATTTTAGGAAATTTTATTGTAAAAGTAACGCCCGTTTCTATATTACTCTCAACAGAAATTTCCCCATTCAAATAGCCAAGAGTTCGTTTACAAATTGCTAAACCAATACCTGAACCATTGTATTTTCCTCGTTCATGTAAACGTTTAAACATTCCAAAGATCTGATCGTGATAGATTTTATCAATACCAATACCATTATCAACAACCTTAAAAACATGGTTATTTTGCATCATTTTATAGTCGATTTTTATAAAAGGCATGGTACTATCATTGAATTTTAGGGCATTTTCAATGAGATTTTTAAAAATCGTAAAAACCATACTTTCATCAGTAAGAATAGTTTTAGGAAGATCATATGTTTCGATAACTGCTCTTTTAGCATTGATCTCATTTTGAAGCGTAAACTTTACATTATCAATAACCTGTGAGATAGAAACCTGCTGTTTCATCACGTCCATTTTTCTAACTTCAGAAAATTCCAGTACACCTTTCACAATATCATTCATCTGATTTGCGCCTGTTTCAATATACTCAAAATAGGTCTGAGCTTGCCCTTTTTCTATCAGATTTTTGCGTTTCAGCATACCTACAAAACTAACAACATTCCGCAAAGGTTCTTTAAGATCATGAGAAGCGATATAAGTATATCGTTCTAATTCTTCATTGCTCATAATGAGCGCTTGATTAGATTTTTGGAGATCAACAGTACGATCAGCTACTTCTTTTTCGAGTTCTTTAGCGTATTTGTTTTTCTGTTGAAAAAAGAGAATTAATACAGTAACAATAATCATCAGCGCTAAAATACTACCTATCAATGAATAACGAAGTGTTTTTTGACGACTAAGTTCTAATTCATTGATAGCTAATTGTTTATCTTTTTTATCCGTTTCATATTTAACTAAAATCTCATCTATGCTCTTCTCTTTTTCCCTACTTTGAAGCGTATCTTGAATAGACAAAATACTATGAAGACCTTGAATTGCCTTTTCTTTTTGATTATTATAAATAGCAAATACGGTTGATAATTGCTGTGCATCTAATAAATCTAAATTATATTGTCCTTCATTTTTTTCAATAATTCGCTCAATTGTAGGCAAGAATTCTTTTTCTATTGCTTTACTCGGTTGTAGAGATGATCCTAAATATACATCTGCCAAAAGTCCTATCAAAGCCGCATTAAAAGCATCTACTTGCCCAAGTTTTTTCGTTTTATCTATTAAATCCTGAATTTGCATATATGCTAATTCATAATTCTTAAGATTTAAATTAATACCTGTGCGCCTTAAATCAGTGACTAGCTTAGAAAAATCATTCAAATAAGCGACATAGACATAAGCGGAATCTATATATTCCATAGCTTCTTCATAACGATTAACTCGTCCTTTTAGCCTAGAATATGACAAATAATAAGACCACATAGTAATTGCCTTACTATTCATATCTTCATTCGTAGCTCTATATTTAGGAATAATTTTCTTGAGTTCTTTTTCTGCTTTAACGTAATCTTTATTCGTAATATAGAGATGGATTAACGCATCATATATGAGAAATATCTGATTTTTTACAATATCCGAATTTTCTACTAGCTTTTTTGTTTCTAATAATACTTCAATTCCTTTTGAATATTGTCCATCACTTCCATACAATGTATTTAAGCCCGTCATCGCACTTACCAACTTAATAGTATCTTGAGTTAGGCGAGCTTGTTCGACACACTTTTTCATAAATATAATAGAACTATCATTCTTACTATTAAGATTATGGGCATATGCCATATACATATAGACATTGATGAGCCTTTTAGAGCGAGGAGCGTCTTTTTCTAGTATGTTTTGAGCTTTAGAATAGTATTCTAAAGCACTTTCACCGTTTCCATTTATTATAAAATAACCACCTGCCATTTCTTGAAAATGAGCGCGAGTAGTTGTTTTTTGAAAATCATTTAACTTCAAGGAGGGGAAAATTACATCTTTTATAATCGTATAGTCTCCTTCATTAATACCGAATTCGGCTAAAATAGCTCTTGCAAGTGCTTTTTTATCACCACAATTATTGGTTTCGCAGCTTTTGAGGGCTAATTCTGCGTATTTTTTTGATTTACCAAGATCTTGACCGAACCACATCAAAGTATCTGCGATCTCTAGATACAAATCAAGTTTCTCCTCCCAAGTCTCAACTTGGTCTATTTGTTTTTCTAAATGTTCAATATTCTGTGAGGAAACAATCTTAATACTAAAAACAAGAAAAAAAACCACCCAATAAATTCTATTCTTTTTCATGATTATTGTGTTATTTATTACTTATACATACTGATCAACAGATATATATACATTACAAATATACTACAATAGTAGTACCATAGATATTAATTAAAGGATAAATTAGGCTAAAAACATTTATTTAATCATAACTTCTATTTTAGTAAAAAATCCAAAAGCTACATAATAATCGTATAGTTATATATAGGTCATTCCTAATACATGAACAATTTTTAGGCATTATTCTCTCAAGAGATACACCTCAAAATTGCTTTATTGCAGGTTTTAATATTAAGAAACAAGGAAAAAATTCAATCGATTATTAGTGTACCATTTAATTTAAATCTTTTAAACTTATTCAATATCAATAAAATCCAAAGTACCACAAAGTCATTAGTATTGTCTATTTTTGATAAAACAAAAATCAAAGAATATTATATGACCAATCATAAAAATATTTCTGAGGAACAACTTGTCGCGCTCTTGCAATCAAAAGATAAACAAGTGCTGGCTATTCTGTACGAAAAATATAGTCATGCCCTATTTGGTGTGATCTATAAATTGTTAGGCGATCAGAAACTCGCGGAAGAACAATTGCAAGAATGTTTCCTGAAAATATGGACTTATGGAGCAAAGTACGATGCATCAAAAGGTCGTTTATATACTTGGATGCTCAGAATTGCTCGAAATGTAGCAATTGATGCGACTAGAACAAAAAGGTTCAAACAAAGAAACAAAACACAGCATTTAGATCATGCCGTTTCAGCAATTGAACGTGCGAATCAAGTCGAATTGAATACCGATACCATAGATATCAAAGAATTGATAGAAGAACTCAATACCAAATATGCCCAAATTATAGATAAGATTTATTTTCAAGGTTTTACGCAGGCAGAAACGGCCAAAGCATTGGATTTACCACTCGGAACGGTCAAAACAAGAACTCGTAAAGCGCTCGAAATATTAAAAACATACTTTGTAAAATAAGCATAACTGTTTTTAATCAAAAAAACTTAGGATAGACTATGGAAATAAATGATATAAATAGAAATAAATTAGAATTGTATGTAGCTGGTACACTTCCCGAAACGGAAATGATTGCTATTACTAAATCTATCAATGCCAATCCCAATTTAAAAAAACAAGTTGAAGAGATTGAACAAGCTTTTATTGCTTTTTCTGCCCTACATGCTCCACCTATTTCTCCAACACTCCAAAGTAATATTTTAAATATCGGTCAAAATACGCCAAATACGATTGCTCCTACTTCAAGTCGTTTTAAAACGATTTGTGTTTTAGGCTGGATTTTATTAGTTGCGAGTTTGGTTTATAATCTTTATCAATATCAACAACGACAAAACCAAAAAGAAGCTCAACAAATCCTTGTAGATGCTTTCGACGCGCTTGATCAAAAATACCAACTCACCAAAACCCAATTTGCGGAAATAAGACAACCTGACACCAAAACTATTATATTGGGAAGTACAGGAAAAATACCTGATATACAAGCAATTATATTTTGGAATGAAGCTACTCAAAAGGTTTATGTTGATGCCACAGCACTTCCAGAACCACCAGAAGGAAAGGTTTATCAGCTTTGGT
>CAKZLL010000322.1 GCA_937125475.1 uncultured Saprospiraceae bacterium | reverse complement strand
TTATGCTTACGAAGCGAGCTCTCATGGTTCACATGTACTTTCTACAATGGGATCAAATCTCCCTGGACTTTTTGTAGGAACAGCTCCTGGCGCGACTTACATTTGTATCAAAACTGAAGATGTTCGCTCAGAATTGCGGATAGAAGAGGATAATTTTGTAGCTGGTTTAGAGTATGCGGATAGCATTGGTGTAGATGTGGTTAATTCTTCTTTAGGTTATACTACTTTTAATATTAAATCCATGAATCATACTTATAAGAGTATGAATGGCGAAACTTCTCGTGCTACAATTGGGGCAGATATTGCGTCAAGCAAAGGCATATTAGTCGTGGTAAGTGCTGGAAATGAAGGCAATAACAATTGGAAATATATTGGTGCGCCTGCCGATGCTAAAAATGTTTTGGCAGTCGGAGCAATAAATAGAAATGGAAATCGAGTTGATTTTAGTTCACAAGGTCCAACCGCTGATGGACGTGTCAAACCGAATGTTATGGCAAAAGGTGGTCAAACAACTGTTGGTTCGTTGTATTCGTACAAAGCAGAAACTTCTGATGGTACTTCTTTTGCAGCGCCTGTAATGGCTGGCATGGTTACATCACTTTGGCAAGCTTTCCCTGATAAAAGTAATGACGAAATTAGAGCAGCGATTGAGCAAAGCTCTAGCAATTACGATAGTCCAAATAAGCTTACAGGAAATGGAACGCCAGATTTTTACAAAGCTTATCGCATTCTCTCAGGAGAAGAGAAGGTAAAGTCAAAAATAAAAGAGCGCCCTGGATTAGTCAAACGCAGTTTTGTAGAAGTAATAAAAGCAGCTAGAGCAAAAAAAGGAAAAAATGGTCAAAGCATCAATCCTTAAATTAATTGATAGTTGGCAATGCCTAAATTGACCTATTTATAATTAAAATGCCTAAAATTGATCTGTTTTTAAAAATATTTTGATTCGGACTACAATATGTAAGCGGAACAATATATTTTTGCAACATTACTAATAGTGATGAAAAAAATAGCCTGTCCTATTAGAACATTTTATTTAGTTTTCATCACTTAGAGTTAAAAAAATATGGATAAAGAAGGAAAAGTCATACTTAGTCATCCTAAATTTGCCTTGACAATCGAGCGGCTTTGTCATCAATTATTAGAAGATCATCAAGATTTCTCTAATACTTGTTTGGTCGGTATTCAGCCGCGCGGAACGCTTTTTGCGCAACGCATTTATGACAGATTAGGTCAATTAGTCGATTTGAGTGAAACCAAAATTGGTAAACTTGATGTGACTTTTCATAGAGATGATTTTAGGACACATGAAACACCACTCACACCTTTTCCCAATGAAATGAATTTTTTGGTAGAAGATAAAGATGTGATTTTGATTGATGATGTGCTGTACACTGGACGAACAATCCGCGCAGCTATTACTTCTTTAATGCATTATGGTCGTCCGAGATCCGTGGAATTATTGGTTTTAGTGGATAGGCGTTTTAACAGGCATTTACCTGTTCAAGCGGATTATACAGGAATTACCATTGATGCCGTAGATGAAGAGCACGTCAAAGCAATCTGGAATGATAATCCATTGGAAGACGAAATTATTCTTTATTCACAAAAATTTTAAAAATAATGCTACCTTTCTTAGGGTAGCATTATTTTTATAAATAGACTTGTACGGCGGCTACTTAATTTGCTACAACGGGCAAATTTTATTTTGTACTTCGCTAAATCACTAGCTGCTGTACAAATCTAATGAACAATTGATAAAAGTTTTAATATTAAAAAATGGCTGGACTGAGCACTAGACACTTACTAGGCATAAAATATATCAATCGGGCAGATATCGATTTGATTTTTAAAACAGCGGATAATTTCAAGGAAGTCTTAAATCGACCGATTAAGAAAGTACCTTCTTTGAGAGACATCACTATTGCGAATTTATTTTTTGAAAATTCTACCCGAACTCGAATGTCTTTTGAATTGGCAGAAAAACGTTTGGCTGCGGATGTCGTCAATTTTTCTGCGTCTAATTCTTCCGTTAAGAAAGGAGAGACACTTTTAGACACCGTTAATAATATTTTGTCCATGAAAGTGGACATTGTAGTGATGCGTCATCCTGCGCCTGGTGCGCCACTTTTTTTATCCAAACATATTCCTGCTAAGATCATTAATGCTGGCGATGGCATTCATGAACATCCTACTCAGGCTTTATTGGATGCTTATTCGATGCGCGAACAATTGGGCGACTTAACGGGTAAAAAGATCTGTATTTTTGGAGATATTTTGCATTCTCGTGTTGCTTTGAGCAATGTGTTTTGTTTACAAAAGTTAGGCGCAAAAGTACGAGTTTGTGGACCTCCGACTTTAATACCTAAACATTATGCTAGTTTGGGTGTGGAAGTAAGTTATAATGTAAAGGAGAGTTTGAAATGGTGTGATGTTGCCAATGTTTTACGCATTCAGCTTGAACGTCAGGACATTAAGTTCTTTCCTTCTTTGCGTGAATACAGCCAATTTTTCGGTATTAATAAGCGAATATTAGATGAAACAGGCAAAAAAACGATCATCATGCACCCTGGACCAATCAATAGAGGTGTAGAAATTACGAGTGATGTCGCAGATTCAAAAGATCATTCCATTATTCTAAAACAAGTAGAAAATGGTGTGGCAATTCGTATGGCAATTTTATTTCTATTAGCTCAGAAAGAATAAGAAAATTAGTCAATTAAAAAGAGGCTGTATCAAAAAGTCAGAAATATACTTGAATTTTCTCGGAGAGGTATCTTAGCAAATTTTCAAATAAGAAAATCTCAAGCCTATTATTTTACTTTTGATACAGTTTCTTTTTACAATATTATCTGAGCAATTAGGCGTAAATTAGCTAATCATTACTTTTCCAGTAAAATAGTAAATGGTACAAAACTAATATCAATTTCTCGCGCTTCACAATATTCAACTAGCTCTTTTTTATTTTTCTCAATTAAGGGTAAATTAGCTAATCTAAGCCTTTTAAGGCTAGGTAGTGCTTTAAGACTTTCGATAGAAATGTATTTTAAGTTAGGATTATTTTCCAAATTGAGCATTGTTAAGTCATTCAATTGACCTAAATTTTCCACGTTTTTAATATCATTATTGGACAAATTTAAACGAACCAACGTTGTTATTTCACTGATACTTTTAGGTATTTTATTACGGCTTAAATTAATTCGTTTTAAATGAGGTCTATTCCCCATTATTTCAAAATTTGTTAATTCATTATCTTGTAAATAAATGGTCTCGACAAGTAAAGCGCTTTTCTCTTTGAGGAAAAAAGAAGTAATATATTGATGCTTTAAATTAATGGTTTTTAATGCTTTAAAATTGGCAATTGTAACTCTTCCCTTTATTTCATTATTATCTAATTCTAATGTTTCTAATTCTAATAACCTTCCCAAAGGGTCAGGAAACGTTGTTAAATAATTACCTGATAGGTCAATTTTTTTCACTTTACAAGTAGAAGAATAATAATTAAATTTACCTGGAAAGAAATCATTCATACGATTATTTCCCAAATTCAATTCTTCTAATCCTTTTACTTTTAATAAATGATTGGGGAATCGAGCAAATTTACAATTAGAGAAATCAATCTTTTTGATAAAAGTCCATGTAATTTTATCAATTATTTCGATTAAGTTATCATTGACTTTTAGGACATGTAAGTTTGTAAATCCATCAATATCAAGTCTTCTAATTTGATTTTTTTCCAAATTAAAATATTTTAATTTAGATAACCCTGCGCTTGATACTTCTTTAAATCTATTTTCGGAGATATCCAATACATCTAGGTTCTTAATCTTAAAAATCGCCTTAGGAATAAATGATAAGCTATTTTTCTTTAAACTAAGCTGTTCTATACAATCGCCATTTTGAAAAAAATCAGTTGGCAAATTTAATAAGTATTGCTCTTCAAGACTGAATGACTTAGAGGCTTTATCATATTTTCCTTGGGGAACTAATCGATTTGAAAATTCACGGTATTTTATTGGACTTTTCAGTGGTATTTTGGAAGCACAACCATAACCACTAATATTTCCAATATTAGACCTATATTCATAATAATTACTTGCATACAAAAATAGCACAAGGAAGAACACAAGGCTGGAAATTAGAATAGGGATTTTCATGTTTTTGGATTTGAGGTTAATCAGTATATAATATATTGTGTAGGGCAAAGGCATGCCTTTGCCCTACACAATATATTATCTTCTTTTCAACTTAATCTTATTGTCTGTTTTTACTTTTCCATCCATCAATTCTAAAAAATTTAGTTCTGTAACGACTGTTTTCTTGTCATCCGCAATTTTAGAATTCTTATTAGAAACTGACTTCACACGTCTAGGAAAGCGATAAATTGTTTTATAACTAGCATCCGCCATAAACATTTTCATCATTTCCATTTGTTGCGCCATTTCGTCATTTTCTGATTTTTCGCTTTTTTCTTTAGGCGTAGAAGACCGTGTAAAAGTTCGTTTTTTGAAAGCGATTTTATCCGTTCCAGTATTCATCATTCCCATCAAACCATCAAGCCCAGGTGCTACACCCGATGCTCCTCCTTCATCTTGACTTAACTTTCCTAAATTAGATTGTATGTAATTAATATCTTCTGCGTTATCAAAATCAAAGGCGATTTTCATTCTCATGATGCCTTTTGTTTGATCCATCTTCATTTTCATCACTACCTTTTCCCAAAGATCAGCTCTATCCAATTCCATTCCTCTTTCTGCAATCATGCTTTTAAAAGAAATCGTTGTATCCACTACAATAGGATCTTTCTTTTCTTGAGGATCTTTTGGTGCAGCCTCGCCTTCTTCGCCACCTAACATACTACCAATATCCATTCCGCCCAGCATTGACATCATTTTACTCATGTCAAAATTCATCACATAATTTCCTGAACCATCTTTCTTAAAAACAATTTCCTCCACTACATCAATACAGCCATTAAACACTACTGTAAAAAGCAATAAAAGCCCAATTAAAGCATTTTTTCTTAATCTATTCATTTTAAATTATTGATTATATATAATGGTAAAACTAAAGTAAGTAAGTATTTTTTAGCTTTACTAAAATTAAATAAGATTGAATTCTTTGTTAAAAACAATAAATTTTGTTGTTGTTTGAACATTTATCTTCTTAAAGAATAACGTAATTAACAAAACTTAGTTTCAATAAAGTCCAGTTAAGAACTGCATCGCATCCACACCATCTGCATAATCCCAAAGCGATGGTTTTTGAGTCGAGCCAAAAGGAAGAACTGCTATCTCATCAATAGCTTTATTACTAACAATACATTGAATATCTTCCTTAATTTCTCCGATTTCTTTATTTAAAGCTTCTTCTGAGCTGTAACTTTCATAATGCAATTGTGAGACCCTTGATTGCAAACTTTTATTTTCAAGCAAAACAATCGAACCGTTATTGTAATAAGTTGTTCTATTTAGAATATGAAAAGCCAAATTATAGTCAAAGTTATTTTTGTACTTAGTATGATTCGCCAATTTTTTACGCTCATGAAATACCTCTAATAATTGATTAAAATCATAATTTTCTGGCACATAGATTTTTGCCACATTTCGGCAACCTAATCCAAAATA
>CAKZLL010000321.1 GCA_937125475.1 uncultured Saprospiraceae bacterium | reverse complement strand
TCAAGCGGCCTATCCATTGCCATTTGTCAGAGATCGCAAATTTTGGCCAGCTATTGGTCGAATAAATAATGCGCATGGTGATAGAAATTTGATGTGTACTTGCCCTCCTATGGACGATTATTAATCAAGAAAATATTCACCAAATAGTGATAAAATGATAAGCCTCCAATGTTTTAAATGTTGGAGGCTTAATTTTTATACTACTTTATTATAAAATATAGCCGCAAATAGTTTACTTTGATATTAGTCTTTATTGACAAAAGACTATTTAAACGCCAATCTAATTTTTTTTGAATTAAAATCTGGCGATTAGCAAAAAGTAACAAAACGATTTGCTTGTTCAATTCTAAAAGAATCAACAATGTCTGATACAAATAAAAAACTTTTCCTACTGGATGGTCATGCCTTAATATACAGAGCACATTTTTCTTTTATCAAACGACCTTTGATTAACTCTCAGGGCGTGAATGTTTCTGCGGCTCATGGTTTTATGAATGTCCTTTTGGATATTCTGAAAAATCAAAAACCAACGCATCTTGCGCTTGTTCTTGACCCAAAAGGCGGGACTTTTCGTAATGAAATGTATTCAGAATATAAAGCGAATCGTGATGCAATGCCAGAGGATATTGGTATTGCAATTCCTCATATTAAGGAGATTGTCAAGGGGTTTAATCTCCCGATTATCGTTGTAGATAATTATGAGGCGGATGACGTGATTGGTACTTTAGCTAAACAGGCGGAAAAGAAAGGTTTCACTGTTTTTATGATGACACCAGATAAGGATTATGCGCAATTAGTTTCTGAAAATATCTTTATGTATAAGCCTTCCCGTCAGGGAAATGGGGCGGAAACGCTTGGCGTTCCAGAGGTATTAGAAAAATGGGGCATTCAGCGTGTAGATCAAGTGATTGATATGTTGGGTTTGCAAGGTGATAGCGTTGATAATATTCCTGGTATCCCTGGAATTGGACCTAAAACCGCTCGAAAATTACTAGCAAAATACGATACAGTCGAAGGCTTGATCGAACATGCCGATGAGTTAAAAGGCAAGCAAAAAGAACGGGTTAAAGAATTTGCTGATCAAGGATTATTATCAAAAAAATTAGCAACGATCAAGTTAGATGTACCTGTTCAGTTTTCGGCAGAAGAAGCTTTGATTGGAGAAATTGATAAACCTGCTCTAAAGAAAATCTTCACACAACTCGAATTTAGAACTTTTACTGAAAAGGTATTAGGCGAAAAACCAGCAGAAAAACCAGCAGGTCAAGTTGATTTATTTGGGAATGCTGTCGCGAGTGCTGCGCCTAGAGCTGCGAAGAAAAAGACTTTCGATACAGCAATTGTGGATAAAAATATTGAAAATGTTGAGCATGAATATCATTTGGTAGATACAGCTGAAGGACGTGCTGAACTTATTACAAAATTAGCAGCTTCGACTTCTTTTTGTGTTGATACAGAAACAACAGGCATTGATCCGAATGAAGCAGAACTCGTTGGGATTGCGTTTTCAATGAAGGAAAAAGAAGCGTATTATGTGCCAATTCCAGTAGATCAGGCAGAAGCAAAAGCAATCGCGCAGGAGTTTAAAGGCGTTTTAGAAAATCCAGCAATTGAAAAAGTTGGTCAGAATATCAAGTACGATATCATTATGATGAAATGGTACGGGATCGAAGTGAAAGGAAAGTTATTTGACACAATGATTGCGCATTATTTGTGTGAACCTGATTTGCGCCACAACTTGAATTATTTGTCAGAAACTTATCTAGGTTATCAATCTGTTTCGATTGAAACATTGATAGGAAAGCGTGGCAAAAATCAGTTAAGCATGCGGGATATTGATGTGCAAAAAGTGAAAGAATACGCTGGCGAAGATGCTGATATTACGCTACAACTCAAGCCTAAGATGGAAGAAATGCTCAAAGAAAAGGAGCTAATTGATCTATTTTATGAAATTGAAATTCCATTAGTAACGGTTTTGGCAGATGTAGAATTTAATGGTGTTCGCGTAAATGGCGATTTTTTATATGATTATTCAAAGGATTTAGCGGTTCTAATTGTTGCGAAAGAAAAGGAGATTTATGCGAAAGCTGGTTCTACTTTTAATATTGCTTCGCCTAAACAGGTAGGAGAAATTCTTTTTGATCGATTAGAAATTCCGTATCGTTGGAGAAAAACCAAAACAGGTCAATATTCAACGAATGAAGAAAAATTAACTGAATTAGCCGAAAAGCATCAAGTTGTTAGAGATATTCTAGATTTTAGAAAATTAGCTAAACTAAAATCGACTTACGTTGATGCTTTGCCAAGAATGATCAACCCTCGAACAGGAAGAATTCATACTTCTTTTAATCAGGCTAGAGCAGCAACAGGGCGTTTGAGTTCGGAAAATCCGAATTTGCAAAATATACCAATTAAGGACGAAGCAGGACGAAAAATCCGAAAAGCTTTTATTCCTAAAGATGATAATCATGTTTTGTTAGCAGCCGATTATTCTCAAATAGAATTGCGCCTCATGGCTGAAATCAGTGAGGACAAAACGATGGTCGAAGCATTCCAAAAAGGTTTAGATATTCACCGCGCAACTGCTGCAAAAGTCTATGAAGTCGAGTTAGATGCTGTAACATCCGATCAGCGTCGTAATGCGAAAACGGTCAATTTTAGTATTATTTATGGAGCAGGTTCTACTAATTTGTCTAAACAATTGGGCATTAAACGAACGGAAGCTAAAAAATTGATTGAGCAATATTTTGCAACTTATAACGGCTTGAAATCCTTCATGGATACGGTCGTAGAGAAAGCGCGTGAAACAGGTTATGTCGAAACATTGAAAGGAAGAAAACGATATTTGAAAGATTTGACTTCTAGAAATGCTTTTGTTAGAACGAATGCCGAACGTGTGGCAGTCAATACACCGATACAAGGTTCTGCGGCTGATATGATCAAATTGGCAATGATTCATGTACATAAAGCATTTAAAGAAAAAGGATTTCACTCAAAAATGATTTTGCAAGTACATGATGAATTGGTTTTCGATGTAGTAAAATCGGAATTAGAGGAAGTGAAAAAAGTGGTAGAAGATTTGATGAAAAACGCAATGACAGGCTTGAAAGTACCAATTTTAGTTGGTATGGATACAGGAAAAGACTGGCTTGAAGCGCATTAATTTAAAATAATATTTTGATCAAAAATAAATAAAATATGAGTCATCGTCCAAATTCAAATGAATACGCGACTTTTTACCATACTTATGTAGGTAAAGTGCCTGAAGGCGAATTAATTGCTTTATTGAATAATCAATTAGAGGCAACTGTGGCTATTTTTGCCAACTTAGAAGAGGCACAAGGTGCTTATCGCTATGGAGAAGGAAAATGGTCAATAAAAGAAGTATTAGGTCATATTATTGATACCGAACGCGTGATGAGTTATCGCGCATTGAGGGTTTCACGAGGTGATCAAACGCCGCTCCCAGGATTTGAACAAGATGATTATGTAGCTGCTTTTGATGCGAATGTTAGGGCATTTAGTGATATGATTGAAGAGTTTAAAATGGTTCGTCAATCAACAATTTTATTTTTTAAGAGTTGTACTGATGAAATGATGCTACGAACGGGAACAGCAAGTAATTGCCCTATTTCGACGCGTGCTTTGGCTTATATTATCCTTGGACACGAATTGCATCACGTGAAAATATTAAAAGAAAGATACTTAAATTAGTTGATAATTGAGAGTTGATAATTGATAATGTCCGAGTTGGCGCGTTTTCAAAACTGATACGGTTTCCCAAATAAATTTGGCGGATTATTTAATACTTTTAGCAATTCAAGAATCATAACAATTTTTTTATAAAAAAATAAATCAATGGCAAATCAACAGAAGAGAACAGATGTTAATACACTAGGGGAGTTTGGGTTGATAGATCATTTAACAAATAAACATCAACCGAAACAACCTTCTACCATTCGAGGTATTGGAGATGATGCGGCTGTGATTGATAATGGCAATTTCAAAACCGTTATTTCGACGGATATGCTGGTAGAAGGCATTCATTTTGATCTGGCTTACACGCCTTTGGAGCATTTAGGATATAAAGCGGTGGTCGTGAATTTGTCGGATATTTATGCGATGAACGCAATTCCTAAGCAAATTACAGTTTCAATGGCATTGTCAAATCGCTTTTCCGTAGAAGCATTGGAGGAGTTGTATAAAGGCATTTTGAGGGCTTGTAGTTTTTATAATGTGGATTTAGTAGGCGGTGATACGACTTCTTCACTGAAAGGTTTATGCTTGAGCATTACTGCAATTGGACAAGGTGAAACGGATAAACTCGTTTATCGAACTGGTGCAAAAGTCGGTGATTTGATTTGTATTACAGGCGATGTAGGCGCGTCATATTTGGGCTTACAGATCTTGGAACGCGAAAAACAAATTCACGCAAAACACCCCGATGTTCAGCCAGATTTGGAAGGTATGGATTATCTAATTGGGAGACAATTAAAGCCCGAAGCACGAAAAGAAATCATTCAACTGTTCCGAAAAGCCGAATTAGTACCGACTTCAATGATTGATATTTCGGATGGTTTAGCATCTGAATTATTTCATATTTGTACGCAATCGGGCGTTGGAGCATTCTTGGAAGAAAGCGGTGTGCCTATTCATCCACAAGCCGAAGAAATGGCATTGAAATTCAAATTAGATCCAATTACTTGTGCTTTGAGTGGCGGAGAAGATTATGAATTATTATTTACAATTGATAAAAAAGACTTAGATAAAGTCAAATACATGCCTGATATTTTTATTGCTGGCGAGATTGTAGACGAATCTCACGGAATAACTTTACATACCAAAGGCGGAAATATTCATAGTATTACAGCTCAAGGTTGGCAGCATTTTTAATGATTTTTCCCACAGAGAAGAAGCATAATGTTTTTTCTCTGTGGAAAAATTATTTAACAACAACCTGAACCAGCTCCTGGTCCACAAGCCATTTCCAATTCAAAAGCAGGTTTGCAAACTGGCGGCTGCACGTATAATTGCATAACAATTCGGTCGTCTTCCTCTAAAGTTTGTTGCACTTCAAAATGCGAAGTATTCATGGTTTCTGAGCCATACTCAAAATAAATCGTAGTCTCTGGAAGAAGCGGTTTGATTTTATTCACAATATCAAAAATACCTTTGGCTTTGCTTCCAGTCATATAATCACCTTGTTCTTTGCCATCGTGCCAAAGCTGAACAACCGTTCTGCGCTCGCTGCTCGCTCTTCCGCCACAATCAACCGATTCGATATAAACATTCTTAATCTCAGTGATATGATATGCTTTTGGCACAAACTGCCCTAATTGATATTCAAATAATAATGATTTATTTGGATGTGCCTCTAATAAAGCTAAAAATTGATTGGTCTTCATTGTATTTATATTTATGATTATCACTTCATTGGTTCAATATTACGATTTTTAAATCTAAAAAATATGAAATGATTGTTAATTTTATTAATTGTTATATCGCAATATTACGATTAATAAAATTAAGAAGCAAATTTTTTTAAATTTTATCAGAATAAAAAGAAGCAAAAATTGTATTAAATTCGTTAATGAAATAGAATAATCATTTGATTATCAGATAATAATATGCATTTCAATTAAAGTTGACGCATATAAAATCTTTCTTTCGAATCTATACGTCGCCTCAATTGAAATGCGTATAAGAACTTTTATACTAAAAGCATAATTATGAAAAATATTCTGTTGTTACTGGCTGTTAATGTATTTTTATTGGTGGGTTGCATTGAAACAGTTGATGAAGTCATTGAAATTGAAGAAGAGCCTTCTATTGAAACAATTGTTGAAATTGATGAAGAAAATTTTGCAAGTAACTCTAGTAAGATTGTTCGTTGTCATATAGATCAGAACTGGTCAGAAGAAAAGATAAAAATTGCTATTATTGGAAAATGGAAGTATGTTATAGGCTGGTGTGGTTGGACTGGACTTATTACACCTGACTTTGACGAACAATCTATTATTTTTAGAGAGGATGGAACAGCGATTATTAAAACGGATGCTGATGAAGAAACCACAACATGGGAGGTTATTACTAGTAATACAAGCGTAGGAATAGGAGTTGAAGGATTTGGTGGTTTTTACGTTTGTGGTGATAAAATAACTACTTATACTTCACCGTCGGATGGCTGTGATTTGACTTTTTCAAAGTAAGTTTTTTTATTTCCTTGTCCCTTAATTAAATAAATGGAAACCAAATAGTTCTTAATGAGCTGTTTGGTTTTTTGTGTTTTAATAACGTCCAAAAAATAATCTACCTGTTTTGTTATAAATTATTTACTTCCTTCTCCATGTTTTTATATTTTTAACTAATAGACTTGTACAGTGGTTAGTAATTTAGCGAAATGGGCAAATTAAGTAGCCACCGTACAAGTCTAATCGAATAACGAAATCATGAAGATGAAAGAACAATTGTATTCTAAGATCGAAATTATTATTCAACATGGAAATGTTTATTTGCATAATAAATCCGAGGAAAACATTGAAGAACTGATTTACGAAACGGCTGCGATGCTAACTATGGATATAACAATTGTCATTAGCTCAATTCCATGTTATCAAATCACACAAATTCCGTCAAAGCAAGCTGTATTTTTAGAAAAACTAACTGGTTGGGAGGACGGGAAAATATCTTATTATTTGGCAAAAGTTAAAACTGAAACAATTACATTTGAAGGAACAATGACCTTAAAAATGAGAAAGCTTTCGGGAATAGTTTCACTACCTAAAATCGCCGATTGTAAAATAATAAAGTTAAGCTCACAAGATGGTTTTGTTGTTGATATTGAGAAAATGAATAATGGAACGATAAATGAACTCTATTGGTTAGCAGAAGAATTGAAAGCTTATACCGATTTGATGGGTAGCCATTTTGATACAGAAAAAGCACAAACTAAGCTATGGAAAATGAATTCTATTTTATCAAAAAATGATTTTCCTAAAGTCCAAGAATTACAAAATAATTTATTGGGTCGATTAGAAATTCCTATGTTTTTTGATAAAGCTGAATTTTCAAAAAAGGTAGATGAATTGTACGAATTATTAGAAAAATTAAAATAATTATTTTGTCTTTTATTCGCGTTTTTTTATGCGATTTGCAATTTTTATTCGCATGTTTTTTTTGAAAAATAGATTATTAAATATAATTTAAGCATTGAAAACCAACAACCTAACCAAACTACTACATAATGGAAGACTGGAAATACAATCACTACATTGAGCAAATACGCCGTACTTTTCATTTAAAGAAAAACAAGAAAGGTTTTCGTGTGAAAAAACATGAAAACTTTGTCATTACTGCTTTATTACACGATGAGCGATTGCGTCAATTAAAGCCACTTACCCAGCATTATGTACCGCTTTCTGACGCAAATTACGCGTTGATTGATTTGTATTATCCACAAATCGACCTTGCCATAGAAGTGGACGAACCACATCATTTAGACAATCAAGATGCTGATAAAGAGCGCCAAAAAGGTATTGAGTCGCTGATTCAATGCGATTTTATTCGTTTTGATGTTGATGCTGGAAATATCATTTCTGATATAGAAACAGCTAAAAAGCAGATGATTGAAAAAATGGAACTCCTCAAAGCTAAAGGAGAATTTGAAGAATGGAAACCTATCGAAACCTTAGATATCGAAGAAGCTAAGGCACAATATAAAAACACTCTTTTTATAAAAATAAAAGGCGAATTCAAGCCCGAAGCAATGTACAATCGCTATCGAGGTCGTTGGCCTTTGGCAGAAAAAAAATTGCCTTTTATTAATCAAGTGATTGTCGTACATGACCGAGTGATTAGCAAGGTTTTTAAAAAACCTGTATTT
>CAKZLL010000320.1 GCA_937125475.1 uncultured Saprospiraceae bacterium | reverse complement strand
AAGTTTTATTACTTTATTTTGTTTTATTTTATTTATTCCAAATTTAATTTTAAATAAAATAAA
This sequence comes from uncultured Saprospiraceae bacterium, assembly GCA_937125475.1. Taxonomy (GTDB): domain Bacteria; phylum Bacteroidota; class Bacteroidia; order Chitinophagales; family Saprospiraceae; genus CAKZLL01. Next base: position 12,841 of record CAKZLL010000320.1, on the reverse strand, counting down.
ACGACTAAAAGGCAAATACTTGAAAAAGTAGATGCCAAATGCCTTTAAATCTAGGCGGACGATTAAATAAATTGAAGATGGAAAGTTGAAGTTCTTACATATAAAAGATTGTAGTTGGTAATAATTAATGGTTTTGTTTATGTGTTTTTCTTATACTATATATTTATATGTAAGAAAAGAGTACGCCAAAATCATTCACTCGTCACTACTACTATATGAATGCGGATAGATTCCCGATGAAAGAAGGATTATTTCCGATTTAGGTAAAATTTCATTTTTTAAATAAAAAAAGGCTTACTCTTCATTTGAAAAGCAAGCCCTTTTTAAAAAATAAGTGTTATACATTATTCAGTTTCTTCTAGGATGACTTTATTTTTATCATCATAAAAAGTCAATCCGCCATTTTTGATCTGATAATGAAACGTTTTTTTATTCATAATGGAAGTAAAAAGCTGATCATTATCATTGTCACAACACATTTCTGTACAGCCACTAACGGTTATTTTTAATTCGGTCGCTGTCGCGGAATAATTGGAAAAACAGCTATTCGCACTTAATTTAACACTAGCTTTATTCTCCTCTTGAAATGAAATCGTTGGATGTTTATCTGTAATCATTTCCTTTTTGGTAGGACTTTCTAATCCTAAAACCCTATATTTTTTTCCTACTAATAGATTAGGATCATTCTCAATTATTTGATTTACGATTTCTTTTTTTACATTAATTTCCTCTTTCTTAGGCTTTTGAGTCACATCCTTAGGAGGAGTACAACTAAAAACAGAGAATAGAACAGCCAGAAAAGATAAGATATACTTCATTATTTTGATTTTATTTAATTACGAGACTTTATCGACTAAAAGCATATTGAATTAAATTCGCGCCCATTCTTAATGCTTTTTCACGAACCTCATCAGAGTCTTTATGAACAGATTGATCTTCCCAACCATCACCTAAATCCGATTGATAACTATAATAACACACTAATCTTCCTTCCCAAATCAAGCCAAAACCTTGGGCAGGTTTCCCATCATGTTCATGTATTTTGGGTAAACCATTAGGAAATTTAAATTTTTGATGATACACTTTATGTTCGAATGGTATTTCTACAAATTCTAATTCGGGAAAAGCTTTTTTCATCGCTATACGGACATAAGGATCCATTCCGTAATTATCATCTATATGCAAAAAACCTCCAGCTAAAAGATAGTTTCTCATGTTTTCAGCCTCAGTATCCGAAAAAAGTACATTTCCATGTCCTGTCATATGAATAAAAGGATGGTTAAATAATTCAACACTTCCGACCTCTACGGTTGCATAATCTGGATTGATATTAGTTTTTAGATTTGTATTACAAAAACGCGCCAAATTCGGCAATGCCGTAGGATTAGAATACCAATCTCCACCGCCATTATATTTTAATAAAGCGAATTTTAAAGAAGGGGCTGCGTTTTTCATTTTAAATGAAGTTGTTGCAAAACCAATAACTAGTAGTATAAAAAGTATTTTTTTCATAGTATTTTTTTCGTTTTTATAATAAACGTCTTGTAGGGAAAAAACATGCCTTTACCTATAAAAAATAAAAATAATAAAAAATTATTACTCTCCGTGCAGCCCTTCAATATTTAGTCTGTCATTTAAAATATAGAAGATAACCAAGATAATTGATGAGACACTGTAACAATTTTAAATTTTAGATCGTCAACCTTGCAAATTCCTTTTACAAAGAGAGAACAAAAGAATAGAGAAAGAGTCAATAAACCTATTTAAAAAAAATTAATGTTATGAGAAACTTAGTATTAACTATCACTTTTTCACTTCTTACCATAGCCAGTTTAATGGCTCAAAGAGATCAGACAATGTTCGGACGCGGCGGATTAGATATCACAGGCGCGTGGGGCGGTAGTCAAATTATGCTCACCAGTTTTGGAGGAGAATACAGCGCACTTCAAGGCGGATTTGGAGGCGTAGAATTAAACAAAGGTCTTTTTATCGGAGGCGGAGGTTTCACTTCTACCACTTACAATAACCTTGATCAACTCGGCGATAATTACGAAATGAGTTATGGCGGTTTAGTAGTGGGATATGGTTTGAAATCTCATAAAATCATTCATCCACAAGTAATGCTTTTAGTTGGCGGAGGCTGGAAACAAGAACAAGGTGTTGGACGTGATAATGCATTTGTCGTACAACCAGGTTTAGGAGTGGAAATGAATGTTTTCCGTTGGTTTAGAATTGGTGTAAATGGTGGTTATCGAATTGTTTTGGATGATAATGCCAGTGTAGATAATACCTTTTCTAATGGCTATGGAAGCGTCAGTTTCAAATTCGGATGGTCTTGGGGCAGATAAAAATAACATAGGGCAAAGGCATGCCTTTGCCCCCATTTTGCCCACAAAAACACAATTAAGATAAAAAAGAGAGAGCCACCAAATATTCAGAATTAAAGAAAAATGAAAAAACAAATTCAAATTTTTGCAGTAGCCTTGCTATTGGGCACGACTATTTTTACGACAAGTTGTGATATTGAAACTTGGTGCGAACGAGCAACAGGCGATTTGATTGACGAAACCTATGATCTAGGAGACATTACAGATATTAATTTATCCATCAGCGCGGATATTTACCTTAAACAAGGAACAGAAACATCCGTGCAAGTTATTGGGCGAGAAGATGCAGTGAATAACTTAAATTATGATGTAGTTTCAGGACTTTGGGTCATTGAATTTGTAGATGGAAAATGTATGTCTAATCACGATATAGAAATTCATATCACCGTAGCGGATGTCAATTCAGTCAAAATTTCTGGAAGTGGAAATGTTTATGCAACAGAAGATACTTTAGATTTAGATGATGCTTTAGATTTAACAATTTCGGGTTCTGGTACTATTGATTTATTGATAGATGGAACAGAATTAAATACAAAAATTTCAGGATCTGGTGATTTGAAGTTAGACGGTTTAGTATCTAATCATACGATTAAGGTTTCAGGATCAGGCGAAATACAGGCTTTCCAATTATATACCATTAATACTGATATTAAAGTTTCTGGATCTGGTGATGCCGAAGTTTTTGTTGATGGTGGAGATCTTGATGCACGAATTTCTGGCTCTGGAAAAGTATATTATAAAGGTACTCCAGGTAGTTTAAGTATGGATATTTCGGGTTCTGGCAAATTAGTTGACGCGAATTAATCATCAAGTTTAACCAAAGAAAAATAAGAAATAAAGAAATAGATGGGTTTATAGTATTTTTAGTTTTTCCCGTAGGGCAAAGGCGTGCCTTTGTCCTATGGTTTTTTTATAGTTGGTTTTAAAATGGTTTCAATTCTCTTTCTAATAGTCGAATCTCTTTTCGATAATGTCCAAACAACTTACGACGAGCAACTTCTCCTGTCTCGCTAATTTTTTGCGATTGATTTTTAAGTAATAAAAATCGTTCTCGCATTTTATCCACTATTTGAGTATCATAAGAAACAATCTGATTCGGACTATCAAATAATAAATTAATAAAATTAGCCTGTCCAATCAATTTACTATTCGAAATATACATATGACTATCATTAATGACTTCACTATGATATAGCTCGAAATTCTTGGGTTTATTAATCAAATCCTTAGTTCCGTACATCGCTTTTTGCTCAAAGTCATCAATCGCTTTTTTTAATAAGCTTATCAAAAGCGTTGTTTCTTCAAAAGTAATTAAACGCGCATTATGTGCATATTTAATGTATCCTACAACAATTTGAATACCTCGTTTATCCCAAACTTCTACACTTCTTACCTTATTAAAATTATCTTTAATTCCTTTAAATAAAATTCGATATTTATCATCAAAGGAAGTCAAGTTAAAGCTCATCACCTTATTATCGGTTCTCATCTTAATATGATTCCAAAGAAAAATCTTAAAATAAACCAACTCAGGGTATGCACTATAATGCAGGATTGGAATTTCGTATCCAGTAAAATAAATAAAGTAATCAGGAATTTTTGCGACCTGTTCTAATTGATCAAAAATAGGTTTGAAGAAAACCTCAATTTTATCACTCGCCACACTTTGATTAGAATGCACAAATAAATATTGATTTTCTTTATTGTGAATTAATTCATCCAAAGATAAATTATAATGCTTTACTAATGTACTAATCTGATCTGGTTTGAGTTTAATCTCATTGGTCAATCTTCTATAAGCATTTGATTTATTAATGAACAATAAATCGCTCACTTTTTGCAATGCTTCTGCTTGATTATGATGTAAAGAAACTATCCGCTCAAATATTTTTGCTTGTAACATTTCTTCCTATTGTTTTACCAACACTCTATCTTAATGGTGTTTATTTCCGTATTTTTTTTAAAATGCCATATCTTCAAAACGGCGACTAAATCGATCTAAATATTGTCGATAATTATTAAATAACTGATTTCTCTGGATTTCTCCTGCTGCGCTAATGAGTTGAGATTGCCTTCTATAAGCTTGAAATCCTTCTAATACACTATCAACTAATCTCAAACTGGAAGAAGATAATACATTGGGAGAATCCAAAACCGATTGAACAAACTGAATGGATGGTCCTTTAACGATATAAATCCAATTTGCACTAGGTATTAAATTATGGTATGCCTCAAAATTACGGTTATCCGCATCAAATGATTTTGAACCATTTTGTAACATCTTTTCTAGTCTATTTAATAACCGATTCAGTAAGCCAATCAACATTTCAACATCATCAGCTTCTAAAATACCAATCTCATAAGAATATCGGATTTGCTCAATAATAGGTGCTAAAGCCAAACTATCCCACAATTCTACACTAGGCAATTGCTCGTATAGTTGGGCAATCTCTAAATAAAATTCTCGTTCCTGTCGAGTAATTTCATCAAAATTAATGAGTTGATATTTAGTTGCTGAATTAGGTTGGTTAATCCGACTCATCATGCATTTTTTGAAATGAATGATTTCAGGATAATGACATAAGTGAAAAATAGGAAATTCAGCACCCGAATAATGAATTGTTGCTTGTCCTTTTTGTGCTGCAATGGCTTGCAAATTATGAATAGAAGCCGCGTATTCATTGTTTAAAAAATCAAATAAACCACTAACATGATTAAATAAATACCGATTATTGCTACCATAAATCATTTCATCTAATGAGAAATTGTATTGTTCTGCTATTAAAACAATCTCATTTGGTTTTAATGAACTCTGATTATTAATTTTTCTGTAAAGACTTGATTTTCCAATTGCTAGAAGCTTCACTAACGCATCAACCGCTTCTGATTTAGAAGAATGTTGATTAATTACCGCGTTAAAAATAGATTGTTGTAAAGTGTTTTGTTCTTTAAGCTCTGTTGGCATATTACTTACAATTAATGGTAAATAGCTTAGTTTTTATTAAAACCTATAATATGATGATTTTTAATACTTACCCAAATTTCGCACTTTTTTTTTGAAAAAGAGTTTATTAATGCAGTAAATGAAAAAATATCTATCATTATTCGCAATAAATGCATTAAAATGCGTTATTTATTTTTTTTAATGCAAAAAATGGGAAAACAAAAAATAGCTATTGCAAAACCTGCATAAATATTAAAGCACTTTTGTTTTTATTGGCAAAAAATGGCTTTTAAAGTATAATTGTTGTCATTTTTATGAAAAAAAAGTATATAATTTCATGTTGAAGTCTTTTTTTATGAAAAAAAATGGACAGAACTAAAAAAAAATAGTGACTTGACTTTAAACCATGTTTTTCTTTTCCCATTTTTCTCAAAAAATGCAACAAATTTCCATTTTTTGCAAAAACAGCAACGATCATCCGACTCTTCATGTGATATCTGCGAAAACTAAATATTCAAATTCCAACAATCGCAAAAAAAAAGCGATCAATTATTTTCAACTTTGTATCAGTGATAATCACAATAATTACTAGAAGCATTACAAACAATAAACACAGAAATAAATAAACAATGTGAGTTGAGGCGCATTGAAAAGCAAATATCAAACTGATTAAAGTAAAACTGCAATGAAACGAACTACTAGCAATCGAACTTCTGAACAATATCTAATTGATGGAATCGCAAATGGAAATTCTAAAATTTTAGAATTGATTTACAAAAAATATAGTCAAAGAATTAGAACATTAATTGAAAAAAACAATGGAACAGTAGAAGACGCAAGAGACGTTTTTCAAGAGGCTATTGTCATTATATATAAGAATACTAAAAAAAGAGATATTGAACTCACCTCAAGTTTTTTTACTTATTTCTATGGAATTTGCCGTAGAGTTTGGTGGAGAAAACTACAAAAAGATAGGCGTTCTCCTCAATTAACGGGTATGCAAAAAGGAGAAGAAGTCTATTCATATGAGCAAAAAACATTCTTAGATCAAGAGCATTATCAGTTGTACTTAGAAAAATTGAGCGAACTAGAACCTCAGAAAAAACAAGTTTTAGAATTGTACCTAAAAGGAAAAAACATGAGCGAAATAGCAAAAATCATGGAGCTAAAAAGCGTCGGTTATGCTAGAATGCTCAAATTTAGATGCAAACAAATTTTATTAGAACAAATCAGGAAAGACGCAAGATATCATGAACTAATTGCTTAACATTAAAACATTGTAGATCAATAATTTATATTTAATTTCGATGGGAATAGGCAACTATTCCCTTTTTGATTCTTACCTGCCATCATTCGCTCAATCTTTGTAAAATAAGTTGAATACACACCAAAATTAAAATCCCTCGCATCTCTATAATTGTAACTGCAAAATAACTTGATAGCTATCTTTTATTATTCAAGTTTCTTAAAATAAATGGCTTTTTCAAAAAAGTTAACAATCCACCAAAATTAATAAATAATGAAATCTAAAATATCAATCATACTCTTAGGGCTCATTTTAATAGGTTCGATTACCTATGCGGCATTGCCTAGCCGAATGCAATTGCAATTCCAACAACAACTGAATAGTTTCCTTGATGATTTATTGAAAAATCTAAAAGGATACAACGAACACTTACCAGAAGATCGCGTTTATGCGCATTTTGATAAAACACTTTATAAGCCAGGCGAGACGATTTGGTTTTCGGCTTTTATCAGAGATGGGCAATCTTTGAAGAAATCTAATCAATCGGATATTGTTAATGTAGAATTGTACAATCCGAAAGGCGCAATTGAAAAAGAATACAAAATTATAGCTAAAAATGGCGTTGCTAAAGGCGATTTCCAATTAGATCCAGCAGCCGTAGGTGGTATTTACAAAGTAAAGGTTTATACCAATTGGATGACTAATGATCAATTACCAGCCGTTTTTACGAAGGAATTAACCGTTCAGAAGGTCATTTTACCCCGTTTGAAAATGAAATTGGATTTTATTAAAAAAGCTTACGGTGCTGGAGATAAAGTCGCAGCAGAATTGACCATCAATGACAATACAAATAAGGCATTAAAAAATCATGACTTTAATTATATTGTGAATTTGGCAGGTAAAAAATTAGCGAAAGGCAAAGGGACAACAGGAAATGAAGGCGAAGCGATGGTTCAATTCGATTTGCCCAAAAAACTTAAAACCAATGACGGTTTGTTAAATATCATGATAAAATATCAAGGACAAACCGAATCTATCTCTCGGTCAGTCCCGATTGTGTTAAATAAAATCATCATGGGTTTATATCCAGAAGGTGGTGATTTAGTCGTTGGATTAAAATCAAAAGTCGCTTTTAATGCATTTAACGAATTTGACAAGGCTGCGGATATAGAAGGCGTTGTAGTAAATAGTAAAGGAAATGCCATTACTTCTTTTGCTTCTTACCATCAAGGAATGGGCAGTTTCGAAATCACTCCACAAGAAGACGAAGAATATACTGTAAAAATAACGAAGCCAGCAGGTGTTGAAAATACGTACAAATTACCTGAAGCAATGCCAATGGGTTATGTATTGGAAGTAAGAGATGTTGATGCAGATCAAGTGTATTTGACAATTAAGTCTAGTCATGAAGAAGAGTTGTATTTAATTGGAAATGTGCGTGGTAAAAAGTATTTTTCGACGAAAGTCAATGCAAAAAAAGGCGAAATAAAAACAACTATTCCAACTAAATATTTTCCAATTGGTGTGGCTCATTTCACGCTTTTTGATAGTAAGGGCATCGAAAGAGCAGAGCGTTTAGCTTTTGTTAATAAAGACAAGCAGCTTAATATTTCCATCAAAACGGATAAAGATAAATATCAACCGCGTGAAAAAGTGAGAATGACAATCAAGGTTTCCGACGAACGAGGAATGCCAATGCCTGCGAATCTGTCGGTTGCTGTTGTAGATGATCAATTATTGAGTTTTGCGGATGATAAATCGAGTAATATTTTGTCTTGGATGCTCATGGAAGCCGATATTAAACGCAAAGTGGAAGAACCGAATTTTTACTTTGATAAAAAAGAAGAAAAAGCACATTTAGCACTTGATTATTTGTTAATGACTTCGGGTTGGAGACGTTTCATTTGGAAACAAATCCGCGAAGGTACAAAACCAACTATTCGTCAATATGGCGAAAAAGCAATCATTGCAGGAAAAATTACAGATCCTCAGACAGGAAAGCCAATGGCTAAGGTAGAAGTGAAATTAGAGAACGGAAAATATAAAACCGTCACAGATAAGGAAGGAAAATATGCTTTTATTGGATATGAAATGGGCTCGACTGCACCATTAATGACTTTTGATAAAAAAGGATATAATCAGCAAAGACTATATGTATCTCAATATTCAAATCAATACAATACCTATTTATATGAAACTTATCAGAGAAGAAGGGCACGTTTATTAAAACGACAAAAATCAATGCGCGAAAGTGCGACTAAAGGGAATAGACCAAATCCTGTTCTACCAGCACCAGCTATTGAAGAAGTTCTTGATGAAGAAGTGGAAGAAGACATTGTATTTGAAAGGCAAGAATTTGATGAAGATGAAATAGTTGATGTTGCTCCTATTCAGGCAGTAGAACCAGTTGAAGCTCCTCGTATTGAGGAAGAAAAAGAAGCAATTGAAGAGATATTCGAGCCTCAAAAGAAAAAACCAGCAGTGGAGAAAGATTTAGTCGATAAAAATCTCAAATCGGACGATGATGTGATGGTCAAAGAAGTGATGGAAGAAAAAGTCATGGCAGATCAAAAAGTTAAAGATCGACGTTCAGCAGCACCTAAAAAGAAAAGAGAATTTGCAAAACAAGGAAAACGATTTGATCGTCCAGCTCGCAAACCTGTTCCGAAGAGAGCAGGACAATATCATCGTGCAAGACAATTTGCAGCACCAATTTATGACAAAAATGAGCCAATTGCAAAACGTACTGATTTTCGTAGTACTGTATATTGGAATGGAAATGTAGAGATTGATCGTAAAGGAAAAACAGTTTTAGAGTTTTATAATTCTGATGCAGTAACTTCATTTCGAGTAACGGCAGAAGGCTTTGCCGCGGATGGTATGGTTGGTCGTCAAGAACATTTATTTTTCACTCAAATGCCATTTAGCCTTTCGGCAAAATTGCCTGTGGAAGTTGTAACGCAAGATGTCTTGAAAGTGCCTTTAACTTTAGTTAATAATACAAAAAGAACGATCAAAGGCGATTTGAAAATTACATTTCCGAAAGGGCTTTCGCCAAAAGGCAAATTACCAAAAACCGCAACTTTAGCAGCAGGAAAAGCAAAAACTCAATATTTGACTTTTAATGTAAATGAACGAGGTAATGCCGATAAAATCGCTATTGCTTTCAAAAGTAGCGGCTTTAACGACGAGATCGAAAAATCATTAACCGTAATTTCTAAAGGTTTCCCTACTTCTTTGGCTATGTCTGGTGAAGCACTAGACAAAATATATAACTTTAAGGTGAGTGATTTGGTTTCGGGTTCAATGGATGTAAATGTTACGGCTTATCCTTCTTCGTTGAGTGATATGTTGTCAGGATTAGAATCTATGTTGCGCCAGCCTTCTGGCTGTTTCGAGCAGACTTCTTCTTCGACTTATCCGAACATTTTGGTTTTGAATTATTTACAAGAGACCAATCAAGCGAACCCGAAGATCTCGTCAAAAGCCAAGAAATTCATTGATGCTGGTTATAAGCGTTTGGCTGGTTATGAATCTAAATCTGGCGGTTTTGAGTGGTTTGGTGGTGATCCTGGACACGAAGGTTTAACAGCTTATGGTTTGATGGAATTTGTCGATATGCAAAAAGTCTATGACGGAGTTGATCAAGCAATGATCGACCGAACAACTGAGTGGCTTATGAAGCGCAGAGACGGAATGGGAAAATTCAAACGCAATCCGAGAGCTTTGCATTCATTTGGCTTGACCGATAACGAAACGATGAGCATTTATATCACTTGGGCGTTAACAGAAGCGAACTTTACAGATTTACAAACGGAAGTTGATTTTGCTTACGCTGAAGCGAAAAAAACAAAAAGTCCGTATCAATTAGGGCTTGCCGCAAATATCCTATTCAATCGCGGACAAGAAAAACGTGGGCAAGAATTATTAACGATTTTGATGGATATCCAAGCCGATGAAGGCGCGTGGAAACATGGAAGTAGTCACAAATCAGCTCCAGGTTCTTCGGGTAAGGCGTTGCGTATCGAAACTGCCGCTCTAGCTGCTTTAGCAACAATGAAAAGCAAAACACCAAATCGTATGAAGTTGAAAAAATGTATGGATTTTATCAAATCTAGCAGAGGAAGTTTTGGCGGGTATTCTTCTACTAATAGTACCGTTTTAGCCTTGCGTGCTTTAGTGGCTTATGCCAAATTTAGCAAACGAGCAGACGAGTCTGGATCAATCGAAGTTTATGTAAATGGCGATAAAGTCAAAACATTCGATTATGAAAAAGGACATGACAAACCGATTGTTATCGAAGGATTAGCGAATTATGTAAAAGAAGGATCAAATAAGGTTCAAGTCAAATATGCGAATACAAAAACGGCTTTGCCTTATACAGTCGCAGTGAATTACAGCACAGTTTTACCATATTCTCAAAAAGAATGCGTGATTAATCTAAAGACAAAAATTGCTAAAACTAAAATCAAAGTAGGCGAAACAGTTCGTTTAACCGCTACTTTGAGCAATAAAACAACCGAAGGGCAGCCGATGACAATGGCAATTGTAGGACTTCCTGCTGGTTTGACCGCTCAACCTTGGCAATTAAAAGAATTATTAGAAAAGAAAAATTTTGATTTCTATGAGGTCATTGGAAATAATCTAGTTTTCTATTATCGTCAGATGAAACCGTCGGAAAGACGTGTAATTAATTTGGATTTAAAAGCAGATATTGCAGGTACTTTTGATGCACCAGCTTCAAGCGCGTACCTCTATTATACAGATGAACATAAACATTGGACAGCACTCAAGCGCGTACAAATTGTAGCGAATTAATTAGTTGTAAGAAAAAGCAATAGGTATATTTTGAACGTTAGTAAAGTCACTTTAAGTCAAGTACTTAGAGTGGCTTTTTTTATGTTACCTATACGGAAGAAAAAGAGAAGGGTTGGTAGGGCAAAGACATGCCTTTGTCCTACTTTGCCACATACATTATATATATATCTAATCCACATTCCAACCATAAGCATCCATCATTTTGAAGAATACCTGTGTATTATCAAAAATACCAGTGAAATCTTCTGCTCCAGGACCATAAGCAAAGATAGGAACCATCGTTGCAGTATGATAATCGGAAGTAAATCCAGCTTTAAAATTATCCTCAGTCGATCCATAATTGATTGCATAACCACCTGTTTCGTGATCTGCCCCAAGAATAACCAACGTATTGCCATCTTCTTCAGCAAAATCTAATGCCTTTCCCACTATTTCATCAAACTCTAGCATTTCGCTAATAATAAAATCAGAATTTTTCGCGTGTCCACCTAAATCAATTTGAGAACCTTCGACCATCAAGAAAAAACCTTTTTTAGATTTTTTTTGTAAAAAATCAATTGAAAAATCCATAGCAAAAGGCAAATAATCTCGACCTTGATGTTTAGGTAATGGCAAGCCTGCTGCAGTGAAATATAATAAATTTTGTTGAGGATCAGCTTCTATTTCTGTTAGTGCTTTATCCATAAAACTATGGACTTGATACCCTTTTTTACGTAGTTTCTTTGATATATTTTGATTATCCTTTCTATTTTCAAAATGATTTTGACCACCACCAATTAATAAATCAATATCTTGATCCAGCAATTGGGCTGCAATATCTTCCATTAATGAACGCTTGTGGTGATGCCCAAAAAATGCTGCTGGCGTTGCGTGTGCCATTTGCGACGTAACAACCAAACCTGTTGCTAATCCTTTTTCCTCTGCATATTCAACTATATTTTTGACAGGTTCTCGATTTGGGTTAACGCCCACTGCTCCATTAAAAGTTTTAATACCTGTGGCGAAAGCTGTTCCACTAGCTGCTGAATCTGTAATTAAATTATTAGAAGAATGGCATTTAACTAATCCCATATGCTTAAATCGCTCTATTTCAAGATGATTTCCATTGGCATAAAGCCCAGCAGTTATTTGTGAAACGCCCATTCCATCGCCAATTAATAAAATAATATTTTTAGCACGAGGGCTATTCGATTGCATTGGTTGTACTTCATTAGCGATAGAACTATCACAACTATTGATAGTGATAATAGCTAATAGGAGAAAAAAATTCTTAAACATTTTACCAATTAGTTTTGCAGATGATGAGATTTGCCTTCAAAATTAGGGGGTAATTCAGTCTTTCGCATTTACTATTCTAATTGAGTAGTCATCAGGTGAGTTTTAATCAAATTTATGTCTTGATATTCAATTAATAAATTAAACACTTCACTCATCCAATGACTTTTT
>CAKZLL010000319.1 GCA_937125475.1 uncultured Saprospiraceae bacterium | reverse complement strand
AACCAGCAAGCGTCAATTGTGGATCATCAATACAAACATTCTGATTAACACCTGCATCAACTACTGGTAATGGATCAATTGTGATCGTTTTAGTTGCTGAATTTTCACAACCTGTAATTGAATTAGCATAAGTATAAGTCAAAGTATGCGTTCCAACTCCGACTGAAAGATCGAATGTTCCTGCATTTCCATCAACAATGCCAGTACCAGACCAAACTCCGCCTTGTGGGCTATAACCAGATAAAGTTATTATTGTATTCGCCAGACAATACGTTTCGTTTGCACCTGGATTAATAACAGGTAATGGATCAACATAAACCGTTTTAGTAATTGTTTTTTCGCAAGTACCAGAACCATGTGTATAAGTTAAAGTATGTGTGCCTGCACCTGCAACTGATGGATCAAAAATACCATTAATACCATCAATAATACCAGTACCAGACCAGCCTCCGCCTGCTGGCGAATAACCTGTTAAAGTCAATTGAGCATCATCAATACATAAAGTATCGTTGCTTCCTGCTACGAGGGTTTCCCCAAAAATAAGTGTAATTTCTAATGTATCCGTAGCACTACAATTAGAACCACTTGAATAAGTATAAACTAATTTATAAGTTGTATCTGCATTATTGTAGCCTAAACCACCTGCCGAAACACTATTGAAAATACCATTAATACCATCAATAATACCAGTACCAGACCAAATACCACCTAATGGCGAATAGCCTGTTAATGTTACATTTCCAGTATTATTACAATAAGTAACTGGTGCGCCTGCTTCTGCAATTGGAATAGAAACGACGCTAATTGTACGAGTGTCTGTTCCTTCACAACCTGTTACGGCATTGACATAATTAAAAGTAATAACGTGATTTCCTATTCCTGCTGTTGCTGGGTCAAATGTTCCTGCATTAGCATCTGTAATACCATCTCCTGACCAAACACCACCCGAAGCTGGGCTATTTCCAGTAAGATTATAAGCTGGATTAGATAAACAAACCGTTTCGTCTGGGCCTGCATTTACAGTGATAGCTGGACTAACAAATACTTGGATATCATCCGTTTTTTGACAAGTTCCAACACCATAAGTATAAGTCAATGTGTAGAATGCTCCAGGCGCTGGAACGGTAGGATCAAAAATTCCTGATGGATTGATAATACCTGTTCCTGACCATGTACCTCCTGCTGGAGAGCCAACTAATACGCGATTTCCTGCATCTTCACAAAGATTAAAATCATCTCCTGCTTTGACTGTATCCCCATATTCGATAATCATATTCACGGTGTCCAAATTAGAACAACCAATATTATCAGTATAAGTATAAGTCAATTGATAAGTACCAACACCACCCGCGATAATACTATTGAAAATACCATTATTGGCATCAATAATACCAATCCCAGACCAAACACCACCCAAAGGACTATATCCAGTTAAGGTTAAATCGGTGACGCTATTACATTCAGTTCTGTCGTTTCCTGCGCCTACAATTGGGGCTGGACGAACTGTAATTAATTTAGTATCGAAATTCTCACAACCTGTAAAGTCGTTGAGATAAGTATAAGTTAAAGTATGTGTGCCTGCACCTGCTACACTTGGCGTGAAAATGCCGTTTGATGCATCTGTAATGCCATCGCCTGACCAAGTTCCGCCCGAAGCTGGAACATATCCAGACAATGCAAATGCTGCATCCGCGCTACAAACCGTATCATTTGCACCTGCTTCTACAAATGGAATTGAACCGACATAAATCGTTGTTGCATCTGTTTTGCGACAAGTTCCTACACCATAAGTATATATTAAGGTATAAGATGTATTCGTAGCTGCTACATTTGTTGGGTCAAAAGTTCCTGCACTTCCATCCACAATACCAGGTCCTGACCAAGTACCGCCAGTTGTTGGTGTATAACCGCTTAAAGTCACAATACCATCATCAATACAAACACCAATTGGCGCACCTGCATCAACTGTATCTCCGTAAATAACATTGACAACTAATGTGTCCGTATCCACACAACCTTTATTACTTGTAACGGTATAAACTAGATTATAAAAACCTTCTCCACCTGCTGTTTCTGAATTGAAAATACCATTATTCGGATCAATAACGCCTGTACCAGACCAAATTCCACCTACTGGCGAATAGCCTGAAAGCGTTATATTATCTGGATTATTACAATAAATTACTGTATCACCCACATTAATAACTGGTAATGAATTAACTTCTAAAGATCGAGAATCAGAGTTAACACAACCTGTTATTGAATTTGTAAATGTATATGTAATTGTATGTGTTCCTGCGGTTGCAGTTGCTGGGTCGAAATGACCATTCAAACTATCTGTAATACCTGTTCCACTCCAAATACCATTTGAAGGACTATTTCCTGTTAAGGTATCTTGTGGCTCACTAATACAGTAAGCTAGGTTCGAGCCTGCTTCAACAGCAGGAAGATCTCCAACTAAAATATCTCTTGTATCCTGTTTTAAACAAGTAGAAGTACCATGCGTATAAGTAATCGTGTAAGTTCCTGCTCCAATTGATGGATCAAAAATACCTACTGACGCATTGACAATACCTGGACCTGACCAAGAACCGCCACTTGTCGGAATATAATTCATTAATGTATCAGGATCATCCGTTACACACATTGCCAAGTCTGGCCCTGCATTGATTGTATCACCAAATACTAAAGTAAGATTTAAATCTGCTGTATCAATACAACCATTAACATCCGTATAAATATAAACTAACGGATAAGTTGTATCTACATTATTATATCCAATACCGCCTGCTGTTACTGTGTTAAAAATACCTGCATTAGCATCAGTAATACCATTTCCACTCCAAACACCCCCCGTAGGCGTGTATCCTGCAATGGTAATATCACCTCCACTATTACAATATTCAAGTGTATCTGGCATCGTAACCGATGGTAAAGGATTAATTCTAACCGTTCTAGTAGCTGAATTTTCACACCCATTAATACTTTCTATGTAAGTATAAGTCAATGTAAATAGTCCATCACCTGCCACTTTTGGATCAAAAACACCATTGATGCTATCTGTAATTCCTGTACCTGACCATGTTCCGCCTACTGGCGAAAAGTCCGTTAAAATAAAGGCTGAACTATCCGCACAAATTACAATATTCGGCCCTGCATTTACAGTTGGAGTTGGAACGATCAAAACGGAAGTTGTATCTGAACGTTGACAAGTTCCAGAACCAATTGTATAAACAACAGGATAAGTACCTGGAGCAACTGAACCTGGATCAAACTGCCCTGTATTTGCATTAGAAATACCAGAACCCGACCAAACACCAGCCGCAGGAGTAAACCCTTGCAAAGTGAATGGCGCATCATAAGCACAAACCGTATCTAAAGGTCCAGCCTCAACGCTGACACTATCCACAACTGATAATTGCATCGTGTCCGTATTTGTACAACCATTTCCATCCGTATAAGTATAGACTAAATCATACACACCAACACCGCCAGCCGTATTTCCATTAAAAACACCACCCGCACTAACAATTCCATCTCCAGACCAAGAACCACCTAATGGCGAAAAGCCTGTCAATGCAATATTAT
The DNA here is from genome assembly GCA_937125475.1 of uncultured Saprospiraceae bacterium. GTDB lineage: Bacteria > Bacteroidota > Bacteroidia > Chitinophagales > Saprospiraceae > CAKZLL01. The sequence continues at coordinate 29,859 of CAKZLL010000319.1, read as the reverse complement.
CTGGAGAAGTACATTCCTGTACTGGTCCAGTAGTTATTACATTCGGTAATGCAGAAACTGTTACTGTTTTAGTATCTTCTGCTTGACATTTAGTAAAAGGATCGATGTAAGTGTAAGTAATAATGTGAGTGCCTGTTCCTGCCGCTACTGGATCAAAAGTGTTTCCAGTAATTCCTGTCCCCGTCCAAGTTCCGCCTACTGGCGAAAACCCATAAAGTGTGAATGTTGTTGTTCCTTCACAGACTAAAGTGTCTAATCCTGCTTGTGTGCTAGGCGTTTCCCCAACTGTTATATATGTTGTATCCGATCTTTGACAAGTGCTATTTCCTACTTTATAAATTAAAGTATGTGTGCCTGCTCCTGCTGTTGCTGGATTAAATTGTCCTGTGCTTGCATCTACAATTCCTGTTCCTGTCCAAGTACCATTTGCAGGACTAAAGCCTGGCAAAATAAATGCTGGATCATATAAACAAAATGTATCAATATCGCCAGCTTCAACTGTTAAACCGCTCACGACGGAAATCGTCAAAACATCACTACTTGCACAACCATTGCCATCTGTATAAGTATAAATGACTGGATAAGTTGTATCTGCATCATTATATCCTAAACCGCCTGCAGTTGTTCCGTTGAAAATACCGCCATTTGCATTGACAATACCAGCTCCAGACCAAACCCCGCCAGCAGGACTATAATTAGTTAATGTAATATTATCGGTTGTGATACAATACATTTCTGCGCCATTAGTTGTTACGACTGGTAATCCAGAAACCGTTACACTAATATTATCTGTATTGGTACAACCTGTTGTTGTATTGGTATAATCATAAGTTAAAACATGAACACCAGTTCCTGCTATTGTTGGATCAAAAGTATTTCCAACTACACCTGTTCCTGACCATGTTCCTCCTGTTGGAGAATAAGGAACTAAAGTAAATGCATTTGTACCTTCACAAACTAAAGTATCATTTCCTGCATTGACCGTAGGAATACTAATTACAGTAACTATTTTGGTATCCTCTTTCAAACAAGACCCTGTACCATAAGTATAAGTCAAAGTATGATCGCCCAAACCTGCGGCGGCTGGGAAGAAAGTTGAACCCGCAACGCCGTTTCCTGTCCAAGTACCACCTGCTGGCGAAAATCCAGATAAAGCATAAGCACCTGCATTGATACATAAAGTATCATCTGGGCCAGCTTCGACGGTATCACCAAAAATCAATGTGACAATGGTTTTTGCACTATCAATACAACCATTGCCATCTGTATAAGTATAAGTTAAAGTATAAGTTGTATCTGAACCATCCCAAGATAAACCACCTGCTGCAACAGAATTGAATGTTCCTAAAGAAGCATTTGCAATACCAGCTCCTGTCCAAGTACCACCGCCAGGTGCAAAACCTGTCAATTGTAAATCTAAAGGATTGTTACATTCTTCTTGTGCGCCTGTCGCTGTGACTGTTGGGAGTGCATGAATAACAATTTGTCTTGTATCTGTATTTGAACAATCTGTAATTGGATCAGTATAAGAATAAGTTATTACATAAGTACCTGTTCCTATCGCTGGGTCGAATGTTCCTGCATTGGCATCAGTAATACCAGTACCTGACCATGTTCCGCCAACAGGCGAATTTCCTGTTAAATTGAAAGCTGGTTCGCTAATACATAAAGATAAATTAGCTCCTGCATCTACTACTGGGATTGGGATAACCGTTGCTACGAAAACATCAGTTTCTTGACAAGAACCAGAACCACGACTATAAGTAATATTATGTGAACCTGTTCCAGCTACTGATGGATAGAAATAATAGCTTCCTGCATTGCTAAATACCCCTGTTCCAGACCAAACACCACCCGATGGCGAGCCAGCCGTTAATTCTACAGGATCTCCAGACACACAAAGCGTTGTGTCATTTCCTGCGGTAACCGCTGTTCCATTAATCACATCAATATTGATAGAAGCCGTATTCGTACAACCATTACCATCGGTATAAGTATAAGTTGCAACATATGTACCCACACCGCCTGCGGTAACAGCGTTGAATGTGCTATTTCCACTATTCACGCCAATTCCTGACCAAGTACCGCCCGCTGGTGTTGCACTTAAAGCAATATCATCTGGGCCATTACATTCCGTTAAATCATTTCCTAGATTTAAATTTGGTAATGCAAAAACTCGAATATTTCGACTATCCGTATTAGTACAGCCATTATTATCTGTATAAGTGTAAGTTACAGGAAAAACACCTGCACCACTTACTGACGGATCAAAAGTACCAGCTCCTGGATCAACGCCCGTTCCTGACCATGTTCCGCCTGCTGGCGTTGCACCTGTCAAAGTCACAATGCCATCATTCAAACACATTGCCATATTATTACTAGCGTTAACCGTAGGTAAATCGTTGACAGTGATTTGGATTGTGGCAGTTGCTGGACAAACACGCGGATTATAAGTATAAGTAATGGTATGTGTTCCAACTCCTGCACCTGCTGGACTGAATGTCCCAAGTGAGGCATTTGTAATACCTTGTCCAGACCAAGTACCACCCGTTGAATCTGCTGTCAGATTAAAGGAGGCGGCATCAATACAAGTACTTTGATTGCCATTTGCGGAGAGCGTTATTGGCGTTGGAGTGAGCGGAACATAAAAAGATATAGTATCTGAGGTTATAGTACATTCATTGGTGATTTGTACAATAACCTGATAAGTTCCTGATGAGGTATATGAAATATTAGTTGGATTAGCATCACTTGATGTCGCAGGTACTGCTCCTGGGAATTGCCAACTATAAGTATCTATCCCTCCTCCTCCTTCATCATACACAACACTTGGCGTATAAAGGAAATTATCACAAGTTGGATTTGCTGGATTTAATGTTACTTTTGGACCGTCCAAAACACGAATTGTATCTACAAATACCGTAGAAGTACAAGGATTTGTTGCGGTAAGCGTAACAAAATAATCCCCTGGTTCTGTAAATTCCATTTGAGGATTAGTAGACGTATCCGAAGTATTATTAATAAAATTCATGCCGCCAATTACATCAGTGGCAATCGTCCATTGATAAGAAACACTATCTCCATTTACATTATTAGCAAATGCCACATCAATTGGCGCACAACCATCTCCATTCGCGGTATTTCCTAATACAGGAGAGACCGTGAAGGAAAAACCAGCTTCGGGATTATCTATAATTCTTACTTCGGTTGTATCATAAAAATTTCCACAAGTTGGATCTGTAATGGTTAATACAACCGTATAATTCCCTGGGTCGGAAAAAGTATGTGTTGAAGATCCTGTTCCATTAACCGTGTTACTTGCTCCAGAATTTGGATCTCCAAAGTTCCATGCATATGTATTTTGATCTGTAAAAATACTAGTCGGTTGAGGACAAATAGCATTAGAAAATGATACTCCAGATGTAGTATTTATATCTTCACAGACAATTTGTGTATTCGCTAAGTTAGATCTTGGAGAAGCAATTACTGTAATAGGAGATTCATTTGTATGTTCAAAACATGAATTAACTGCATATAAAACTATATCGTATGGCTGCCCTCCTTGTGTGATAGTACAAGCATAAGCATCAGAAAAATTATAAACATGAGTTAATGTATCAGTAGTTAGGGTAGTATCTCGTGTACCATCGCCCCAATCCATTACAAAGAAATCTACATTCGAAGTATCTGTGTTATTAGCAATATAAATAGTTTCTCCTTCACAAATATCGGCTGTACCTACTACAACCATATCAGCTAATGGTCTAGTTAAATATAAAACATTATTAGTATATGTGCTGGTACAAGTACCGTTACTAGCTGTTACGGTTACAGGATAAATACCATGTCCTACATATTGATGAACAGTTACACTATCTGGATATACCGTAGAAGTAGAACCTCCATCACCAAAATCCCAATTATAAGTTATGCCTGGAATCATACCACTATTCAAAAAGACAGCATTAGTAAAGCCTTGATTATCTACTGCAATACATCTATCCCAGCCTTGAGGTATGTCTATTGTAGGTGTTCCTAAAGTTGTAATTGTCGTAGAATCCGAGGCAGTACAATATGCTCCAATGACTGCATTGTGCAATGTATCACCAGCATTTCTAATAGAAGCATCTGCAAACATAGGAAAGGAAGGCGAAACATTACTTGTATATTTTAATGTTCCATTTTGATAATAGTTAACCGTTCCATTTTCGGCAGCCACCCTTAATGTATCTCCATAATTATAACTACCAATATTAGTTCTATATTGACCACTTTCATAAATTCGAATAGAACCATTCCGCATTTCCATGGCAAAATCAATACCACCTAAACCATTATTATTCGTATTATTACCTAATCCACAAGCCAAACGATTGTTTGTTAATCCTGCAATAAATTCTACATAAGAGTTATCATTAATTAATGCCGCAGATTCTGCGCCCGAATTCCAACCAGAACCTGTTCCAAAGTTTCTTGCAACACTATTACCAAAAGCTGTTAACCTTGAATGAACAGTTGTCCAAGCTACATTATTCTCAGTGCTTTCAGTTGCAGTAACTTTTACATTATGAGCAGCACCTACGGTAGTCGCAGAAAAGGAATGACTAACAGTTGTACCTGTTGCAGTATTACTCGTACCTGAAGCTGGATCTCCAAAATCCCAAGTATATGTATAATCAGGATCAGGATTAGTTACAGTAAAAGTAATAGCCGTTTGCGCACAACTCGCAACATTATTTGAAGCGGTAAACGCCACGGCTGATGCTGGTACAGGACACTGAGCCAGCACATGATTAGAGGAAAATAGACCTAATAGACCTATAAATAGTGTAAATATGTTGGTATATATTCTCATTATTCTTTAGACATTTTGAGAAAATGGAAGTTTTATTCTTTGAAAATTGCCACTAATTAATTAGGCAATTCTTTTTATGTTTAGCTGGATAATAACTATTATAATTATCTATAAAGCAAGTATAGCTATACTTACTTTATATTTATATAGTAAAATACTGTTATGCTATTTTTAATAAATAGAGATGGAACTCGCGCCTTCAAATTTGTAACAACTCATGGCATTTCGACCTCTACGGTTTTTTCGACCTCTCCATCGTTTTCCAGATTTCCCATTACTTGGCAATCCAAAAATCGATGCTTTTTCAAAATTGAACATAACGGTTACTTCATGCACTCCATTTGTTCGAGGGCCTAAACCTGTGGTGTTCAAATCATAACTATACCCGACTGTAAATTTCAAATCATCATTCATACGACCTTCAAAACCACCTGTTAAAATTAAGGAGTTGGTATTTTGAAAATCAATAATTCCGTTTTTATTTTGGTAAAAAACACCAGCATAAAGCGGATTACTTATCGCATAAATACCATAAGTCACAATCTTAATATTTTTTTGATAATCAAATTTGAAATTCGGAGAAAGGTAAATGACCCGCTTTTGAGCGTAATCGAAAGAAACCACTTCAAACATAGTTCCTGCATGAAATGTATATCTTCTTGGTAAATTAGAATTAATGCTCCCTAGCTCTTGAATAGACTCATTAGGTTGATTGAGGTGATGTATAGAAAACCCCATATTATTATGAGTTTTCATACCAAACAACTCGCCCTGTGCACGCCAAACCATTCCAAAATCAAAAGAAGCATAACTCTTTGTTTCTAGAATAGGAATAGCGTTAGTCGGTCTGACAACGCCTAAAACAGGATGCAATTGATCTGTAAAAGTTAATTTTGACCAATCAATGGCTTTTTGAAAAAAATTGGTTTGAAGCGCAATATGAATATTACTCTTCTTCCCTAATCGGACAATATAGCCATAGATAAAACCAATGGAAGTTGTGGAAAGAAAGCCTTCCCCTTCCTGATCTTTATAAGCCAATACTCCAAAAGTAGAGTTGAGATAAGGCTCTTGAATATCTGCTCCAAAACTGTAAGTCGTAAATCCTCCAGGAATATAACTCCATTGAGTACGATACGCACTCGTCATGGTCAGACCTTGCTGATGTCCCGCAAAAGCAGGATTCAGATACAACTTATTTGCATAGAACTGCGAGAAAGCAGCATCTTGTGCAGTAATGAGTTGCGATGATAATAATAGTAGTAAACTTAATAGCAACAGTATTTTTCTTCTCATAATCCCAACCTATTTACATTTAAGAAAAAAGTAAATGAAAGCAAGTGGATTAATGTGACGATTTAAAAGACGCTAAAAAATGGGTAACAATTTTTTTTATTTTTTTCGGCATTTTTTTTATATTAACTTATACTACGTATAAGTTAATATAATTTTTTCCATCACATTTCCAACAATTCTAAAAAAATATCCTTTAATTAAAAAAATTCATAATATTTAAAAAATTGAAAATCAAAAAATAATATATAAACATTACATAAAAAAAATTACATAATGTGCTAAACAAATCTTAACATATTAAAGCCATTTTATATAAAATTTTAACATTTAAAAGCCCTTAATTGTGACATAATTAAAAGTATAAAAATAGCTTTTTCTTGTAAAATTTAATCATCTACACTCAAAACTAACCCTTTTAAATAGTTTCCTTCTGGATGAAAGATATTCATAGGATGATCCGCAGGTTGTGAAAGGTGGTGCAATACCCTAATTTTTCGCCCGCTTTCTAAAGCTGCCGCTAAAATAGTATGGCTGAATAAAGCTCGATTTACTACTTGCGAACAAGAAAAAGTAAACATCAAACCGCCTTTTTTCACCTTTTTGAATGCTGCTATATTCAATCGCTTATAACCTTGAATAGCATTGTGTCGTGCCTTTTGGCTTTTAGCATAAGCTGGCGGATCAACGACAACAATATCATACTTTTGATCAGTTTGTTTCAAAAATTTTAAAACATCCATTGCATAAGCTTCATGACCTCCTTCAAATGTATTTATTTCTGCATTTTCGTTCGTCCATTCGATGGCTTTTTTAGACACATCAACAGAATGAACTAGGCTTGCTCCTGCGTTAAGTGCGTAGATAGAAAAACCGCCAGAATAACAAAACGTATTCAAAACGGATTTGCCAGAAGCATATTGAGCGAGTAAATTTCGATTGTCTCTTTGATCTAAGAAAAAGCCCGTTTTTTGACCTTCTTCCCAATTGACCTGAAACATATTTTTATTTTCTTTAATTGTTTGATTATCAGTCTTTCCAAACAAATATCGGTTTTCTTTATCCTTAGCATATTCCTTTGGTAAAGTACCTTTACTCTTATCGTAAACCGCGTCTAATTTATTGCCATAAACGTGAATAAGTGCGTTTTTTATCTGCTCAATTCGTTGATGAATACCAATCGAATGACATTGAACAACCGCCACTTTATCATATATATCAATAATTAATCCTGGAATATGATCTCCCTCCGCATGAAATAAGCGATAGGCATTAGTTGAGAGATCCGTTGTTATTTGTAATTGTTCTCGCAGATTGTACGCACGTTTGATCGTTTCGTTCCAAAAATTCGCATTTATTTCTTCTTTTTTAAAAGAAAGTACACGAATAGCAATGGTGTTATCCTGATAGTAGCCAATAGCTAAGAAATTACCATTAGGCGCACAGACTTCGACTAGTTCTCCATCTTCTACTGGTTTTTCAATCCGCTGAATTGCTCCAGAAAATATCCACGGATGAAAACGTTTAACTGCTGCTAACTTATTTTTCTTTAAATATATTTTTGTATACACTAGTTATTTTTTCTTAGATTTTCCCTTTCCTATCTCAGTTCAAAATAGGTCATTTGTGGAATATGAATAATTTCGCGAATATGTGACTTATTTTTTGCATCCAAAAGTTAAAAAGTCATTTATCTGCGTTTTTTTTGTTTTTTATGCGTTTTCCTGCTAATAATCTTTTGGATAGTGATTATTGTTACTATTACTTTTTTAAAAAAAGCCGATGTTTGCAGTATGAAACAAGGTTTAGCCATATTTATGTGTTTTTTATTCCTATCAATGAGTTTGAAGGATGTGGCGCTCTATGTTTCTTTTACTATTCATCAAGATTACATAACAGATAATATTTGTGTAAATAATGATGTAGTAGATGTGATGTGTTTTGGGCGATGTTATTTAACGGATCAATTAGATGACAAAAATACTCCAAATCAAACTGCTGAAAATTATAAAGAAATAATTGTTTTTCTTCATACAATTGATGCTAATTCTATCTCAATTGTATTACCTCAACATCAGGTAAATATTAAGGAAAACCATATTATTTCTCAATCTTTCATTTCTAAAATTCTTCAACCACCACAGTCAAAGAATGCCTAAAGTCTCAGAAATTCATTCAGAGACAATTTTTAAATTACTTTATTAATCATTTTTCAACCGTCTTTTTAGGCGATTGGAGGGTTATATCTATTATTTTATCAAAAAAAAAGCCATGATAAGAAAAACAATTGTTCTTATTGTGCTGGGCATCTTATTAAATATCCCTTCATATGCTTGTGATGTATGTGGGTGTAGTATTAGTGGAACAGGTCTAGGCTTAGTTTCGGCTTATCGTTACAATTTTATTAGTATGTCTTGGCAATTAACACCTTTTGAAGGCTCTCGCTTTCATGGTGCAGGTTCTTATGATCAATTTCACACGCTAGAATTATCTATGAGATACCATTTCACAACGGATTTTAAACTATTGGTACATCAACCTTATAAACTCAATTTCAGAAATACAAACGATGAATTGAGCAATTTGGAGGGCATTGGTGATACTCGAATTTTAGCTAATTATACTATTCTTAGGGATAAAAAAATAGGTGGGGTCAACCTATATATGGAACTAGGAGCTGGCGCACAACTGCCTGTCGGTAAGTACGATAGCAATTTACATAGTAAGGATTTACCTGAAAATTTCAATATTGGGAAAGGCACTTGGAGTTTTATCTTCCAACCTAATATCATTCTCAATAAAAATAACTTTGGGTTAATCATGAATGGTACTTATCAGCGCAATGCCGTTTCTAAATCTGGTTATCAATTTGGTAATCAGGTTTCAGGGCAGGCTTTATTCTATTATCGGAAAGATTTAAAAAATGAATTAGCGCTCACACCTTATCTTGGAATTTTGGGCGAAAGTATTGCTCAAGATCATTTTGATGATGGCGCTTTAGTGAGTGGAACAAGTGGTAAGGGACTTTTTTTAACAACAGGGATTAACCTAAAATGGAAAAGTCTCTTGTTCAGTACTGCTTATACACCTCCTCTTTCTCAAATGTATTCGCTGAACGAAGTGAGTGCTAAAAGTAGATATATGGGGCAAATATCTTTTATTTTCTAAAATTCAATTTTATAAATAACTCATTGTCTTTGAAATTACAAATCATATAATTCAGAGAACTATGAGTACTTAATTAATATTTAATAATCGTTAATATACTTGTACAGCGGCTATTAAGTTTGCTACATACTAAATCACTAGCCGCCGTACAAGTCTAATAAAAAACAATGGTTCATTAACAATTTTTGCCAAAATGAATATTTTTTTAGTCCAGTGGTGGCTTGCCCCGTTGTTTTTCAATAAGTTAGAACAACGGGGCAAGCCTACATTGGATTTAAAGACAAAAATTATCAATGAACCAGAACAATATTTTAAACTAAATAATTATGAAAAAAATAACTATAAAATTTTTATCAATCTCATTAGCTTTATGCGCACTTTTATTAAGCTCATGCGATTCTGATGAAAAAACAACATTAAACCTTCACTTTCATCCAAAAGTAGGAGCAGAAGATTTCAATTTCAATCAAACTTATACGATTAATGATACTCTTCCTGTTCAATTTACTTTAGCGCAATTTTACACGCATGGTTTTTCTCTTTCAGATGATGATGGTGGATCGGAAAGTATTGACAATTATTTCCTAGTCAAAGCAGGTCATGGAACGTATGAATGGGGCGAAACTTCGTTACTACATGCACATGAATTAACCTTTAGTGTCGGTGTTGATGCTACTAATAATGCACAAACTGAGGCTAATTTTACTGCTCGTGATGCAGAAGATCCTTTAGCTATTCAAGATCCTAAAATGCACTGGAACTGGAATTCAGGGTATATTTTTGCAAAAATCGAAGGGCTAGTTGATGTGGATGGAGACGGAACACCAGAAACGCCTTTTGCTTATCATATTGGTAGAAATGAAATGCTTCGTAACCTTACTTTAATGACTCATCAAGAGTTAACAAAGTCTACAGAAGAAATTATGATTAAGGTCGATTACGCGAATTTATTCAAGGATATTGACTTAAAAAATAATACTACAGTTCATGGTATGAGTGCCACAATGATGGATAATTTGAAAGACGCTTTTTCTGTAATGTAATCAAATAATAAGTGATTTGAAATCAAAAACACTATTTATTTTATGTTGGTGTAGCTTCATCATATCTTGTGATTTTGATGAAGCTCCACCTACTATGACCGAAACACCTTATGAATTCAACTTACCTGCGGGTGTTCCCTTCCCGCCTATTCCTAGTGATCGGGCAGTGACTTTAGAGCGTGTCGCATTGGGTAAACAATTGTTTTATGATAAGCGACTTTCGCGCAATGAAACGATTTCTTGTGGTTCTTGTCATTTACAATCAGAAGGATTTGCGGATCATCATCCTATTTCTATCGGTATCGATAATCGAATTGGTTTCCGAAATTCTCCTACTTTAATTAATGTCGCTTATCATCCCTATTTCTTTAGAGAAGGCGGGAATAACTCATTAGAATCTCAAGTTTTTGGACCAATTGAAGATCATCGAGAAATGGATTTTTCAACAATTGGTATAATCGAACGGTTAAAGGATGACGAAAACATTCAAACCTTATCTCATCAAGCTTTTGGCAAATCTTTGGATAACTTTGTAATTGTTCGAGCATTAAGTGCATTTGAAAGAACATTGATTAGCGCAAATTCAAAATATGATCGCTTCAAATATTGGGGAGAAAATGAAGCATTGACTATTTCCGAACAACGTGGGATGTCTTTATTTTTTAGCACTCGGTTAAACTGTGGCAGTTGTCATGGTGGTTTTGATTTTTCGGAATATGCTATTGTTAATAATGGTGCTTTTGCTTCTTTTGATGATCATGGTTTGGCGAGAATTACAGCAGATAGCTCAGATATTGGCAAATTTAAAGTTCCTACACTTCGTAATATTGAACTTACCGCGCCTTATATGCACAATGGAACTTATAATTCTTTAGAGGAGGTTATAGAAAGATACAATCAAGGCGGCTTCGGTCATCCGAATCAAAGTTCATTAATACAATCACTTCAACTTTCAGAACAAGAAAAATCAGATTTAATTGCTTTTTTGAAAAGCTTAACCGATTGGGACTTTATTAATAATTCTGAATTTTCAGAGTAAAGACACTTTATTAATAAGAAAAGCCTCAGACTTCAATATTGAAGTCTGAGGCTTTTCTTATTAGTTTTTATTGAAACTAGCTCAATTTTTTTGACTAAAGTTTTGTTTCGTAATCTCCGTCTTTAGGCTTCAAAGAACCAATTATGATACGAACAAGATCTATTAAAGCTAAAATGCCAAAAAGACCTGCTGTTAATAACATAAGAACTCCAATCAAGTTATGTCCTAAATAAAAACGGTGAATTCCTAAAACACCAAAAAATAATACTAGTAATAAAGCTACAACTTGACTCTTTCCACCTTTTGCCTGTTTCTTAGCTATTTTTTTCTGTATTTTCTGTAATCTCTTAATTTTCTTTTTACTCAATTTGCTTTTTTTCGCACCTTGTTTCAGGTCTAAAGAAGTCTGATCTATTGTTTTCCCTAAGCTAGCATATGTACCTGATACTGCATAACTTGTGTTAAATGCAAACAATAACGCTAAAATTAATGTAAAATTTAATAATTTTTTCATAGTAAAATAGAATTGATTTGATTTATACCTACTCTTTAAGCTTTTCGGTTTGTGCTCCTTACTCTTTAGGATTTTCAGGCTCCTCCTTATTTTTTTGTAAAAAAATAATTAAATAGAATTACTCAACACTTAAAAGTAGCTTAGGTGTTAAGCAATCAATTTTTGAATTTGATATGGAATAGAACTAATTTTATAAGAAAATGTAACCATTCAAGAAGTTGAATAGTAATAAAAAACTAACAATAATTCTCAAAAAAGAAACAGTATTTAACGTTTTGAAAGATACTCTTTATTTTTATTTTATGATATAAATACCATTGCAAGATAAAAAAACAAAACTAAATCTAATAATGTTTTTTTTGTTTTACTTTAAAAAAATGTCTTGTTGTCTTATCTATATTTTAAAAGCATTCTGTTTCCAACAATGTCCTTCTACATGAATATATTCTCAGTCGATTGAATATTAAAAAGCACAAGCTATTTATTTTGGTTCTTTGGTAATTGTTTTGGAAAAATCAAAAAGAAATTAGCATTCAAAAGTTAATGCTAAAGACAGGATTTTTCATCAAAATAAAACACTCGAAAGCTATATTATATACTTTCCAACATTTTAATACCTCAATTTCTCATTCTGTCTAAAGCATTATCAAAACCATACAAATATTTATTTTTTCATCTTTTGTATCATGAAACAAATATATGTATTCATTAAATCAATTTCTAATAAAAAAGGCAAATAATTAATCAAATTATAAAATCTCCTATTTTGTAATAATAATTTTCTTTACAAACGTATTTTCTCCTGATTGAATATTTAATAAATACAAACCATTCGCTAATTGATGAATAGGCATTTTGATATAATTAATCCCTTTTTGTGTAGTAATATTAGCCGATTGCACCTGTTTTCCATCTAATGAAAATAAACTATAAGTCACTTTATCATTATCCTCCGCGACAATCGAAAATCGAATTTCATCGCGTGTAGGATTTCCTAATACTTTAATATTATCAACAAAATCAGGCTCGACTTCATCATAAATCAAATTGACAGCCTGATAAGATTCCGCGTCCAAATTTGATAAATCAATTGTTCCACCTTTCATATAAATATTCAATTTCATTTGCCCATCTATACTATAGCCATTGTAAATTTCCGCATTTTTGCCAAAGCTCAATTTACTGCCTTCATTCAGTGTCATGTAGATTTGCTCAGGTGCTGTATCGTAGCGATATTCAAATAACAATACCTTATTATTAATAACTAATTCTGCATTTTTGCCAATTTCGATAGAAGACCTTGATCGTAATGCAATAATCCCCATTCCGTTCGAGCCACAAATAAATTTTGCATCATCACCAACGATCAATTTACTCGATTCTCCAAACTGCATACAAGCCATTTGTCCACCGAAATCAACCCTACCTGCACGGTGAACATAATTATTTCCACCAGAAAAACGCACCTCTGCTTGATTAGGAAAACAAACATTTCCACCATTATTCACAATATTATATAAATGTCGTTGAGTGCTATCATTAAGTAAATTTCCTCCTCGAAATTCAACAAAAGGCTGAGTAATCAAAGAAGTTTCAGGGTTAATATAAACCTCCATTGTCACTACTGTATCCACATTCGGAGTAGGCTTTAATTCGACATATTCCATTCCATTAGCATTCGGATAAATCAAAGTATCTGATTTCATTACTAAATAATGATCAAAATAAGTAGAATAAATATACTGTGATTGCTGCGATTGATAAGGTATATTTATACTATCCTTGATCTGATGCCATAAAAAAGGCTCAACCTCTTCTAAAACAAAATCATATAATCTTACTGAACTGTTAACGCTATCAATTGTTAGTTTAATAATTACTTCGCGCAAATAATTATTAGCAAAATATTCTGTCGGCAAGCAAAATTTCCCCTGACTATCATAAGATAAATTGCTATCATATAAAGGTGTTTCATACCATCGCATAGCTGTTCCTGTCCCAGCACTATCTGGAATTTCTACTCCTGTGATCACTCCTGAACATAAATTATTAGGGCAATTCGTTCCTATATTAAACATGCTATAATTAAATATATCTGTCTCTAATCTTCCCATATAAAGCATATCTGATGCTAAGAGTACCTTATTACTATCTGTAAAATGATAGCGAATAAAAATCGTTTCGCCTGTATTCAAACCACTAAAATCAATCTGAGAATTAGCCATCACCGCACCACAAAAAGTCGAATCAATAACGCCATCCCATTCGTCATTCAAGGTTTTGTAAATATCCCAATCCGTGTATTGATTCAGCATTAGTGATGTATCAGACAAACAGGATCGGCTGCTAGTCAAAAAAGGAAAATAGTGAGGTATTTGCGCTTCCGCGAAAATATAAAACACAGAAAAAATCAATAAGAGTAACATTTTTTTCATAATCAAAACATTTTTAGTGTTAAAAATCTATTCCGTTTAATAACGATTATTATAATCGTTTTTGACTACCTCATGAATGATAAAACCCATTTTATTTTATAGTTATGATCTAAAATGCTTACTTTGTAGTCAAATTATAATTTTTACTAATATAATATTTGTAGAAAATGCTATTGATGAAAACGCGTATTGAATCACTATTAACTCAACTCACTTTAGAAGAAAAAGCCGCTTTATGCTCAGGGCAAAATAACTGGAGCAGTCAGCCGATTGAACGGCTCAATATTCCATCTATATATATGACCGATGGTCCGCACGGGCTGCGTAGAGAAGCTGATGATGGTTTTGGAAATAGCCTTCCAGCAACTTGTTTTCCGACGGCTGCGTGTTTGGCTTCTTCATGGAATACCGATTTATTGACGCGCGTAGGTGAAGCGATTGGAAAAGAGTGTCAAACACAAGGCGTTCAAATTCTTCTTGGACCAGGCGCGAACATAAAACGTTCTCCACTCAATGGGCGAAATTTTGAATATTTCAGTGAAGATCCGATTGTTTCGGGCGAAATGGCTGCCGCGCTTATTTCGGGTATTCAAAGCCAAGGTGTTGGTACTTCATTAAAGCACTATGTGGCTAATAATCAGGAATTTGAACGAATGTCGATCAATGCCCAAGTCGATGAACGTGCATTAAGAGAGATTTATTTAGCTGGTTTTGAAATCGCAGTCAAGAAAGCACAGCCGTACACTTTGATGTGTGCTTATAATAAAATTAATGGTGTTTTTGGGTCTGAAAATACTTATTTATTGCATGATATTCTCAAAAAAGAATGGCAATATAAAGGTATTGTAATGTCAGATTGGGACGCGGTGCATGATCGTGTCGCTGGAATTAAAGCTGGGTTACATCTAGAAATGCCTGGGAATGAAGGCGTGAATGATAGAAAAATCATCGAGGCTGTTCGCAATGGAAATTTGGACGAAAGTCGATTAGATGAAGTACTTACTGAATGGCTCAATATTATTTTAACATTACAGGATGCGAAACAAGAAAACGCCACATTTAATACAAAAGAACATCATCAATTAGCGCAAGAAGCAGCAAGTGAAGGTATTGTTTTATTAAAAAATGAAGCGAATTTATTGCCACTTGACACTCAAAAAACGGCTTCAATTGCCGTTATTGGGCAATTTTCTCAACAACCTCGTTTTCAAGGTTCGGGTAGTTCGCGCGTCATTCCGACCGACGTTGATAATTTGTTCGATAGCCTTTCGGCTCAATTGCCAAACGGTAATTTGACCTATGCTGCAGGGTATGACAAAGCCCACAAAGTTGATGATCAGTTGATTTCGGAAGCAGTTAAAACAGCTCAAAATTCAGAATTAGCGATAATCTGTGTCGGTTTGCCCGAAAGTTTCGAGACAGAAGGCATCGATAGAAAACACATCAAACTTCCAGAAAGTCATCGCACTTTAGTTGAGCAAATTTTAAAGGTTCAGCCCAATACAATTGTTATATTAACAAATGGTTCACCCGTAGAAATGCCGTGGCTTAATGAAGCATCGACAGTGGTTGAAGGTTGGTTATTTGGTCAAGGTGGAGGTGCAGCAATGGCAAATATTCTAACAGGGAAAATTAATCCTTCTGGCAAATTGACTGAAACTTTTCCTATTCGCTTGGAAGATAGTCCATCGTTTTTACATTTCCCAGGAACGGCAAAGGAAGTAAAGTATAGTGAGGGGATTTTTGTTGGCTATCGTTATTTTGAAAAAAAGAAAATCAAACCACTTTTTCCTTTCGGTCATGGCTTGTCTTACACGACTTTTGAGTATAGTAATTTGATGGTTTCTAATAGTAAAATCGCTGATAATGGGCTTCTTATTGTTCAATTTTCAATTACCAATACAGGAAAAACAACAGGGAAAGAGAGCGCTCAACTATATATTCAAGACGTAGAATCATCTATCATTCGACCAGAAAAAGAACTAAAGCACTTTGCAAAAATCGCTCTAGCTCCTAACGAAACAAAAGAAATCAAGTTTGAATTGAACCGTCGTGATTTTGCTTTCTATGATCCGATTTCTAAAAGCTGGAAAGTAGAAAAAGGCAATTTTAATCTATTGATTGGCGCGTCTTCTACGGATATTCGTTTACAAAAAACCATTCATA
The DNA here is from genome assembly GCA_937125475.1 of uncultured Saprospiraceae bacterium. GTDB lineage: Bacteria > Bacteroidota > Bacteroidia > Chitinophagales > Saprospiraceae > CAKZLL01. The sequence goes on along the minus strand of CAKZLL010000319.1, from coordinate 13,346 downwards.
TTCACACAGTTCACAATCAATTACCACCTTTAGATCAATATTCTACAATCAAGGAATTTTTGGCGCATCCAGTAGGACAACCGCTTGTGCAACCGATTTATGAAGATTTACTAGCCTTTGCGACTAGAAGTGTTCCAGACGATCAGCCAGAAAAACAACAGGAAATCAAACAGTTTTTTGTGTATATTTTCAATGATATGCCTTTTTATAAAATTGAAGCAGTTTCTAATGGTAGGATTTCAGAAGCACAATTGCAAGAAATTTTAGCGCAATTATAAAGAGTGATTATTTAATTAGAATTTAAGGATTGGATCTCTTGAAGAGATCCAATCCTTTTTATTATTGCACTTTTCCTTTCAAATACAAAACCTCTGGTTTGTCACTAAAATTAGTATAAACCATCACGCTTTTTGTAAAACTCCCTGCTTTTGCAGCATTGTAAGTCGCTTTGATAATCGTGCTGCCTCCTGGCGGAATTGGCTCTTTAGAATATCCCGTAGCAGTACAACCACAAGTTGCTTTGACTTTTTTCAAAATCAACGGCTCGGTTAAGCTCGTATTTTTAATAACAAAACTAGCTTTCACAGGCGTTCCCTTCTTTATTGTACCAAAATTATTTTCTTTTTTGTCTAAAGAATAGGCTTTTGCCATCGGCACAACTCCTGCAAATGCACTGACTTTGTGGCTTTGTCCTTGTGCTGCTACACCAATTATTAGGCATAACGCAAACGTGATTAACATTGATTTTTTCATTGTTGAATTATTTTAAATAAATTTTGATGATTACAATTGTTTCTTCTCAATTGCTTAAAACAAATCTATAACTAAATTCTTAGTTAATCAAGTTTTTATAACTAAAAATTTAGTTAAAGAACAAACTTTAACATTTGACAGGCTAGATATAACTGAAGATTTCTATACTATTTTAGGTATTTAAACGAAAAAATTATACTCATACGCATTTCAATTGACGATGGCATATAAATAAAAATTTTAGTTTCATTGATAATTTTTATATGCGACATATTTAATTGAAATGCGTATAATAGCTCCGATTTTTTAATTTTAAAAAAGGTATTATTCAAGACTGGGCCTATATGACTAGTTATTTAATGGAAAAGTACTAAAAGAGGTATTGTTAGATTGTTAGATTGTTAGATTGTTAGATTGTTAGATTGTTAGATTGTTAGATTGTTAGATTGTTAGATTGTTAATCTTTACTAAAGAAACTGAATAATGTTTCATAAAACTCTAACAATCAGCGAAGCGGCACAATCTAACAATCATGACAATCTTTTTATTCCAAAACACCAATTAAAGCCTTGAAATCATCATAACGGGCGTTTTTACTTTTCATTTCCAATAACGCCATAAGTTCTTCGGCAGTCATTTGTTCTTCAATATCAAGTAAAGTTTGTTCGGTACGAATTTCAATACTTCCTGCTTCAAGCTGCTTCATTCGCCATTGATAAGTCGCTTTTATTTTTTCCCAAATCGATAAGTTAATAGCTTCATGGTCGGCATTTGGATCAACTGCCATCGCTTCTTTAAAAGCTAAGTTATTGCGTGAAATCATCTTGCCTTGTTCCATAATGAAAAACGCCGTATGCGCCCAATCATCATTTTTGGTCAACAATTTAGAATACATCACTAATTGCAAATCCTCTTGATTACGAATGAGTTGAAAGCGTTTTGCTGCTCCGCTCCATTTCAAATCTATAATTGCTAATTCTCCTTTTTCATTCTCCAAAACCAAATCCGCAACGCCTTTAATTTCAATTTCCATAAAAGTATCTTCCAACTTCTTTTCGGTCGCTTGAATTTTCCAGCCGTTGTTTTTGATCATTTTAATCAATGTTGAAGCTGCGAATTTCAATTTATTGACAAAAGAAGCGCGTTCTGGCTCTCGACCATACATCAACAAAACGGCTCCTTCCCGTTCCATCACATAATTTGCCTCAGCTCCTATCCAATTCATAATTTTAGGCGTGTCCCAATCCAGCACATCCTCTTTTCTAAACATATTTTCAAACACCTTATGCGCCAGATTTCCCATTAAAGTATAATCTTTAACGATGCTCAAAATTGACGATTTGCGGAGTTTCAACTTATATTGAAAAACCCATTTGTAAGGATAATACATCAATGCGTCAAGACTCGTATATGATTCACTTTCTCGTGATTCGAGCATTTCCGTTTGTGAAATCCGCAAAAATGGCTTTGGTTCATTAAAAGTTTTATTACTTAATGCCTCTTTTTTTGGTAATGCTAAACCTAACTTTTCTAACAATTCAAAATTATTCGAATCATCTACATCAATAATCAAATCATCCAAGTTTTCAAAGCAAGCCGCCAAATTTCCCATTAAAGGATGAGGATGAACCGTGCTTCCATCTACCATTGCTGGCAAACAGAACACAATCTGCTTGTTCGTATAAGTCACAGGACGAATGCGCTGCCAAAGTAACCGATCATTTTGCATTTTCGGGCGATCCAAATAAACTTGAAGCGTTTCGAGATAATTATATTCTTGCAAATACCATTTTGAAAAAAAATAAGGCGGTTCATTATCCAAAAAATTCCACCAAAGCAATTGATCAACAGGCTCGATAATCGCACTATTGTGATGGATATAATTCAAATCGCCCACTTCACGTTCTTTAAAACTCACTGGCGACGGCTCGTAAATCGTCCGAACAATTCGCTCCAATTGCAAATAACTCAATGCCTCTTCTTGAATAGGCAACGTTTCAATTAATTCAACAATTCGGTAAGCCTGCTCACTCAAAACCAACATAGAAGCAGGGTTTGACTTGTCATTTTCATAGACTTTTTTGGCCCATTTTCCAACATAATCAAAAATCTCTGCGGCAATATCTTTCGGCACAGTTTCCGTCACTTCATAGCGATCTCGCCCAAACCAAAAACTATATTGATTCTGGACTTCTAGCACATCAATATTTTTTTCTTCATCAGAAAGTGCGCGTACTTTTAGTTCATCAAAGTAATTTTTGATCATAAAACGCCAACGATCACCTCTAATTCCAGGCGTTCTAGCGATTTCATTTGCAATGATATTTGCCAAATCATCTCGAAGCGGTTTGACTGTCAATGAAACAAACTCCATGACTTTATACGGATCAATCGGTTTCCACAAAAAGGCGGGTGCAAGTTTTAGAATTTGCAAAGAAGGACGCGCCAATGATTCTGATAAAATGCCTAAACTCGGCAAACCTTCTTGAATCAAGGCATTATCTAAAGCGCGGTTTTTTTCTGGAATAAGACAAAGCGGCTGATATTTTCTATTTTTTTGGAACAATTTGGCTAAAAATGTCGCTAAAGCATGACCTCTTTTCGATTTCAAGATCACTAACGAACCATCTCCTTTAGCTTTGCCGTTTTGTGCTTTTTGAGTAATGCTATTTTTAAAAAAGCCTAAATCTGTCGCTTCTGTTTTTACATCATGATGAACAGATTCTACTGCGATATTCTTCTTTTTTAAAATAGAAATCAATCGTTTGATATAATCTGGCAATAAATCAAACGGTTCATTAATCCATACTTTTTCGAGCGGAATAGTGCGAGTAGGCAATGTCTTTTCTACCGCCAACCATCTATCCGAAAAGCCCATACTTAGCCCTAAACCATTCTCACCAGTTTGAGCAATATTTTCGATTTCGGCAAGCGTTCGTAGTCGAACAGGCGTTTTTGGAGTAGGAATAAAATTCCAATTTCCCAATACTAATTCATCTCGGCGATCGAGCAAAGCCGTTGCAGTAGCGAGCGGATCAGCCTCAAAAGAAGCGAGATAAAAAGCCTTTTCATCAAAGCTTTGGTGTTTCTGAATCGCTTGACGAAATTGCTCAATTCTCAAAAACTCATTATTAGTTGGATAACCACCCAATCCTAAATGTGTTTCTAAAAAAGTCAATATTCGCTTTGCGCCACAATACCAATATCCGCCATTTTCGTGTTCAGGATACACTAACTGATCGAGTTCTAATCCAAAATATATGGTCATCAAATACTTATATAATTAATTAAATTGAAGGTCATAAAAATACAAAAATAGTTTCATTGTTTTGCTTTCATAATCATATCATAGCGATCTAAACCTATTCCATAACTATTTGGAGTTATTTTTTTGGTGATAAAACCCAATTTTTCATAGAAAGGAAAAGTATGTTGAGATGTGTCTAAAGCAATGACGTGATTAGGGTATTTTTCTTGAATTTCCTTTAATCTAAACAAGGATAAGGTGCGACCAAAACCTTTTTTATGGAAATTTCGGTCGATCATTCCCCAAGATATTTTTGCGCAAAGCTCATCTTTCATAGTATAAAAACCGCCACAACCGATAATTTCACTTTCATTCATAATGACGTAGTAATACTCAGTATTCGTATTTTCATAAGCATTTTGATTATTCTCTTGTCCGTCGAGCCAATGTAATAAGCTCTCTTTTTCTGTTATATCAAAAAATTTAGGGCAGTTACTTTCAAAAATTTCAAGACAGCGTTCCCGATGAATTGGTTCGTATTTTTTTATCATAAATAATTTTATTCATAGGGCAAAGGCATTTCTTTGCCCTTTTCCCTCCGTGAATTTATCTTATATTTGTATCAAAGTAAGGCAAAATGAAAAAAAGATTTAATACAACTGGTGTTTGTTATCCTCATGTTCATTATATGATGATTAATTTAAGGCAACTTGAATCAGTAATGGAACTTATTGAATTTGGAGAATACTTCACAATCAATCGTCCTCGTCAATTTGGAAAAACAACGACTTTGTTTTTTTTAGAAAAGCAATTAAAAGCTTCCGAAGAATACCTTTCTATTAGATTAAGCTTTGAAATTACGGGTGGTCAAGAAAGTAATGAGGCTTTCGCCAAAATGTTTTGGAATAGAATGACTAGTCATATTAAACATCAAAATACAGAATTATTTCATTTTTTAAATAATTTAACGCCTTCCATCCAAAATATGGATACTTTATCAGATGCCATTACAACATTTACTCACCGCGTCAATCAAAAAATTGTTTTATTGATTGATGAGGTTGATGCGCATTCTAATTATTATTCTTTTTTGGAGTTCTTGGCGATGTTGCGTACTAAATATTTAGCGCGTTTCAATCCTGAAAACGCTACATTTCACAGCATTATCCTTGCTGGCGTTCATGATATTAAATCTTTAAAATACAAAAAATCTAATGCCGAAGCAGCAGAATTTAATAGCCCATGGAATATTGCTATTGATTTTGAGGTTGATATGAGTTTTCATCCTAATGAGATTGAAACGATGTTAGTTCAGTATAGCGAAGCCGAAAATGTAACAATGGATTTTGCTAAAATAGCCCAACGATTACATTATTATACATCGGGTTATCCATTTTTAATTAGTCGCTTATGCCAGATTATTGCGGAGAAGATTTTTTCAAAAAGGAATAATGGTGTTTGGACGATTGAGGATGTCGAAGCGGCTTTACTTTTATTACTCAAACAGAATAACACGAATTTTGATAGTTTAATTAAAAATCTTGAAAATAATACGGATTTATATCAATTGGTTTATCGCATAATTTTGAATGGTGATCACGTTCCATTTAATCAACATAATCCTGTGATTCATCAGGGTATTATTTATGGCGTTTTTAAATCAAATGGGCGTGTACGCATCCATAATCGAATATATGAGCAGTTGATTTATAATTATATGACCTCCAAAACAATTACCAATCACATTTCCTCTGCGAATACTTACGGTCTTCATTTTTTATTAAATGATAATGCTTTAGATTTAGAAAGTGCTTTATTGAAGTTTCAGCAATTTATGAAAGAAGAATATAGCCAGAAGAATGAAAAATTCTTAGAAAATCATGGTCGATTGTTGTTTTTGGCATTTCTTGCACCGATTTTGAATGGACAAGGTTATTCTTTTAAGGAAGTTCAAGTTTCTTTGGAAAAACGTTTGGATGTTGTTGTGACGTATTTCCAGCATCGCTATATCATTGAAATGAAACGTTGGTATGGGAAAGAAGCCCATAAAAAAGGGTTAGTCCAACTAGCTGATTATTTAACTATTCATAATGTTGATACTGGTTTTCTAATTATTTTTGATGATCGAAAAAAGAAAGACTGGGCATCAAAATGGATTAATTTTCAAGGAAAAAGAATATTTGCGATTTGGGTGTAAAATATAAATATTCGTAGGGCAAAGGCATGCCTTTGCCCCACATATAACATCAGGACATCAGTAATTAACTAACAAAAACGCCAGTCTTAACTCGTTCATAACCTTTCAATACCATACTAAAAACGGCACGTCCTGCGCTCATTCCACGCAGCGGCGCAATATAACCAAACATATTTGCCAAAGGCACTTCTGCATGAACAGTTATGCGATTGTGCGCGGTAGTTTGATTGTTAACCATGCCTTGCCTACGATGAATATCTCCAATAATACTACCCAAATAATCCTCTGGAGTAGTAACTTGAACCGACATCACAGGCTCTAGTATTTGTGGCGCAGCGAGTACAGCCGCATTTTTGAATGCCTCTTTTGCGACAAGCTCAAATGCTAAAGGCTTCGACTCATTCGAGTGCGTTTTCCCATCAAGTAAACGAACTTTGAGGTGTTGCATCGGATAACCTTTCAAAATACCAGTATTCATCATGGCTACAAACCCCTTTTCAATACTCGGAATATATTCTTTTGGTATGACACCGCCAGTAATTTCATCCACAAATTGAAGGCGTTTCTCCCCTTTCAAATACGCAGCACTTGCTAAAAAATCCTCATCTGCTGGTCCAATTTCCACTTCAATTTCGGCAAATAAACCAGGTCCGCCTGTAAATTTTTTCAAGCGTTCCCGATGCCGAATCGTCCGCGTAAAAACCTCTCGATACGCTACTTCTGGCTGTCCAATATTCAACGGAATATCAAAATCATCTTGGAGGCGTTGCGTCAAAACTTCTAAATGTAATTCGCCCATGCCTCGCATAATCGTTTGCCCCGTTTCATGATTAAATTCAACCTTGAACGTCGGATCTTCTTCCGTCAATTGATGGAGTGCAATACCGAGTTTGTCTAAATCCTTCGTACGTTTCACTTCAATTGCCACACCAATAACAGGTTTAGGAATATGCAAATCTCCTAATACAATCGGCTGATTAATAGCGGATAACGTATCGCCTGTTCGCAAATTTTTCACACCTGTAATCGCCACAATATCCCCAGCTTGAACATATTTGATGCGCTCTCGTTTATTCGCATGTACTTGATACAAATGGCTAATCCGTTGTTGCTCATCGAGTCGCATATTCAAAACTACATCGCCCACTTTCAGTTGTCCTGTATAGACACGCATGAAAACAAATCTGCGATTGCGTTCATCCAAAACCACCTTGAAAACCAATGCCGAAAAAGGCGCATTAATATCAATAGGAATTTCAATTCGTTCTTCCGTTTCGGGATGCGTACCGCTAATCGTTTTCGCATCAATAGGATTTGGCAAATAAGCAACAATAGCATCTAAAAGCGGTTGAACCCCTTTATTGCGATAAGCCGCGCCCATCATTACAGGAACAATTGCTCGCGCTAAAGTTGCTTCTCGAATAACCTTTTCTAACATCGCTGTAGTAATGGTTTCGGGTGCTTCAAAATAAGCATTAATCAACTCATCATCATATTCTGCTAATGTTTCAATCAACTCATTTCTAGCTGCTTGTGCTAATGTTTGTAATCTTTCTGGAATAGCTTGAATAGTTGGTTGTTCAGCTTTTCCTTCCCAAACCAACGCTTGCAAACATACCAAATCAATCACACCATCAAAATCATCTCCTTCACCAATCGGCAATTGTAAAGCAATGGCATTTGCTTGAAGTTGCTCGTTCATTTGCGATACAACTTGTTCAAAATTCGCTCCACTTTTATCCATTTTATTGACAAAAGCAATACGCGGCACGCTATAACGATTCGCCTGTTGCCAAACCGTTTCCGATTGCGGTTCAACGCCAGAAACAGAATCAAAAACCATCACTAAACCATCTAAAACTCGTAAGGCGCGTTCGACCTCAATCGTGAAATCGACGTGTCCTGGTGTGTCAATGATGTTAATTATGTTGGCTTCATTTTGCCAAGTCCATTCAATTTGCGTTGCTGCTGATGAAATCGTGATGCCTCTGGCCTTCTCTTGTTTATTGGAATCCATTTGACTATCGCCCGAATGTGTTTCCCCGATTTTGTGAATTTTGCCTGAGAAATAAAGAATGCGCTCGGTTAGTGTTGTTTTACCTGCGTCACTATGTGCTGCAATGCCTACATTTCTAATTTTCATAATAAAAAAATGATACGATCAAAAAATAATATTGAAAATTGTGTGGCTATCGACTGGTTATTGATTCGTTGATTCATTATCCATTAGGACAATATTGTCCGATGATTAATTAATAACAAATAATAAAATATTGAAATAATGAGACCAAGAATCAATACAATAGCCTATGCAGCTAAGTGACAGATAAGGGGAGTCGTTGCTCCTTTGAAGATGTTGGTAATAAAAAGTCTCATTGTATAAGGATTTTTGTAAATAAATCTTCTGTTAAAAGATTTGAACGGTTGTAATACGATAGTTTTATAAAAAAAGTTCCATTTTAAATTATTTTTTATGAAAACTTAAACTAACTTTTTGAATAAGGAATTTTATCAAAAAAACGATGTTACTTTTTTGTAGTAATGTTTTACTAAATTTGCAGAACACTTGATTGCTTTTATTATTAAAAATTAAAATAAAAGCAAGATGTAAGTTTAACAAGATAAATTGTCAAAGAAAGAATTGATACGATAAATTTTACTCAATCGACTGAATTTATAAAAAAATGATGCAAATAAAATATGCTGATTATATAGGAAGTTATCCTCAACACACCCTTGCGCCGAAAGACGATAAGCCAGAATATGCCTTTATTGGTCGATCTAATGTTGGGAAATCCTCACTTATTAATATGTTGTTGGACAGAACGGGTTTGGCGCGTACCTCTGGAAAACCAGGGAAAACGCAATCCTTGAATTATTACATGATTAATGGCGCGTGGTATGTCGTTGATTTACCTGGTTATGGCTATGCTAAAATTTCAAAAACCGAACGACGTAAGTGGCAAAAAATGATTCAAGCTTACTTGAAACATCGCGATTCATTGATTTGTGCTTTTGTTTTGGTTGACCCAAATATTCCACCACAAAAGAAAGATATTGAATTTATTAATGATTTGGGAGATATGCGTGTGCCTTTTTCAATTATCTTTACGAAGGCAGATAAATCTCGCAAAATGGAGCAAGTTCATGCTAATATTAAGCTTTTTCAAGATGAAATGCTTAAAACTTGGACCGATTTACCAAAACAGTTTATTACCTCTGCTACCAAAAAAATAGGTCGTGAAGAAGTCTTAGAATACATTCATATTTTGAATGAAGATTATCTTGAATTTCAGCGTAATTTGTAATTAATTTCCTGTTCGTAACTAACCAATATGCCGTCAAAATCTAAATATAGAAAAGAGCAATATCCTTTTGTCATTCCTGATTTAAAGGATTGGCCCATCGTCCAGTTAACGCGAGATAAAGAAGCATTTATTGAAAAATTAGTTGCTTTTACCAAAGCTCGGATTTCGTCAATGACGGGCGATCAGCTAAGTGAAGAAATCGAGCGAACGATGTATTTGGAAACCAAACGAATGAAGGAAGATCCTTGGCGAATTGATCCTACAAGTGATAAAAAATTCTGGAAAAAGGTTAGAAAAGATTTGTTGCGCCGCCCATTGGATAAGGATGAAAAAACTTCTCAAAGAAGTGACGAACAGATTTTAGAAGATATTATTCGATTGTATGCCACTGAAATTGCAGGTAATTTTAATATCAAGACCTATTGGTTTGCGCGTCGTTTTTTGACAAATGCCTTCACTCGCCTCTTAAATGCAGCTTCCGCTAAAGATTTTTTCAAAATTTGGGGCATGCGCCATCGCCTTCAAGAACGCATTCAAGCGGTGGGAGAAATAGAGCATGTTCGGGCTTTAGTTGAGAAAGGTACGGTTGTTTTAGTGCCAACTCACTTTAGCAATCTCGATTCGATTTTGATTGGTTTGACGATGGATTTTGTTGGTTTACCTGCCTTTTCTTATGGCGCTGGATTGAATTTGTTTAACTCTGGTTTTGTCTCTTATTTTATGAATAGATTGGGTGCGTATCGCATTGATCGACGCAAAAAAAGTCCGATTTATATCGAGACTTTAAAGGGATATTCTAGCCTTTCGATTGAACGCGGCGTAAATAGTTTGTTCTTTCCTGGCGGAACACGATCTCGCTCAGGGCAAATTGAAAAGCGGTTAAAAATGGGCTTGCTAGGCACGGCAGTTGAGGCGCAACGACGAAATTACGAATCGGGCAGCGATAAAAAAATCTATATTGTTCCGCTTGTTTTGGATTATCATTTTGTACTGGAAGCCAAGAGTTTAATGGAACAATATCTTAAAAAAACAGGAAAAGAACAGTATTATTCTAAGGATGAGTTTCGCAATCCATTTAAGGTTTTTCAGTTTATTTGGAAATTTTTCAGGCAAAGTTCCGAGATTGTTGTTTCGTTTGGGAAGCCGTTCGATATTTTAGGGAACTTTGTGGATGAAGAAGGGAAAAGTTTTGATAAACACAATAATCTGATTAATACTAAAGATTATTTTGTAGATCATACAGGTCAAATTAATCAAGATTTACAACGAGAAGCAGAATATACTAAAATCGTTTCAGAACGAATTGTCGAGCGATTATATAAAGAAAATGTCGTGCTGACTAGCCATGTTTTAGCATTCACGGCTTTCAAATATCTTGAGCATGAGAATGAAGGTTTAGATATTTTTAACTTACTCCGAATTAGTTACAAATCGGTTATTTTTGAAAAAGAGCGTTTTCATCAATTATTAGCACAAGTTCAAAAAACAATCCTTGAATTTGGTGAAACAGGAGAGCTAAAAGTTTCGGATAATGTATCGGGTGATCTTGATAATTTAATCAAAAACGGATTATCTAACTTAGGTATTTTGCACGATCAAAAGCCGCTTTTTTATAATAAAAAGAAAGGATATTATCGAACCCATAGTTTGCGATTATTGCTCTATTATCACAATCATTTGTTGGGTTATGGCATTGAAAAACGGGTAGATTGGCAATAATATAAATAGAATATGTCGCAAAAAAATCGAGGAAAACATCCAAATGATGATAAATTATTTGGCAAAAAATGGAGCTTAAATTTTAAAGAAGCTGTAAAGGATTTATCCTTTTTACTTACTCGGGGCTATGGTTCAAAGTCAGCTACTGAATTGGTTGGAAATAGATATCGCCTCAATAGCCGACAACAAAAAGCACTGACTAGAATGAGCGCGGCAACGCAAAATCTTCAAATCCGAAAGGACAAAGAACAAACCGCCACGCAGCTCACTGATCAAACCGTCTTGATTGATGGATTTAATTTGTTAATTTTACTAGAAAGTATTTTGTCGGATGCTTTTATTTTTAAATCTCAAGACGGGAATTATCGAGATTTGGCAAGCGTTCATGGCTCGTATCGTCGGGTCAGTCAGACAGAAGAAGCTATTATTTTGGCTGGAAATGTATTAAAGGGTTTAGGGGTAAAAAAAGTGATTTGGTATTTCGATTCGCCCGTTTCTAATAGCGGTCGAATGAAAAGTATGTTGTTAGATCTTTCTACTCAACACGATTTTGAATGGGAAGTACATTTATCCAATAATCCAGATATGGAATTAGTAAAAAGCCCTCATATTGCCATCACTTCTGACGCTTGGATTTTAGATGAATGCGCACAATGGTTCAATTTTGGTGCTTATTTAATTGAACATCATTTGCAGCCGAAATTTATTGTAGCAGCAGATTGATTTATAATTTTTTCTGAATATCAGCCAATGAAACAATTATTATTAACAGGTGCATCAGGTTTTTTGGGTTGGAATATTGGTCATTATACCGTAAATAATCCAACTGAACACGCCTCTAATTGGAATATTATTGGCACTTATTTAACCAATCCTACTAATATTCATTCCGATATTCAAGGGCAAAGTCTAGATATTAGAAATAAATTAGCTATTGATCGGTTATTTAATACTTTTCAATTTGATGGAATTATTCATACTGCGGCATTATCTAGCCCAAATCATTGTGCAAAATCGCCTAAATTATCTTATCAAATCAATGTAAAAGGGACAGAATATTTAGCCAAAAAAGCCAAAGAATATAGCATTCCAATGATTTTCACATCAAGTTCGCAAGTCTTTGATGGCGATCATGCTCCTTATTCTGAAACGGATATTCCAAATCCAATTAGTATTTATGCGGAACATAAACTAGCCGCAGAAAACGCCGCTTTCGAAGCTAATCCCAATATTATTATCTTGAGAATGCCTTTGATGTATGGTCAAGCTAACGGTAAAACGGCTAATTTTTTTGGTGAATGGTTGGGTAAAATGCAGAATAATGAACCGCTTTTTGTATTTACGGATGAAATCCGAACGCCTGCCAGTGGGCAAGAAGCTGCAACGATTTTATTTCAATTATTGAATAGTAATATCAAAGGCGAATTGTTTCATTTGGGAGGAGGTGAACGACTTTCGAGAGCTGATTTCGCATTTAAAATGGAAAAAGTATTTCAAATCAAAAACGCCAATATTATCCCATGTTTACAAAAAGATAAAATCATGAATGCCAAGCGACCAAAAGATCTTTCTTTAAGTATTCAAAAATTGCAAAATGCGATTAATTTTCAACCAAAAGGTATTGATGCTGAATTAAAAAAAATGTTGAACTTTTAACATAACTACTTCATAATGAAACAGATATTCAACCGACTTTATTATTCCTTTCCTGTCCGTTTGATGATGATGCATTTACAAAAAAACACGATGTTATTGGGTGTTTGGGTATTTGTAATGTTGTTGATTACAGGCTCGTTCGGACGAAGTTTTGGTGTGATGTATCTTTTTTTAGATCCCGAATATATGGGAAAAGTGTCGTTTTGGAGTTTTGGATTTATGGGTTTTGGGGTTGGTGGTTTTCTGATGGTTTGGAATATCACGACTTACATTTTGAATAGTTTTCGCTTTCCTTTTTTAGCCTCAATCAATCGCCCTTTTTTTAAATATTGTATCAATAATTCTTTATTACCGCTTCTTTTTTTACTCATCTATTTTCTAGCTTTTTTACAGTTTCAAATACAAAATGAATTTGCCAAAGGCTATAGTATTGTTTATTATATTTTTGGTTTCTTAACTGGCTTTA
>CAKZLL010000318.1 GCA_937125475.1 uncultured Saprospiraceae bacterium | reverse complement strand
GTATTCCTGATAGCACTTTGGCACAAGAAGGCAGTTTTATTGTAAAAATAAAAGCCATCAATGACAGTTTACGCATTTATAAAAAACAAGCTCAACTTCAAAAGAAAAGGATTGATGGATTAGAACAAAAACTACATAAAATCGAAGGCGAGTTTGTTAATTTTCAAAATAAAACTCAAAAACGTTACGCCAATTATACTTTACCTAATCAACGAAACAAGTCCGTTTCTATTCCGCTTGTTCAAAAAAGCTTAAAAAAACAAGCGGCTTTTATTGAATATTTCTACGGTGAGCAGTTTGTTTATGCCTTTTTAATCACTAAAAATACGGTTCAGTTTTTTAAATTAGGATCGGTCGAAGAAATGCTCGGGCTTGTTGCTGATTTTAAAAATAGTTTGCATCATCAAGAGAAAAAATTCATTTATACTTCGGGGTTTTTATATGATAAACTCTTTAAAGCGTTTGAAAATCACCTTACTTCTATCAAAAAAATAACGATTATTCCAGATGGTGCGCTAAGTTATTTACCTTTTGAGGCATTTATAAAAAATCCGCCTAAAGACTGGAATTACGATTTTTCGACTTTACCTTATTTAATCAAAAACTATCAATTCGCTTATCATCAATCCGCGAAATCTTTCTTAACCCCAAAGACAATCCAGCCTCGTCCTAAGGAAAAAATACTCTCATTAGTACCACTTTTTAATGAGGCGATTAAGAAAAATTTTCCCAATTCTTCGGATAGTGTTTATTCAGAATTGAATGAATTATCAAATTCAGTTAATTTATTTAATTCTGTAAATCGTCATTATCAAACGAAATTACTATTAGGAAAAGAAGCTAATTTGATCAACTTTGCTAAATATCTCAATGCGCCGATCATTCATTTAGCTACACACACGCTTATCAATGAAGATGCGCCTCTAGAGTCCAAAATTGCATTTGCTAAAAGTGATAGCGCGGACAGTGGCTATTATTTTCTAAAGGATTTGTATCAAGTTTCCTTGAATAATGAATTGGTCGTTTTGGGTAGTTGTGAGACAGGTCGAGGGACTTTCACAAAAGGCGAAGGAATGGTTAGTTTGGCGTATGGTTTTGACTTAGCAGGTGCGGCAAGTACGGTTTATTCGCTTTGGAAAGTTGATGAAGATGCGACAATTGATCTGATGAAATATTTTTATGCGAATTTGGGAAAGGGGCAGACCAAAGATCTAGCCCTTCATCAAGCCAAAATTCAATACTTGAGCCAAGCCAATGAGATAGAATCATCTCCTTTTTATTGGGCGGCTTTTGTTTTTAATGGGGATACATTGCCAATTCAAAACGTTCAAATTAGCAATTATCTCCGAAACTTTTATTTGAAATTAGTAGTAGTATTAAGTGTAATAGTTATGACAATAGGCTTTGGTTTTTATTATTTTAAAAATCGACCATCGAGTATCGCTTAAATTTCATAGTACAATTATTCCTTTTTTTTAAAAGAAGCAAAACCATTCTAAATCGCTTTTCATTTTTTTAGCTTTTGCCTTAATAAAATGATTTTCAGGTCGTTGTGTCAATGCTTCTAAAATAGGAATAGCTTTTTCTTTTTCGCCTATTTTAGTATAAATCAGTGCCATATTATATTGTGCTTGAAAATAAACATGAATATCGTCCTCAGAAATAATTCTTAATTTCGTTAAAGCTGCTTCATATTTGCCTTCATTACGAAGTTCAACTGCATCCGAAAAAGTTTGACGCACCGTGTTTGTCTCGCTCATTCCCATCAAATTATCCGCTTTGCCTA
>CAKZLL010000317.1 GCA_937125475.1 uncultured Saprospiraceae bacterium | reverse complement strand
ATGATTGATCCATTAATTTCTGAGAAAGAAGCAGGAAAAGCCTGACCACTAATATTAGCAGAAGTCGAAATAATCGGCTTTCCAAAAGCACTAATAAAATCTTGACAAAATTCATCCTTAACTATTCTAATCGCGATTGAACCATCATCTGACAATAAAAAAGCAGGCAAATTCACAGGATGATTATAAATCACAGTAACAGGACGTTTATGAAAGTCATTGAGTGAATCAATGCGTGGATGAACCCTAGTTACATATTGAGCTAACATTTCTTTATCGCTGACCAACAAAACAAAACCTTTGTCTTTTGATCGTTTTTTTATTTTAAAAATCTTATCAACTGCTGCTTCATTAAAAATATCGCAACCCAAGCCCCAAATTGTATCGGTAGGATAGAGCAATACACCTCCATTTTTTAAAGTATTGACAATGATTTTTATTTCGTTTTTATATTCGTTCATCTTACTGGATTACTTTTTTTCTAAAAATATACCAACTGCTTTTGCTACATTTTCCCCATCCATTGCAGCAGATAAAATACCGCCAGCGAATCCAGCACCTTCACCACAAGGAAAGAAACCAAGAACATCTTCATGCATCAAAGTCGTTTTGTTTCTTGGAATACGAATAGGAGAGGAGGTTCTACTTTCTGTGCCAATGACATTCGCCTCTTCTGTTAAATAGCCTTTCATTTTTTTGCCAAACTCAATCATTCCCATTCTTAATCTTTTATAAATAAAATCAGGTAATAACTCATTTAATTTGACACTCTCTAAACCAGGGATATAAGAGGTTTCAGGCAAAGAACTGGATCTTTTTCCATTCACAAAATCGGTTATTCGTTGAGCAGGTGCGCGTTGAGTACCATCGCTTGCTCGATACATATTTTGTTCGACTTGCTTTTGAAACTCTATTCCTGCAAACACACCAAATTTATTAAATCCTTTGAGATCTTCCAATTCTACCGCAACAACTGTCCCCGAATTGGCAAAAGGAGAATCACGTCGAGAAGGAGACATACCATTGACTACAATTTCTCCTGGAGCAGTCGAAGCAGGGACAATCAAACCACCAGGGCACATACAAAAAGAAAAAACACCTCTATTTTTTACTTGACAAACCAATTTGTAACTCGAAGCAGGTAAATTTGCCTCTCTCTTAGCTTGTCGATATTGAATACGATCAATTAGCGGTTGAGGATGTTCAACCCGAACACCCAAAGCAAAAGGTTTGGCTTCTAGTGTAATATTTTTTTGTCTTAATAAAGTAAAAATGTCTCTAGCAGAATGTCCTGTTGCTAAAATAGTAGCATCTGCAAAATGTTCTTTTTCATTATTGGAAACAACACCCAGAACCTTGCCGTCACGAATGATAAAATCGGTGATTAGAGCATTAAAATGAACTTCTCCACCAAACTTCAATATTGTTTCGCGAATATTCGCTACAATTTTCGGAAGTTTATTCGTTCCAATATGGGGATGAGCATCAATTAAAATATTTTCTTTTGCACCATGTTCTACCAATAATCGGAGTGTTTTGTACATATTACCGCGTTTGTGTGAACGCGTGTATAATTTTCCGTCAGAGTAAGTGCCAGCACCTCCTTCCCCAAAGCAATAATTAGAATTTGGATTGACTTCTCCTAGTTGTTGGATAGCTCTCAAGTCTCTTCTACGAGCTTGAACATCCTTGCCTCGATCAAAAATAATTGGCTTAATTCCTTGTTCAATTAATTGCAATGCGGCGAAATAACCTGCTGGCCCTGCACCTACAATAATACAGGTATTTTCGCCCTCTACGATGCTGTAAGCGTTAATAATGCTCGGATCTGGTTTGAAAATTTCTTGAATATAGACATCAATTTGAAGTCTAAAAACAGGTTGTCTTGATCGGGCATCAATAGAGCGCTTGACTAAAATCACATCTTTAATTTGATCGGCAGGGAGCTTTGTTTTTTTTATAGCTTCTTGACGAATTTTATTCCAATCCTCAATATCTTTCGGCAATATTTTTACCTCTACACGTTTTATCATTCGTCTTTTTATTAAATATTTTAAAAAAGTATAGTACAAAATTAAGGAAGTTATCTCTATTTATATACACTTATTTAAAACTAAACTTTTAATAATAGATTTTTTAAAGTTGAAGAACAAATAAGAATAATTTATGTTTGTTAAAGAAATTAACATTTAAGGGCAATTACTTTAATTTTTCTTGCTTGAATGCTTGTTATTTTTAACAAATATTTATATATTTAATATGTAAATGATTTTATATCAAGTTATTGATTTTTTTTAGGTACATGTTTTGAATCTATAATATTAAGAAACTATTAAATTAATTAAGAAAATTAGTTTTAATTAGCTGTAAAATTAACAAAACCATTTTTTAACTTAAAACAATAGCACAATGGGAAAGGTACAACAATTATGGCAACGCTTCAGTTTGATAGAAGCTGAGCTTGAAAAACTCAATGAAGACACCAGCGCTTATGAGAATAAGAGCAATGAACTTTTAGATACATACAATGAAATACAATCGGCAGAAGAAAATTTAGTTACTTGGCAAACACAGGAAAAGACTTACTTTTAGAATCTAATTTTTACCTTTAATTTTTACAAAATGAATAGACAATATCCAAATTAAAAGGGAGCTTCGCAAATTGCAAAGCTCCCTTTAACATTCTAGATTTATTTTTTTAAAAATTATTGTGTTGCAATTTCGCCGTCGTTACTTACAACACTTGCTTGACTTTTTTCTGCCACAATAAACGAAACATTTTCAGGCAAAAATACTTTATAAGCAATAGTTTCTTTTAATATTTTACCTTCCTTACTAATCTGAACGTTTTTTCCTGTATTAGGATTAGTGATTGCTAATCCATCTGCCGTACCCTCAGTTGTCAAATTATATCTTCCTTTTGAGATAAGATATTTCATTATATTGACATTCGCATTATGATAAGTAATTTCCATCTGCACTCTGACCGTCGGATTATTCCATCTTTCGATATGCACATCACCGTCTAAATTCAACACTACTTGTTCTTGCCCGTTTAAAGGAAAAGTTTTAAGTAATGTTTTCTGAGCTTGTTGTGCTACAGAGATACTTGAAATAAACATGAATAATACTACAATAACATTTTTCATGATGCACCTCCTTAATTTATATGAATATTGATATTAAAATAAGATATAAATTCCTCAAATCAATATTCAACTGGTTAACTAATTTCAATATTAATATACGTTTTTTTTAGGAAAAAGTCAAGTTTTTTTGCTATAAAATGGCTTTTCTAATTCTAACTAATTTCTCAAGTAATTTTTCCAATTGATCTAATGGAAGCATATTTGCACCATCGGATTTTGCAATGGAAGGATTAGGATGAGTTTCCATAAATAAACCATCAACACCGACTGCAATACCTGCTTTTGCAATAGTTTCGATCATTTTAGGCTTGCCTCCTGTCACTCCGCTGCTCTGATTAGGTTGTTGCAAAGAATGCGTACAGTCCAAAATAACCGTTCCTCCTAAGTTCTTCATTACTGAAATACCTCGAAAATCAACCACCAAATCTTGATAACCCATTGTCGTGCCGCGTTCTGTAAGCCAAACTTTTTCATTGCCTGATTGCTTGACTTTATCCATAGCAAAACGCATTGCCTCGGCACTCAAAAACTGTCCTTTTTTGATATTGACAATTTTGCCTGTTTGGGCTGCGGCTACTAGAATATCGGTCTGACGGCACAAAAATGCAGGTACTTGCAAAATATCAACATATTCTGCTGCTAATGTTGCTTCTGCTGCGCTATGAAAATCTGTTGTTACAGGTAAATCAAAAGTAGTTCCGATTTTCTTTAAAATCTCCAATGCTTTTTTGTCACCTATGCCTGTGAAAGAATCTAATCGAGATCTGTTTGCTTTTCTATAAGAGCCTTTAAAAATTAAAGGAATTTTTAACCGATCACAAATTTTGCTGACTTTTTCAGCAATTTCCATTGCTATTTTTTCTCCTTCAATAGCACAAGGTCCTGCGATTAAGAAAAAATTATCACTTTTCAAGTGTTTAATTTTCGGTACTTTTTGTATCATATTCGCTTATTTATTATAACGCAAAAGTAAGCCATTAGTTTGTTTTTTAGAACATTAAAAACAAATAATATTTGGATACTTAGGATGTTAATCTTTTTGTTGGTAAAAAAAATTTTGCAATAAGTAGTTTTTAAAGAATAAAATTTTAAATAATAATAATTGCTATGTGTTCGATTTTTAGAGGACGTAAAGCTACAATTTAAAAATTTATTTGAGCATTTTCTAAAAAAAAAAAGATAAAAAAATCAATAGCTGAATAATCATAATAATAGGTAATAAAGCATATTTTTGTTAAGTACTTATAATTGCCATAAAACACTGAGAATAGGCATTTTATAAATGACAATTAGGAAAATAAAAAGATAAGTATGAAATTAGCGATTCTAGATTTATACGATGGAATGAAGAATCAAGGGATGCGAGCGATACAAGAAATCGTTCAAAATTATGAAATTGATCTTGAAGAGGTGAAAATTTTTGATGTTCGTCAGACTGGAGCAATTCCCGATTTGAGTTTTGACATTTTTATCTTTACTGGAGGTCCAGGTAGTCCTTTTGATGGTGCGGATACTTGGGGAAAAGATTTTGGACGTTTTTTGGATGAATTGTGGGCGTGGAATCTGCAAGCTACTAAGAAAAAATATGCCTTTTTTATTTGTCACTCTTTTCAAATGGTGGTCAATCATTTTGAATTAGCAAAGATCAGCAAACGAAGATCGAAATCATTCGGTACTTTTCCTGTACATCAAACTATTGATGGGCAGTCAGAGGTTTTGTTTCAAGGTTTACCAGATCCATTTTATGTGGCGGACTTCCGTGATTTTCAAGCAACAGAGCCGAATAAAGCGCGTTTTGAAGCTATGGGAGCAAGGATTATTGCCATTGAAAAATATCGTCCTTATGTGAATTTGGAACGGGCAATTATGGGCGTTCGATTGTCAAAAGAAATGATTGCTGTGCAATTTCATCCAGAAGCGGATGTAGTTGGAATGACGAAACATTTTACTTTACCAGAACAAAAAGCACATATTATTAAACATCATGGATCAGCTAAATATCATGAAATGATAGCGCATTTATCAGATGAAAATAAAATTGGATTGACACATGATCTAATTTTGCCGCGTTTTTTAAAAAATGCAATCCAAGAATTGAAATTGCAGAAATAGTCTATTAAGTAATTAATAGATTATGGTTCTTTGACAATTTTTGCCAAAACTGAATTTTATCAATTAAAACAAATGTATAATTGTTTGAAAATCAAAGGTTAGATAGGAGACAATTTCGAAGTGCCTCCTATCTTTGGCAAAAATTGTTAATGAACCAAGATTATTTCGGCAATTTTTTATTTGAACCACATTAAGGTATTTAACATTTAAGGAGCAGGTAATAAATGAAGTACTTAAATAATCATTGCTTTTTTATTGAAACCTACTTAACAAAAAAAATCATGATAAATAAAATAAGAGAATCGTTTAATCAAAATTTTTCAGAAACTACTTATCAAAATTTATTAAAAGAGGTTAGCGAAAAATATAATCATACCCCTTCTTTTCGTATTTCAGAAACGCCTGTATTTATACCTCAAACACTTAAAAATCGCTTGGTAGAGGCTTGTGAGGAATTAATTGATCAAATTTGTGCGCCTGATTTTAAAGCAAAAACACAAGCAGCAGTCGAACAACCTGTGCCAAATGAGACCGATAAAACCCTCTTTTTACAAATGGATTTTGGAATTTGTAATGATGAAAATGGTAAATTAACACCACAATTGATCGAAATTCAAGGTTTTCCTTCCTTATATTATTTTCAGGATTTAATCGCTCAACAATATCAAAAACATTATGATATTCCAGAAAGCTATAAATATCTTTTTCGTGGTTTGGATAATGAAAATTATCATGAATTATTAAAAAAAGGAATTTTAGCTGGGCATCAGCCCGACAATGTAGCTTTGGTTGAAATTGAGCCTTTTAAGCAAGTGACTTTAATTGATTTTCTGGGAATTAGAGATCATTTAGGCATTCCGATTTTGTGTGTTAGTGATGTCAAAGTTGATGGAGATGACTTGTATTATATTAATGAGGTAGGAGAAAGAACACCAATTTACCGAATTTTGAATCGGGTTATTTTTGATGATTTATTGAAAAGAGATGACCTAAAACGCGACTTCTATTTTTCAAAAGCTACAAATGTAGAATGGGCAGGTCATCCAAATTGGTTTCATCGAATTAGTAAATTTACGATGCCATTATTGAAAAGTCAATACGTACCCAAAAGTTATTTTTTGCACGAATTAGAAGAATATCCTAAAGATTTGGAAAATTATGTGCTTAAACCATTATATTCTTACTCAGGGATGGGCGTGAAATTGAATATTACAAAAGAGGATTTAGATGCGATTGATAATCGAGATAATTATATTATCCAAGAAAAAGTAGAGTATCAACCAATTATTCCAACATTAGACGAGCCGTCAAAGTGTGAAATTAGAATGCTCATGCTTTGGTTGCCAGAAATGGAAAGACCAATAATTGTGAATAATTTGGCACGAATGAGCAAAGGGGAAATGATTGGAGTACGATACAATAAAGATAAATCTTGGGTAGGTGGAAGCGTTGGTTTTTTTGAAGAATAAAAAATGATGCTTTGAAAGTTATTGTGTAATTGAGCAATATTATTGCTTTTTCAATATTTTGCCTTAGGTGTCAGGTGTCAGGTGTCAGGTGTCAGGTGTCAGGTCAATAAGATTTTATTGAAAAATAGCTTTTATGTTTTCCTCAATAATTATAAAATAACCCTCAAATATTGGGAATTATATGTTTTTGAGGTACTCAATTTCTAATTAATTCTTATTTTAAGTTATAAATTAATCAAAATAGGTAAAGCAACCGACAGAAAAAAATTATACAAGACAAATTATAAGGAGGTATTAGTTTACAATGATAAAAAAAATTAATTTCGCGTTTATGAAAAGATGGACATTATTTCTTTGGTCGGTAGTCGTAGTAATTTTGATGCAAAATTGCTCAAATGATTTCGAATTAACGGAAAATTGGAAAGATATTACAATCGTTTATGGTTTATTGGACGTTTCGGATACGGCTCAATATATTCGTATCGAAAAGGCGTTTTTGGACGAAAAAACTAATGCATTGGTTTTAGCACAAGAGCCAGACTCTTTATTTTATGAAAGTTTGGATGTTCAATTGCAAGAAAAACCAGTTCAAGGTGGTGCAGGAGCGTTTTATACGCTAAAAAAAGTTGATGCGAATTTGGAAGGATATCAAAAAGAAGGTAGTACTTTTGCTAATTCACCTAACTATGTTTATAAATTAGATCGTGCAATTAATGGAAGTTCTAGTTATAAATTGATTATTCAGAAGCCAAATGAAAATGATCAAATTACAGCAGAAACAAGAGTAATTGGAGATCTAGGATTATCTTTTCCATTGCCATTTTATTTATTTAAATTCGCATCAAATAAGAAGCAATCTTTTCGATGGAATAGAGATGAAACTGCTGCTTTTTATGACCTAACCTTGAGAGTTCATTTGACGGAAGCACCTATATCAAACCCTACTGACACGACTCCTATCGCATTAGATTGGAAAGTTGCGTCTGGAATTGAAGGAGATGAAAGTTCAACTTTAGTATTACAAGAAATTGAGGATGGAGCAGAATTTTATAAATTTTTGCAAAGAAATTTAGAAGTTAACGCGGGAATTCAACGAAATTTGACCCGAATAGATGTTATTATTAGTGCTGGAGGTGAAGAATTATATAAGTATATTAATGCTGGAAAAGCAAGTTCGGGTGTGACAAGCGCTGAAACATTGCCAAATTATACAAATATAGATGATGGAATCGGTTTATTGTCAACTAGATATACTAAGGAGGTCAAAGGTTTCAGGATTAATGCCGCAATGAGAGATACATTAGCAGATGGTCCTTACACTAGGGAATTAGGCTTTTAAAAACTGAAAATAAAGACTTAATAAGTAGATATAATGGTCTATTATTAAACTTATCAAATGACTTTATGTTAAATAAAAAGATTTTCAAGTCAATATTGGCTTGAAAATCTTTTTTTGTTGAAGTGGATCGTATCTTTAGATTTCAAACACAAAAGAAGATTAAAATGACAGAAAATATAGTTTTTGAGCCTATTGGAATGGCTTCTAGTTTGATATGGATGTTGATTGGATTGGGCGTGATGCTTATTTTGATGGGATATTCTTGGAGTAAAAAGTATAATATTTTGATGATGTTAGGTGGTTTTGGCACACTAATTATGCTAGGAAGCGTCTTTTTTACTTGGTTGAGTCTTGAAAAAACAATCGATGTACAAGTTACAGCAACAAGCATTCAGTCGATGCATGGAACGATTGATTTTGATAATATTAATAAAGTATATATTGAAGAGGCGGTTCAAAGCGAAGGAAAAGATAAAGGAGAGAAGCCAAAAGATCGCTTATTAATTGTTGAACCTATTAAAGGGAATAGTTTGATTGCTTTGCCCGAACAAACGTTCGATATAGATTCGATTAAAAAAGTAATAGATACCAGATATAAAGCTTGGAAAGAAAAGTAATTGTCTTAAAAAAGTCGTTATAAGAAGCAAAAAAGGTCAAGCAGTTTATTAAAAAACGCTTGACCTTTTTTGTCTTTTACTGATTGTAAAATGATTTTATTTAGAATCTAGCTTTCACACCACCTAAAATATTAAAACCAAAATTAGGATAACGATACCAACGAACATAACGTTGAGCTGTAATATTATTTAAATCAAGAAAAACGGCAATATTTTTAGTGATGCTATAATCTGCACCAAGACTTAAATCAAAAACGCCGTTTAAAACGTTTTCTACGCCATTTTCATCCATATAAGGAATGCTATTCGCTAAGTATAACTCTCCTTTTATATGTAATTTATCTTTTAATGCGCTATATTTAGCCGTAATATTTGATTCAAAATTAGGTAAATGCCATGCTCTAGCTTCATCCAAATTATAAGTGTTCAAATCAATTGTTCCGCCAATTTCTAAATTTTTAATGAAATTTAAAGTAGCTTCTCCATGAATATTGAATATATTTCCACTAGCATAACGCGTATGGAAATATCGTAAATCTGTTGTATCATTCACATACAATTGAAGATTTCTAACTGATTTATTACCAATTGTCGCTAAGACATTCAAGCCATTCAGTGCTACTTTTATTCCTCCATATTGTTTTTGTACTCTAGAATTACGCAGTTCAAGTGGTGCAAAAATAAATGGATTAACATCAATTGTCGAGCGATAAGAATTTTTAATTACATCACTTTCCCAACCTGCGATGACGATAAATTTCCCACCAGAAAGACTATAAGACGCTTCTACATCTGGAAGGATATAAAAGCTAGAATCTAGTCCTGCATTCACACCAGCTCTAATTTGAAAGTCGGCTTTCTTGTAAGTAAAGCTAGGTTTCAAACTCAATAAATTGTTACTTGCGCCTGCTGTATCTTCATTATAAGTATTAAAATCATTGATAAGGTCAACCGTTAATAAATTATCTCCAAAAGATTTGGTCATGCCTGCTTTGGCAATGATACCCAAATCTGATCCCGAATAACCATCAGACATTCGATAAAAATCAATTTGCCCTTTATAATTCAAATCACTTCTTGTCAATTCTGAATTAAATAACTCCGCGCCAATAAAAATAGTATTAAAACGATTGCGAAGCGTATCACTCGTAATTGTATCACCAGCGTTTGCACCATACAAATAATAATCATCCAAAGTATAACCAATTTTGCCTCCGATGCCCATTGATTTGGTATAATATGTTCCATTCGCAGTGATGCCAGAATTGCTAAAACGCTGACTAGCGACATTGGCATTATTATTAGCAGAATGATGTTTTAATGCTATTCCATAATCAAGGTCTTTTGCTCTTCCATTATATCGAAGATCTGCAAAGGGCGAATAAGGCGAGCCATAACCGACTTTTCCATAAAAATTAAAACCTGGTTCTATCTTCTCTTTTGGCATAGCCAAAGGGCGAATAACAGGCGGTTCATAAGGCAAACTCAGTAAGCGAGTAGGCAAAGAATAAGTCAATAACTCGTTAGAATTATTTGAAACTGCCAATAAATTTGGCGTAGTTCTTAGCTTATGCGAAGCTTGTAATTTGGCATTAAAAGAGGATAGGATTTGTACATCATCCGATACATCATTGCCAGGTTGAGCAATGGCATTGCTCAAAAATATTAAATTAAATATTATAATAAATATGCTATTTCTTTTCATTGAATTTTCATTAAAATAAAGCAAATAAATACAATTGCTAACTTGAAAAAAGGCTAACGCAGCCATTTTAAACTCAATTAAATCCGCGCTAACTCGTTCATTATCAATTGTTCATTATCAATTGTTCATTATCAATTGTTAATTA
>CAKZLL010000316.1 GCA_937125475.1 uncultured Saprospiraceae bacterium | reverse complement strand
AAAAAGAGGTTCTACACGTCTGTTTGAGTTGGTGGAAGCAATGCGGAAAGTAAGTAATATTAGAAAAAGAAACATCCTATTTGAAGCTATTGATATTAATGAAGTTATAAAAGGAGTTGGAGAAGATCTATCTCAAATTATTCAAGAGCGAAATGCGGTGATTAGTTACCAACAATTGCCGATAGTTCGAGGTGATGTTGCTTTATTGAATATTCTTTTTCAGAATTTGATTAAAAATGGGATTAAATTTAATCAAAATCAACAACCTAATATCGAAATCTATGCAACCGAAACGCTAGAAAATCATGTTTTTAATATAAAAGATAATGGTATAGGAATAGACGAACAATATTATAAAAAGGTTTTTGAGGCATTTAAACGACTGCATCATTATGAACAATATAGCGGAACAGGTATTGGTTTGTTCATCAGTAAAGACATTGTAGAGATGCATAAAGGTAGAATTTGGATAGAAGCCAATGAACCAGAAGGAACAATTTTTAAATTTACTATACCAAAAAATACCACACCCGATTTATAAAAAATTATTTTTCCTAAAATGAGCATAAATGCCCATTTTCTTTTAGCCATTCTTCTTTTTCTTTATAATCAGGCATAACATCCGCCACTATTTTCCAAAATTTAGCCGAATGATTCAACTCCTTCAAATGGGCTAATTCATGAACAATGACATAATCAATCACGTCGCTTGGTGCGAAAAGTAGGCGTGTAGAAAAATTCAAATTGCGATTAGAAGAACAACTTCCCCAGTTAGATTGATTTTGTTTTAGTCGAATAGCCTGAATATCTTCTTGGAAATATTGATCATTCCATTGATCTACTAGTCGCTCAATATTGGGTAAACAATCTCCTGCAATGGTTCGACTTAGCAATGTTTTGATCGCTTTTTGTTGGAAAGGTGATTGATCGTGCTGACTTAATGTAATATAAATTTCATTGTTTTTTATTCTTGCAAAATGCGTTTTCCGATCTGCCAACTGGATGTGAATGGGATATTCTTTTCCCATTATTTTAATTGTATCACCGTTCTTATAGATTTTTCCAAAGAAATTCGCTCGGAGTTTCGCTCGTTCATCGAATTGCTTGATAGTCCAAGTTTCTAATTGTTGTACAAATTGTTGTCGATGCGCCTTAGAAGTGTGAAATGGCATTCGGATAATCACTGCATTTTTACCAATTGAAAAACGGGTATTCTTTCGCTGTTCTAAATACATTTTGACCAAAACAGGTTGTTTCTGATAAAGAAAGTAAGATTTTTGAACGGTAGATTTTGGCAAAATTCAGTTGATTTTATACGATGAAGAATAAGAATCAATCGCAAAAATATGAAATTAAAGCCGATTAATTAATGGCATTCTTACTGTTTTATTATTAAGAATAACAAAAAAACAATTCTAAATGCAACAATGTTGCAGAAAAAAATTATATTTGTGCCATCTTATAATTTAAAGAATCATAGAATGATAAAAAAATTGTTATTTATGTTGGCTCTTACAAGTGTATTATTCTTTACTGCTTGTGAAAAGACAGATCCTGAGATTCCCCATCAAGAAGAATTAATTACAACAGTGAAGTACACTTTAACTCCTACGAGCGGTGGTTCAGCGATTGTATTAAGTTTTCAAGATCTAGATGGAGATGGTGGTAATGCCGCAATTATTGAAGGTGGAACACTTGAAGCTAATCAAACTTATACAGGAGTTTTAGAATTGTTGAATGAGGAAGAAAGCCCAGCAGAAGACATTACAGCTGAAATTCAAGAAGAAGATGAGGAACACCAATTCTTTTTCAAATCTGATATTTCAGATCTAACAATTACTTATGATGACCAAGATGGGGATGGAAATCCTATCGGCTTGAATAGTAAATTAGCTACAGGAGCAGCTCAATCAGGCAGTATTACAATTATTCTTAAACACGAACCAAAAAAATCTGCAACAGGTGTATCAGATGGTGATATAACTAATGCAGGTGGTGAAACAGACATAGAAGTAACATTTCCAATAGATGTTCAATAAAAAAATTATTGTATTGATTATCAGTGCCTTTATCCTTGTTAAAGGCACTGCTCAAAATTGTCCTTTATCTATTAAAGGATATGTTTTTGACGAAGAGTCAGAAAAGCCTTTATCATTTGTAAATATTTTTATTCAAGAAATTGCTAAAAGTACAATTACAGATGATAAAGGTAATTTTCTATTAGATAACGTTTGCGAAGGAGAATACCACCTTATTTTTTCTCACATTGGTTGTGAAGAAATAAAAATTCATGTTGATTTATTGAAAGATACTATTATTAACATTAAATTATCGCACACGCCAACTTCCTTACGCACCATTGTAGTTGAAGGCAAAAAAGATGAAACAACTTATCAACCCAATCTTTCAATTAATCGACAGGCAATTGAGGATAATACTCATCAAAATTTATCAGGATTGCTCGAAAATGAAACAGGTGTTCATCTAATTAAAAACGGGAATGGTATTTCTAAACCAGTTGTTCATGGTTTGTATGGCAATCGGCTAATGATACTCAATAATGGTATTGTACAAAGCGGTCAGCAATGGGGCAACGATCATAGTCCTGAAATTGATCCTTTTGCTGCTGATAAAATTGTTGTGCTAAAAGGTGCTAATGCTATTGAATATGGCGGTGGAAATCTAGGAAGTGTGATTTTGGTTGAGCCCAAACGAATTGACAAAGAACCTCATCTTCATGGTCAAATTAACTATATTTTTGAAACTAATGGAAGAGGGCATAGCTTAAACGCTCGTTTAGAAAAATATTCTCCAATATTAACTTGGCGTATAAATGCGACATTAAAGCAATCTGGAGATAAAAAGACGGTTGATTATTATTTAAATAATACAGGAGCAAGCGAAGCTAATTTATCTATTCAATTGGAAAAATCTTGGCAAGATAAGTTGTTCTTGGATTTTTATGCGAGTACTTTTAATACTCAATTGGGTGTATTACGCGGGGCACATATTGGTAATTTAACCGATTTGAAAGAAGCATTAAATAATCAAACGCCCTTTTTTACAGAGCCTAATTTTAGCTATGAAATTGAAGCACCTAAACAATCCGTTTCCCATCATTTAATAAAAGGTAAAGCAAAATACTATCTAACGAACAAACAGGTGATTGAGTTTGTGATCGCAGGTCAAATCAATGAGCGCAAGGAGTTTGATGTAAGACGAAGCGGACGAACAGATATTCCTGCGCTTAATCTTCTGCAATTTACGTTCAATTCGGATCTGAAATATTCTAATACTTTAGGAGAGGACTGGAATATCAAAATAGGTAATCAAAATAGCTTAATAGATAATACCAATAATCCAGAAACAGGAATTTTACCTCTTATCCCAGATTATCTTTCATGGAAAAGTGGGTTGTTCGCAACACTTTCAAAAAGCAAGCACAGCACCCATTTTAACTTTGGTATTCGATACGATTATGAATATCAGAATACACTAGCAATTAGCCAAAGTATTCCAAGAAAAATTATTCAATATGAAAAACATTTTCACAATATAAGTGGTCTTGCAGCAATGCAAGTGAAGCTATCTGCCACGCAATCAATGGGTTGGAATACAGGTTTTGCGATGCGAAATCCTGCCATAAATGAACTATATAGTTATGGTTTGCACCAAGGTGTAAGTGGTATTGAAGAAGGAGAGATTAGGCTTAATACTGAAAAAGCCCTTAAAAATACATTGGAATATAAATGGTTTCCTAATTCCAATTTTTCTTTGAATGCCTTAGCTTATCATCAATATTTCAATTCATTTATTTTTCTGAATCCGCAAGATGAAGCTCGTTTGACGATTCGTGGCGCATTTCCAGTATTCAAATATGAACAAACAGATGCCAGTATTTATGGCTTAGATTTATCTACTCAATTTACGTTTAGTAATTCATTTTTTGGTCTTTTGAAATATAGTTACTTGCGTGGAAATGACACCAAAAAAGATATTCCATTAGTTTTTATGCCGCCCAATAGTTTTTATGGAAGTCTTATTTATCGACTTAAAGGATCAATCAATCTTTCTGAAAATATCGTAATGGAAGATACTGAAATCGAAATTAATAATAGATTGGTCTTGGAGCAACAACATATTTTGCCTGAACAGGATTTTTCAGCTCCTCCGCCGACTTACAATCTTTTGGGCTTAAAAATCTCTACTAATATAATCTTTCCTAATTATAAAATTAGGTGTTTTGCGAAAGCGGACAACTTATTCAATATAAAATATCGAGATTATCTTAATAGGCAACGGTATTTTGCAGATGATCTCGGACGAAGTGTAACATTGGGTATGAATATTAAATTTTAAATCGGGGCGGTTCTCAAAACCGACCCGATTTAAGGAAGCCCATAAAAAAACCAAAATATTAACTTCCTAATTCTAACTGGTTTTTGACTAAATGATAATACGCTCCTTTTTTATCCACTAATTCTTGATGCGTGCCTATTTCTATGGCCTCACCTTGTTCTAATACAATAATCTGATCAGCATGTTTGACAGTACTCAAACGATGCGCGACAATAATTACGGTTCTGTCTTCAAAGAAATTGTTTAGATTTTCTACTATTTTTCGTTCATTGACTGCATCTAATGCATTAGTTGCTTCATCAAAAAAGAGGTATTCAGGATTTTTGTAAACGGCTCTAGCGATCAACAATCGTTGTTTTTGACCTTGACTAAGTCCGTTTCCTTGCGAGCCAATCATCGTATTATAGCTCAAAGGCATCGTTTCGATAAATTCTTGAATATTGGCGACCTGCACTGCATTTAACAGTTTTGTCCGATCAGGTGTACTTTCATCGCTTTCTGCAATATTATTAGAAATGGTATCAGAAAAGATATAACCATCTTGCATTACTGCTCCACATTTTTTTCGCCAATCTCGTTTATTAACATTATTAATGTCAATGCTCCCTATTTTAATACGTCCTTTTTGAGCTTCATAAAACCCAAGTAACAATTTGACTAAAGTCGTTTTTCCACTCCCGCTCGTACCTACAATTGCCGTGATTTTTCCTCTCGGAATAGTCAAATTAACATTTCGCAATACATCGGCTGAAAGTTCATTATACCTAAAAGAAAGATTTTCTATTTTAATATCTTCCTGCGGTAATAACTCTGCTGGAATGGTTTGTTCTTTTTGTTCATCTTGCTTATTATGAATTTCGCCCAATCGTTCCAAACTAATTTTAGCATCTTGAGCAGACCGAACAAATTCAATCATTTGATTAAGTGGTCCATTCAATTGACCGACAATATATTGTACCGCGAGCATCATTCCCAGTGTCATTTGTCCATTAATAACTGCGCTTGCTGCCAAAAAAGTGATTAGAATATCCTTTAATTGATTAATAAAACCACCACCAGCATCTTGATATTGAGAAATTGCTAAAGAACGAATATTGGCGCGAAATAATTTGGCTTGAATATGTGCCCATTCCCAACGTCTTTTGCGTTCACTACCTTGCAATTTGATTTCTTGCATACCCTGTATTAACTCAATTACAGTACTTTGATTATCTGATAATTCTTGAAATCGTTGATAATCTATTTCTCTACGTTTTTTCAAAAAGAACGCGACCCAAAGGATGTATAAAATACTAGCGGTAAGAAAAACAGCAAAAATAGGGACATTATACATTAGTAACACAATGCCAAAAACGAAGAAATTAACGATAGAAAATAACACTCGAAGTGTTGAGCCAGTCAAAAAATGCTCTATCCGCTGATGATCTCCGATCCGTTGCATTAAATCCCCGATCATTTTGGCATCAAAAAAACCAATGGGCAATTTCATTAATTTAATTAAAAAATCGGAAATAAGCGCCACATTAATTCGTGTACTAATGTGTAGCAATATCCAATTTTGAAGTAAACTAACCGAAGTTTGGCTAAGAAAAAGCATTAATTGCCCAGCCAAAATGAGCCGTACAAAGTTGATATTTTGATTTTGAATACCAATATCAACTACGGATTGCGTCAGAAAAGGAAAAATTAATTGGAAAACACTACCCAACAATAACCCTATGATTAGTTGTGCAATCAATTTTCTATAAGGACGTAAATAAGTAAAAAGGAAACCCAAGCCTGTTTTTTCCACGCTTTCTCCTTCATGCACATAAAAATCTGGTGTAGTTTCTAGTAAAAGCGCAACGCCTTTACCGTTGTCAGTTGCCCAATGTTGTTCAAAAGTAGCTCGATCTAACTTCACTTTTCCATCGGCAGGATCAGCAATCCAAACGTGTTTTTTAGTAATTTTGTAAAGAACAATGAAGTGATTTTGCCGCCAGTGAAGAATACAGGGAAGTGGTGCTTCGATTAATCCAGCATTAACACGATCAAAATCATAAGGAACTTTAATCGCCATGGTTCTGAAACCAATATGTTCAGCAGCTTCGCTGATACCAAGCAGGCTAACACCTAGTCTTGAGATAAAACTCTGTTTCCTTAGATATTGGATATTAAAAGCCCTGCCATGATGTTTGGCAATCATTCTAAGGCAAGTTGGACCGCAGTCCATTGCATCTAATTGTCGATAATGTTTAAAACTCATAATTAGTTGGAGTATATAAATTGGTAATTGATGTTTATTGTTGTTATAAGTGTGTTTTATTACCAGTTTTAAATAAAAAAAGCAAGTTAACAAAAAATAGTGATCTATCAAATATAAATTATTGTTTTATTATATGCTTGATTTTTAAATTTGATTTGATTTTTAAATTTATGATTGTTTAGACGAGTCGAATTTATTAATTATCCTATTTGAAGAAAGATTTTATTAATGTTATTTTATACGAAATCTAATATAAAATTACCTATAATTATATTAAAATTCATTTTATAAAAGAAGAATAAAATTACCAACAATTACATCATAATACATTGTAATAAAAGTGATTTGATATTTTAAATTGTACCGCTACTTTAGCATGGTGCTCTAAAATGGACTAAGACCGTGGTTTTAACCGCAACATTATCAGTATGTTCGACTAAAGTCGAGATATTATAACCGATATAAATCACTGGACTAAAGTAGCAGTGTAATTGATTAAATAGCTTTTGTTGCAGTGTAAATAACTTATTGATTTTTAATTTATTTTCAAAAAAATAATCAAATTTGAATTAAAATGAAAGCGGTAAACCTTATCTAAAAATAATAACAAAAAAGCAGCTATTTTCAAATACTTGTTTTTTCATTGTTATTAGGTTTTATGATCAATAAGAATTATTCTATCTTATTTTAGGCTAACATAGTCAAAGGAAAATGTAAAACAAACACACTTCCCTCAGTTGTGAGTGCTTCTACATTGATAAAACCATTATAATTCTGAACTATTTTTTTACATAAACCTAAACCTATTCCTGTTCCTTCGTACTCCTTTGAGCCATGTAATCGCTTAAAGAATTGAAATATTTTTTCGTGATATTTTTCATCAATTCCAATCCCATTATCCTCGAAGCGAAATGTGATATAATCTTCTTTAATTTGATGAGATATTTTGATAATAGGGCGTTTGGATTGATTATATTTTATACCATTTTCGATTAAATTTTGGAATAAAACAAAGACATCATTCCGTCGAATCATCATTTTAGGTAATGTCGCTATATAAATTTCTGCATTTTTCTCCTTGATATACACATCTAATTGAGCAACAACTTTTGGAACAATATCATTTAATTCAACTGGAATAGGTAATTCATCTTGATTACTTAATTGTTTATATTCTAGAATATCATTAATCAAAGCATACATTTGTTTCGCGCCTTGTTTTGCATAAATAATATCTTCCTTAACCCCTTCAAAATCTTCTTTTTTGATATGCCATTCGATTAAATCTAAATGACTTTTGACTGTTCGAAGTGGTGTTTTGAGATCATGAGAAGCGATATAAGTGAATTGTTCAAGTTCTTCATTGATTTCCGATAAAGCTATATTTTTTTGTTCCAAATCCAAAATTAACTTTTCTCGCTGAATTTGAAATCGTTTTATTTCTCGTTGATATAATAAAGTGAGTAAACCAAGGATGATCAAAATAAGTGGAAAGGTGATGATTTCATCATAAGGATTGAAAACTTTATCAACCGTAGGAACATAATTAATCACATACAACTTGGAAGCAATAAAAAGGCAAGTGACATAAATTACAGAGGGAATTTGTAGTTTTCGTTCTCCTTCAAACATAATAAAAGCACAAAAAGCCATTGCACAAAAAATATTAGCCTCACCAAAACCGCCAGCATTTAATATCACATTAATACTGACCCAAGTCGGGAAAACAAGAAAAGCAAGATACCGTGCTAGTCGATGTCGTTTTTTATAGGATGCGAAAAGCCCTGTAAATTCAATAATGATATTAACTCCTGTAGTGAGAATCAACATTTTGGCATCATTGGTAATGATATAGGAAATCAGAACCAAAATTGACGTGGTAAAGCCTAGAAAAATTAATTGATTCAGTAAACGTACTTTGATAACTTCCCGCCCAAGTTCCGCTTCATCTACTCCTATATTAGTAATTAAATTCCAAAAATGTTGGATTTTCATATAATAATTAATCTTTGTTTGAGTAAAAAAAAGTAGCATGAAGTTTCATTATACTGAATAACCTGCAATCACCGTGCTAAAGTAATATATTTCTTTAATCTTTCTTTTTTCAAAAATTTAAATTTAGAACCTTAAAAAATCAAATCATTTAATTTTGCGAATCAATCCTACAATTTTATACTTTTATGACCAAAATAATGCTTTATGAACTCAATAAGAAAATTATTATCTTGGATAACGACTATTCCTTTTCTAATTGGTTTTGCACTAGTGTTACTGGTCTTCCATGTTTTTCAGGTGATTAGTATTAGAATTGGCTATCATGCCCACAATCGAGTGATTAGTTCTATGATCTGGTGGCTGAACAATGTCCTATTATTATCTGGTAATTATATTAAATTTACTAATCATGCAGGCAAACTTCCGACTGACCGACCGATGATTGTCATTAGTAATCATCAAAGTATGTATGATATTCCAGCTATCGGTTGGGCATTAAAGCCGTATCATCCTAAATTTATTGCCAAGAAAAGTTTAGCAAAAGGGCTACCGAGTGTGTCTTTTAATATTAGAAATGGCGGTTCGATTGCGATTGATAGAAAGGATCAACTAGCAGCATCTAAAGCAATTATTAATTTGTGTAAATACTTGAAAAAGCATAATCGAGCAGGTGTTATTTTTGCAGAAGGTAGGCGCGAAAAAGATGGTAATGTACTTCCATTTAAGAAGCTAGGTCTAGGAGTCATGCTTGAAAAAATGCCTAATGCAATTGTTATTCCTGTTGTTTTAGAAAATTTTTGGTATTTGGAACAATTCAAATTATTTCCTGTGCCATTAGGTTATCAATATCGTTGTACGGTTTTATCTCCTTTGGATCGGGAAAAGTTTAATAATGAGGCGATTATTCATGAAGCAGAAAGAGTTATTCGAGTGGCAATGAAGCAAGAAAAAGAAGTAACAAGTTAAGATTAAGTTAAGCGTCGAACGCTTTCAATGCGTCCGATGCTTAAATTATGATGTTTTATTTTTAAAAATTAATGCTTGGTAAACTCATACTTTTCCTTCTTTTATTGAGATTATTTGGATCATCAACTCGGTATAATTTCCCATCTTTTTGTTGTGTTCCATATATCTGAGGTCGGTTTTCTCGCACTGCAATTTGATCGGTAAGAAAAGCAACTGCATTTCTATATTCCGTTTTTTTTCGAATTGATTGTTGCATTTTTTTAAGCCATTCTTTTTGAAAATCAATAGAATCAGCTGATTTGATAATAGTGAAAATAGCTACTACGCCACTTATACCAATTTCAAATCGCCCTGGTAATATTTCAGCATCACTAAATAATTCGTTTAATCGGTTGCATTGTTTTTTGTTAAGAGTGATTAAGTCTTGTTTTTTTATTTGAAAATCGCCACGAAAAGGACGAATACCTTTCCAAAACACTGAGTCACTTTGGAGAATAGCTTGGTTTTCTAACAACATTAATTTTAACTCAAAAGCTACCTCTTTATTTTTGACGCGATTAGTATTTTGAAATTGTTGAATAATTGTTGTTTTGATTTTTGTTTCCCAATCTTCATGATTATGTAATGGAGATAAATCAGGATCAACAAGTAAATGCATTGGCAAATCACTTATTTTTATCATTCGCTGAAAAACGGCAATTGCATTGTCTATTTTATTACCTTGAATACTTTTGAGGGCTTCCGTATATAGGTCTTCATTAGATAAAATATTTATTTTTTTCAACATTACTCTGCGGTTTGTAGCTCGCCCTTCGTCGGTTTTATTGTTGGCTATTGGAATGGTTTCTCCATATCCTTTTTGTTGAATTTGATAAGTTGGAATACCTTTATTGACTAAATATTGATAAACCGCAGTCGCCCGTTCTTTAGACAATTTCATATTACTTTTCGGATCGCCTTGATTATCGGTATGCCCTTGTATTTCGATAGAGTATTCAGGAGTTCGTTCGAGCCAAACCACGGCTTTTTCCAATTCTGAAAACGAACTAGTCAATAATTTACTACTATTTGTATTAAAATGCACATTGGATAAAACGACCTCTTCTCCCATGAAACTCAAATAATCAGCAATATTCGCGGAAGTGCTCACCTCTGTAATTGTCACATTATCAACAGCATAAGTAATTTGCTTTAGATTGGTAGTCGGATCGAAAAAACCAACTGTTATATATTCATAAGCCTCTTTTGGTGTAAATATTTCACTGATGGTTTGCCATTTTTTGGTGAGTGCTGTGCGCATTTTCACTTGAGGAGACATACTCATAATATTTGTACTAAGATTGAATTTTTCTTTTTTAGTCAAACTTATTCCAAAGTATTGGCTGACCTCTCTAGGTAAAGATTTTCCGCAAATATCAAATTTTACTAAATATTTTCTATTCGGTGTTAATGGGACTTTTAATTTGGCTTGAACATATTCAGAATAGCGTGTTATTTTTTGGGCTGATTTTTTACGATATGAATTAATAATCATACCGACCGCATTTTTTCCCTTTTTAGCTAGCGGAATAGAATCGTACCAAAATAAAGGATTAAGTACATCCGTAGAACCATAAGAAGGTGTTGTCCAACCTTTCATTTGCAAATCAAAAGCTTTAGTTGGCAAATAGGTATGGATTAAACTATCAGAAATCAAGGTTTCAAAATCGCCATTCAATACCAAATTTTCAGATTCTTGTGCAAAGATATTGAGGGTAGAAGATAAGAATATGGAGAGTAAAAATATAGTAGGTTTCATTCATGCTTCGTTTTAAGATGGATTATTATAGGTTATAATAATAATGGATGAAGCAGAAAAAGATACATTGAATGAGTGTGTTTTTGAAGAAAAGCCCAATATCTAGAAGTTTCTAAATATTGGGCTTAGGAAAATTTGCATCAGAATAATTGGATCATTTTGATAAAAAAAGGCTATTTTTTTAAATAGTCATATGTTGCAGGCGGACTAGCTAATAAGTCTTTAGCTGTAGCTTTCAGGGCTAGATGCAATTCATGTGCTTGATAAATGGCATAATCTTCGGCATTTTTAAAAGCCATACTCATCATGACTTGATAATCTGATAAAGCGCGTTGATCCTTCAAGTCTTCAAAATTACCAATTTCCAAATCGTGTAATACTTCTATGTCTTTAAGTTTTTGAATTGATTCGATCAATTTAACTTGATCAGCATCAGGTTTGAGTTGAAAGTAAACGACATGAACTAAAGGATAATTATCAGAATTAGCTTCGCCTAAAGATTGTTCGGCTTCCGCTAATTTTTGTTTAGTTGTGACTAGTTCTTTTTCTAATGCTGAATTAGAGCAACTTGCTAGAAGTGTTAAGTTAAGAAGTAAGGTATAAAATTTCATTCGATTGGATTTTATATAAATTTAAGCGTCGGAAGCCTTCAAGGCTTCCGACGCTTTTAAGTTGATATTCCAATTGAAAAATACACATTTATTTGGATAAATAATTATTTTTTATTCTGATTTTACAACTTTCATCGTTCTAATAATAGCCGTTTCTGTCTTAAAGTTAAAAATATAAACACCAATAGGAAAACGACTTAAATCAATTCGAGTTTGATCATTATTAAGTGTTTTGGTTAATAATTGTTGACCAAAAATATTATGAACTTCTAGGGTTAAACCCGTTGTAATCGGATGCGAAATATTAACCCAGTCTTTTGTTGGATTAGGTAAAATATTAATTGCCTTCGCCCTCCAATTTGTTGTACTCGAAATCGGCGTTAAATTCCCATTTACACAAAATTCATGACCATAATGAGAATAATACAAACCATCCACAATATGAAACGCTAATTCATAACAATAACTAAACGTATCTTGTGGTAAGATAAAGTCATAATTATCTTGATTATAACCCGTTGAAATAATGTTTGTATCGCCAGTAATTAAATTGGTTTGTCGGATGATGTAAGTACTTTCAGATTTGCAATTATCTGCCCAGTCCAATTTTATGGTATCTGAATATTGATGCATCGACAAATTCGGCAAATGACACAATAATACATTACTAGTATCGCTATAAATCGACGTTCCCGAAGCATTTTCTGCATAAATTCGATAAGAATAATAATACCCCCTTTCTACAGTTGTATCAATATAAACCGTAGTATTAGCTTGATTAATTGTATCATTAAAACTCTGCGGATTGCCCACACTCGAATAACGAATACGATTGACATACACTTTATCAACAATAGAATTAGTATCTAAATTCCAAGTTAATTCGACAGTAGTTCCAGAACCTTCCGCATAAAGATTTTGTGGTGATTGTGGCGGTGCTGGCATCGTTGTAACGCATTCAACCGAGCTATAATCCGAATAAACGCCATCCATATTCACCGAACGAACGCGATAACAATAATCCGTGTAAGGTTGTAGTCCGTTATGCGTAAAGCCTTGAATTTCAGATTGATTAACATGAGTAAATGCGCCAGTGTTACCGCTATCGACCTCAATCAAGGTATTGATGACATAAGGCGAGCGATCCGCCCAAAACAACAAGGCATTTTGATAACCTTGTGAAGTAACAGTCAAACTATCAGGCGCAGCAGGCCCAGAAAGCGAATAAGCCCAATCACTCCAATGAGATTTTCCAATCGTGTCATTGAACGAGCGAACACGATAAACATATAGCTGATCTGGTTCGATATACGAAGAATTATCGGAATAAACGTAAGTTCCAATATTCGCCGAAGTATCCAACGATTGATAATCACCTACCAAAATCGTGTCGCTCATTTGCAAAGTTAATGTATCGGGGCTATAATGCTCAATGATGAATTTTTCTGGTTTGACAATATGACTTTGCCAGCTTATATCAATTTGATGCGCGCTTTGTGCTTGAGCTGTGATGTTTTTTGGTTGTGGAAGCGGTTCGACTTCGAACGTGTGTTCAAAACCTTCAATTTCAATGTGATTACCTTCTATGTCTGTTGCAAAAATGTTACTAATCCTCACTTTAAAAGGAAATGAACCATTAATTAGGCTATCTGTGTTTTCTGCTTCTGAATTCAATGAAACAGGTATTTCACAAATCACTCCACATAATATATTATTAGTAAAATAAGTGTTTTGAATTTCATCCTTATGACCTAATAATACATGAAATTCAGAAGTGTCATCAGATAATTTTTCAAAATAATTAGCTTCAATTACTTCTGTAAAATTGCCTAAATGAGAACTATCATAATTCATTCGTGGTCTATGATGAATCCCTTCTTCAAATCGAAGACTAAAAACAACTCGATTAATTTTAAATGTATTTTGCGCATCTCCAACGACAATATTAAATAAAAGGTTGTTTCCTGTAGAATCAAAACCTTGCACATGTTCTATTCTTGCTCCAGGTATTGCAACACCAGATTCTAAACCTATATCATAATTCGTTTTACCTTTGTGTAAAAAATAAGCATCACTATCAATACTTTGTGGTTGAGCAGGAGTGCTTCCTCCATAAGAAATAGCTCCATCTCCATTCGGATCAGCGTATTTATAATTAATAATATCTTGGAATTGTTGGGTTATTGTATCATAATTATATCCAAAAACGCCATAATCACCTTGTGTATCATACCACAATCGTGCAGGATGATACCTAAAAGAATAAGGTAAACTACCCGTTGAAGTATTACAAGGCATTG
Source organism: uncultured Saprospiraceae bacterium (assembly GCA_937125475.1). GTDB lineage: Bacteria > Bacteroidota > Bacteroidia > Chitinophagales > Saprospiraceae > CAKZLL01. The sequence goes on along the minus strand of CAKZLL010000316.1, from coordinate 51,698 downwards.
ATCTAGGTTCTGGAATAAGGAAGTCATGAGGAGCTTGTTGAAAAGCTGCTAATAATAAATCTCCATCATACTCGTCTACAATTCCATCCCGATTAATATCCCCTGGTACAACACAAGCTGTATCCAATTCCACGCTATCAACCACAGAAACCCCATTTCCACAAGCATTTCGAGGCGTAACATGTATCATTAGTTGAGTAATCGTATCGTCTATGACTTTAAATTCAATAAAATCACTTCCTTGATTTTGAATACTCACGGCAGTAGTTGGCGTGATCGACCACAAAGTAGCATCTACATTTTTTACACTATCTAATTTATAACGATAAACAGTAATGCTATCCTCGGCACATAGAAAATCACATCCATTAATTTCGCCATTACCTCTTGGCGCGCAATCGGGAATCCAAAAACCATTATGAATTATGAGACCACTGTTAAACATATCTCGTACCACTAGATTTCCAAGTGTAAAGTCAATGGAGAAACCGCTATTATATAGCGATCCTCCAGAATTAGCATGAGTTGTCGGTGAAATGCTTTGAGCTTGGGCATAGTCCAACACCATCATACTCAGAATGAATATGAAAAATATCTTTTTCATTTTTTTGATTTTTTGTGTTGATTTATTGCTTGCTGACCGTTGAAGCGTTTTTGTTTTGATTCAAGGCTTGGACTTGTTTGGTTAATGTGTCTAGTTTTTGAGCTAAGTCCGCATTTTTTTGTAAGAGCGTTTGTAAGTCATTGACTTCGGTTTTTAAGTCTTCGATTTGGATTTGTTGCTCTTTGATCGCTTCTATTAGGATTGGTGTGAACTTGGAATAAGCTACTGATTTATAGCCATCTTCGTCCGTATGTACCAATTCTGGAAACCATTTTTCTACGGTTTGGGCAATTACTCCTATCTGCTTTTCTTTTGAAAATGCTTTGTTTGGGAATTTTTCTCTTTCCCAAATGTAATTAACTCCGCTTAGTTGTAGTGTTTTTTCTAGTGCGTTGGGAATTGCTTTGATATTTGTTTTGTAGCGGATGTCGGAGCTTTGGGTTAGGTTTCCTGTTAGGTTTGCATTACCACTTGAATGTAAGATTAAAATATCTTGGTCTTGTGATTGATGAAGGTGAAACATAAATCTTAATTTATCAGGACTTCCATCACCCCACCTAATTAAGGCATCTTTTCTATCACTTCCTTCATCTTTTAAACCTATAAAAAGAAAATCTGTATCCCATTGTGTATGTATTCCTTCAATTGAATTTGTACTAGAATTACTTACCAATATGTCAAGTAAATTTACTGGGTTAGGATTACCAATACCAACTTTACCACTATTTAGATTTAAAATTGTGTTATTTCCCAACTCATTAATTCTAAGCGGTTTTGTGCCATGTGATTGTATCCAACTATAATCATTATGATAGCCTAGTCTTAAATTAGAACTACTTCCATAGCCTAATATTAGAGTATTACCATTAGAGCCAGAAGGAGTACCAATAATTTGAAGTTTTGCTGTAGGATTATCGATACCAATACCAACATTACCATCATTTCTCACAGTAAGAATACTTCCATGAACTGGATCATGAATACTCCATCTATCGTTACCATCACCATCTGGAAAATCAAAACTCCATTCATATGCTCCAATTACGTTTCCTGTTTCAACTAAGTCTATATCTTTGCTAGAGTACCATGTTCTATCTTCGCGCATATCAAAGCCATCATCATTAAATCTAGCAATTAATTCATTATCATCATTTCTAATCTCCACAGGTGCTTTCAAAACTGTTCCATCAGCATTTGACTGAATAGGAGAAGGAGAAACCACATCCACAAAAACTTCAAAAACAAGGTCAGGATCAGTACCAACCGAGAGATCGGAAACTCCATCAGTATAAGGATTGTTGTTTCCATAAGCCAGTTTCATTTCTACAAATGGATTTATTTCCAAAATATATTGTTCTGTTGCAAGAACATCAAGAGGAGTTGGAAAAACAATTGTTTGAAGAGTAGGGGTATTCCCATTTTGATTTATATTATAAAAAGTACCTGTCGATGATCCATCAGCGTTAAGTATTTTTATATTACATCCATTATTTGAACTAATGGTTAAGTTAATTTTAGAGAGTTTGCCAGTATTTTCAACAGTAAAAGTTTGAGTTCTTTCTGTAGTTATTGATGGAGTTATTGCATCATTTGTTGATTGTTGCGCATCATCAGTAGAAGTCGTATCAACCTCACCAACAGTCAAACTCTCTGTAGCAACAATCGTATTAACCGTAGTAGTATTCAATTTTCCCAGATCCACTAACAAAGTATCATTTGCCTCAATGATCCTCAAAACATTGGTACTTGTATCAAAATCAAAAACAGTAATTTTATTCAAATAGGTCAAATCCACATTATAAGTCGTATCACTTGCCACTAATCGTAACGTATTATTCACTAATTTTAAACTATCGGTTCGTTGCTGTAGCTCGCTAATACTAACGGATAGCGTTCCATTGGTATCGGTAATTTTTAAACTATCATTTTCTATGATGAAAGAATGATTGTAAGAAAAAGGAGGTAAGAGAATTTCAGTCGCTCCCATTTCCATAAAAGTCCCTAAACCAGTATCTAATTCAACTTTGATAAAATAAACATCGGTAGACCAATTAATTTCACCAAGATTAGTAGCTGGAAGATTAGTGTCTGCCGTTCCTCGACCTACTTTTACATGGGCAATACCATAAGCATTGGTTTGAATATTAGAATGGATTTCTGTGTATTCTGCACCTGTAGCAGTTGAACTTCCTTTCAAAATAGAAAATTTGAGTTGAATCGTGTGATTATTGAAGAGCGTTCCAGACGCATCTCTAATCACGCCCTGCCACTGAAAAGCAGGAGTATTACTTTGCCCAAAGGCAGTTAAAGTCAATAAAAAATAAATCATCATCATGAGCAATTTTTTCATCATATTAGATTTTAATTGTTAAAAAATAGGGATTGAGCGTTTTTCAAGGATCGGATCTCTCCGAGAGATCCGATCCTTATATTCCCGTTAAATGTTTAATAATGAATTGCTCGCAAGGTAAGGACTTCGATCACGGTGGGCAATAGTGTTCTACATAGAAAAAAGTAGTAAAAGTAGAAAAAAAGTGTATGTTTTTGAAAATGATTAAAATTGCATCTACTTGATTGTTAAATATTTACAAGCCAAAATTTAGTTTTTTTTGGTAGAAAATAATGATTTTTTAAATGTGAAAATGTTGGGATGTTAAGGATCGGATCTTTCCGAGAGATCCGATCCTTGAAATTTTTAAATCCCAATTTTTAACGACCATAAAAATCCTTAAAATTAGTTCGAAATGCCTCATGCGATTCTACAAATCCAGTCCAACCCGATGGATCAGTCTTTGAGGCAAATAATTTTAAAACAGGAGATTTAGATAATCCTTTTGCTGTAATTTGGTCATGATAGACGTGATAAGTAGAATAGTCCCAATCCGAATAATCAAGCGCGAAATCATGATGAATAGGATTGTGATGAATATAATGAAGGAAGTACAAAAAATCATCCACAGTAGAAACTAATGTCCGTTTAAACTTCGCGTTGAATAAACCACCATGACGATTTTTTTCTTGTTTGTTAATCGAGTTGGTATAGCTGATAAAAAAACGCCTAAATTGATCTTCATAAAAAACATTGATCGCTACTTCGTCATTTAGAAAAGCAATTCCTTTTCGTGTGCCTTCCTTTTCAATTACTTTTTTGATATTATCGTTAATGGTTTTCGATTTGCAAAGTATGTGAAAATGATTAGGCAATACGCATAATTAGAAAAATAAGGTGAGATATATCTATTCCATCGCTCCCAAAAATATTCAAAATTGCGAGGTACTTTGAATAAATTTTCTTGTCCAATGGCGTGATTGTAAATATGATAACATTGATTAGGTAATAATTTTGCGTAGTAATTTTTCTTTTTGGTTGTCATTGTAAGTGTGTTTGGGTTTTAGGACTCTAAGAGTTTCAAGGATCGGATCTCTCGGAGAGATCCGATCCTTAGCTTCCACAATCTTATTTCAAAAATACCGAAAAATTTAATATTTTTATAAGCAGAAACAAAAAACTAACAAATCACACTATGTCTAAGAAATACCTAACTAACAGCCAATTAATTGAGATATTGAGACATTTACCACTCAATGAATTAACACAATTACACTTGTTTTTGCAATCGCCCATTTTTAATACAAACCAAAGAGCCTTAAAACTTTTTGAAAGCATCCGAGGGCGAAACAAAAAGAAATTCCCTGACTTTGATCAATTAGACAAAGAAAAATTATTCTACAAAGCCTATCCAGAACGAAAGCAATACAACGCAGGAACATTCAAAAATTTGGTTTCTGACCTTAAAAAACTAACTGAAACTTACCTCGCCTTTTCAGAATATCAAAAAAAAACGCATTTACAGCCTCAGTTCTACTTGGAAGGGTTATTACGGTTTCGCATTCATGACCTTTTCCAAAAGCAGCAAAAAAATATGCTCCCTGCTTTTGAATGCCGTGTTAAAGATCCAGAAACGATGTTATCTGAGTTTTTTGCTAAACGAACAGTTCATCATCACACCACTATTCATGCGCCTCGAAACGGGAATACCAGCCTACAAGCCATGTCCGAGGCATTAGATCGTTTCTATATTTCGACCAAACTCAAATATCTATTAGGCAAATATTCTTGGGAACGCATGACCGTGATAAATTGGAAAACGGCATGGCTAGAATCGGAATTGTTGAGTTTTTTGAATGCGCCTCCTTTTGGAGAAATCCCGATTATTCATCTCTATCATCAATTGGTTTTATTGATAAAAGAAGATAATCAAACGATTCAATTTGATGCGATTCGGGAGTATTTACAAACACACGAAACCGCCTTTTCTGATGACGAAAGCCGTCAAGCTTATGCAGTATTGCTGAATTATACGAGATGGCAAGTGAAAGCTGGTCAAACGGGTTTTGTCCAAAAAGCATTTGAGATTTATCAATATCTTTTAAATAATAAAATCTTGTTGGTTAATGGATTTCTTTCGCCTCATCATTTTAATCGAATTGTCGAATATGGGGTGCAATGTGAAGCAACGCCATTTTTTTGGACAGAACAGTTTTTGAAAGGTTATCAATGTAAAGTCGATCAAAAATACCTTGAAAGAGTAATGCCTTATAATCGGGCAATGTTACATTTTGCTCGCAAAGAATACCAAAAAGCATTAAATTATTTATATAAAATCTATCAAGAGGAAGAAGGCTTTTTTGATTTCTATTATAATCTAATGTATCGAGTTTTAATTATTAAAATCTTTTTTGAAAACTTTAAAGCCTACAAAGAACAGTTAATTACTGAAGTTGGCAAATTTCGTCAGTATTTAAATTATCATGCTGAGAAAGATATTGCTCTTTTTGAAATTGAAGCTAATCAAAATTTTTTAAATACAATTGAGAAAATCATACGTAAAAAACAACCATTAGTAAAAATAGAACTAAAAGAACTTTTAGAAGAAATAAAAAATAAAAAACAGTTAGTAGAAAAGATATGGTTAATAGAACAAATTAGATCATAATTAGATATTTAAAAATAAAACAGTTACTTGATAATCTATAATTACGTCAAAAAAGAAATTGCATTTTTTGTAAGAGCTGAAAGCCAATTCCTCAATTTTAGGATAATTTATGCCTAAGTTACTAACCAAAATCGTATTTTTGCTTCAATAGAAATAAAGTGAAATTACAATATGGCACAACTAGAGCATAAAGATCAAAAATATTTGGAAGGCATTAAAAATGGAGATTCTAAGATCTTAGAGGAAATTTATGTCAATTATGCCCCCGCAATACTCAAACTAGTTAAACAAAATAATGGCACAGCAGAAGATGCAAGAGATGTAATCCAGGAAAGTTTAATTATTGTATTAAAAAAAGTAAGAAATAGTGATCTAAAATTGACTAGTACCTTTTTAACTTACTTTTATTCCATTTGTCGCCATGTTTGGTGGAAAATGTTGAAAAAAAATAAGCGAACAACGGTAACAATTGAAGGAGAATTGGGATTAATAGATAGTACAGATATTGAAAAAGAGATTATTCAGCGAGAACGACACCAATTCTACCTCAAAAAAATGGAAGAATTAAGCGCAGGTTGTCGTCAAATACTCAGACTTTATATCGAAGGAAAAAGAATGAAAGAAATTGTTGCTATAATGGGTTTTAAAAGTGAGGGGTATGCCCGTAAACGAAAGTTTAAATGTAAAGAAAAGCTCTTAAACCGAATAAAAAATGATGCATACTATGTAGAACATTATTTAATGAATTGAGGAATCGGTAAATCATGGATAGAGACAATAGACAAGAAGAAATTGAAAAATTCCTAGAAAACACACTAGAAGGAGAAGAATTAATCAATTTTGAGGAGGCATTGCTAACCGATGAGGAATTAGCAATGGATGTAGAAATATCAAAAGATATAAAAATAGCATTGGACGATGTTTTTTTTGAAAAAGATCTAACAACAAAACTAGATTCTTTAGGCAAAAAATACCTGTTTGATGATGCTGTGAAAAACATAACGCCTAAAGAAAGTAAGCTTTCTTCAGTTAAAAGTACAAGAAAAATTAAACGTATTCCTTTTTATAGAAGACCTTGGGCGGTGGCAGCTACTGTTTTATTGGTTGTTTTAGGAGGAATAGGAATAAATAGAGCTTATCAAAATATAGATAATACACCAGATGTTTTTGCGTCATATTATGAAGCTTATCCTTCTAGTCAGATCACTAGAGGTGATAATACGATAGGAGATAATCAAAAAAAGACGATTAATTTCTATGAAAATAGCGATTATGAAAAGGCAATACCTTTATTGTTAGAACGTATCACTATTCAACCTAGCGATACGCCTTCTAAGATTTTATTAGCAAATTGTTATTTAAATACAACAATGCCGCAAATTGAAAAAGCCGTTGAAATCTTGCAACCTTTAACAGAAGGATCATCAAGTCTTTATCAAGAAACAGCTCGTTGGTATTTAGCATTGGCTTATATAAAAAAAGGCAAACCAACTTTGGCTAAACCTTATTTAGAGGTATTAGCTGCTAGAAAAGTTGGAAAATACCCTAGATTAGCACAAGAAGTATTAACTAAACTTTGATTTTTGATTTTGGAATAAAAAAAATAAACTGAATAAAAATAGACCCGCTCCTCCGATTAGATAAAATAAATTAGTCGATTTATTTTGTTTAATCGGACGTGCATCTCCTATACCTATAAATCCAGCCCAATAAAAAGGATGTGCATTTTCCATAGTGGCATTTTCTAAATATTCAATTTTAGCTTCATGTAGTGCCACATCTTTTCGCATACCTTTTGCTAGTTTTTCATAAAACATAGGCATTAATTGGCTAGTTGACAGATCATTCATTTTCCAATAACTCATCACAACACTAGGTATTCCTGCATACATAAAACCACGGCCTAAACTCATCACTCCTTCTCCTTCAATTGCTTTACCTACTCCTGTTTCACAAGCACTTAGCACTGCCATTTGTGCTTTCATTTTTAGATTAGCAACTTCATAATGATACAATAAATGACTACTTGGGGTATCTTCTATTGTATTTGAGAAAATCAAATGAGCATATTTAGGTTGTGCCATATCTGGTTTTCCATGCATGGCTAAGTGTAGAATACCATAATCATTTGCCTTTTTTACAAAGTTTTCTTTCGTAGCAGTTTCACTAAAATCAAAAGTTCCATTAAAATGCTTTGAAATAGCTTGGACTTCTTTGGCTGTCCCTTTCAATGGGGCTGTTTGATTGTTTAATGCTGCTAAATCCCCTCGCTGAGCAATAATCGGAGAAGTTTCATAGAGTGGCGCGACAGCAAAACATTTATCATTCGCAGGCACTTCATTATATTTATATTGATTTTCTAATAATAAAGTCCCTGAATAACCATAATGAAATTGATATTTTTTAATTAAATAAGGTAATCGAATAAAATCTATCGTATTATTTTCAATAGCTTGATTTAATAAAACTTCAAAAGGTAAATAATTTAATGATCCATCAGCAGCAATCAAAAAGCCTGTTGTTTGAGGAGATACTTTTTTTATAATCGGTTCGAAAATAAGTTGATAAGCTTGATGAGATAAGGTTGTAAATTCTTGAAATGCAGCTCTACCATCACTTTCTAACCCTTGAGGTGAGCGCAACGTTGCTTGAAAATGCTGTAATAAAAGTTTTTCCTTTTCTGTATTAGGAACAGCGATAAAATGGGATTTATTCTTTTCAATAATAAAAGCATAGGTCAAACTATCTGTCGTGAAGTATTGAACAAAAACTTGGTTTTCTTTTAGTAATTCCTTCTGAACGGCAGGAATATCCGCTATGGAAGATTGATACTCTAATTTAAAGTAATTTTCATAATACGCTTGCAAACTATCTTTAAGGTTAGCTAATTGAACATTAAAATCCGTGTAATACTGCTTATACATTTGGATTTTTGGTTCATCTTGATTTTTTTCTGCTTCCAATACTTTTTGTTGATAAAAAGCGATACTATTCTTCAAACTTCGCTCTCTATTTAATGAATGTTCAGGTACACCATAATATTGTTTTCCTTTAGCATCAATTAATGATTCTAATAATAAGATAGCTTTTTGTTTTTCAACAATAATGAAAGCCTCTTTTAAATATTTTTCATCATTTGTTTCAGAATAAAGATCATAAGCAATTGCCACAGCATTACTGTATAATTCAGCCGTTTCTTCATTTAATTTTATTTTTGATTCTTCAAAAGTAAAATCTAATCGAAGCTTTTCTGCCCATTCAATAGCAAGTTCATAATTTTTGAAGGCTTGATACTTGCTTTTAAATGTACCAATAGCATTAAAGGTAATCGCTTTTTCCTGTAAAATTTTAATTAAATTATTAATGATATAAGCATTTTCAATGCTATGAGGTTGATTAAAATCAGTAGTATCATTAAAATTTGGAATATTACTAACCAATGCTTTTTGATAATAAAACAATGATTGGTCATAATCTTTTAGCGAACGATATATCTCTCCCAATAACTGATAAGCTAAATAATCTCGTTGTAAATCAAAAATTAAAGTGCCTTGTGTCTTTCTATTCAAATGACTAGATATAATTTCTTTTGCTTGGACAAACTGTTTTTGGTGTAATAAAACACGTGCTTTCAAGAAATAGAAAAAAGGATCTTCTTGTTTTTGTGAAACAATGAGTTCAATTCCTTTATTTACATAAAATAAGGCACTATCTTGATGTTCTATTCGGTCATAAATGGTTGTTAAATTTTGATATGCACTTAATTCATTTTCTATTTGTTGGCTTTTATTGTTCTGTTCTTTACCTAAAAATAAAGATTTTTGAAAAAACTGGATAGCCAAAGGGTGTTTTTTTAATTCAAAATTAACTATTCCATAGTTAGCCAAAACATCAACTTTATTTTCATCAGCTATACCCAACAGATCAAAATAATGTAAACAAACTTCAAAGTAATGTCCTGCTCTAGTAAAATCTCTTTTGTATAAAAAATAAACACCTAAATTGTTGTAAATATTAGCAATATGAAAAGAATCTTGTCCGCTTTTACTTTCTTTTTCTAGTACGAGTTGCAATGAATGTTCTGTTACTTCAATCGCTTTTTCATAATCCGCCTCTGTATGGAAATAAAAAACACCTAATAAATCATATATTGCATCTAATATATCAGGAGATAATTCGTGTGTTTTAACTAATAATTCAGCTTCTTTCAACTGCTTTTTCATATACACAAAATCACCCCCATAATAATAATTAACCGCTAAAGTAACTTTAGCCCATCCTAGATTATGCCAATCTTTAATGGTAGCGAAAAGGTTGATAGACAAGGATAAATAATGTGTTGCACTATCTTTTTGATTGGCTTCAAGGTGTATTTGCCCCATATTTTGATAAGTAACCGCAATTGCCTTGGCTAGTGTTGTTTCATCTTTTATATGTTCTTGTATAATATTAATAGCCTCTCGAATATATTCTTCTTGAGAATAGCTATCTGGAAATATATTTAAATGTAGATCTGTTGCTTTATTTAGAAAAATAACAGCTTCATTCCAATTTTTATTTTTAATATAAAAATCCTTAATATTTAACAACTTTCCTAAAGCTAAGTCATATTTTTCTTCGTTTAATAAACGATCTTTTTCTAGGAGTAATTTCTCTATCTCAGTTTTTGATTCAATAGAATCTAATTCATTAAGTTGAAAACCTACTAAGAAAATAATGATTACTCCAATAAGAAAAAGTAAAACTCCCTTCTGTACCATTTTAATTGAATTTAAATACTCTCCCTGAAAATTGATCTAAATGAGCAATTTTTGGTCGAGGTACTTTGTAATCCTAAAATATTAAGAATTACAGTTCTATTTAAAAACTCTAAGAACGGAAATTATTCTAGAATAAAAAAGGGAACTTTCGTTCCCCGTTTTTATTTTATGAATTACTTTTTACTTTTCGAGTAATATGTGAATTACTCATCACAAGGCTGACCTTCTACACAATACGAATATGAAACCTCAGAAAGCAATTCCTCTCCAGAAACTAAAGGTGTTGTCCCTGCATAAGCATTTTTTAATTCATGCAAAGCATATAATTCGAACATTTTTTCTTCATTTGTAACAGTTGTTTTAAATGTTCCTGTATCTGGTGCAGGATCTTCGACCTGAAAAGAACCATTGAGTATGACACTACCAATATTTTCAGGGTCAGGAGAAATTATTAATGTGTCTATTGTATATCCATCAGGGGATTCAGCTGGAGTACTGTAACCAATTGTAACTTCCATTGAAGTTATATCATAATCCCCTACACGAACAACATCATCTCCACCAGTAATCATAGCTCTAACCCTTACAGAAGCACATCTTGGTCTTCCTCTAAGTTTACCTTTATCACCACCACTCATTTGTCTAATTTTTTAATTTGTTATGAAATAGAATTTTATGCAATGTAAAAATAGGACATTGCTTTATTTTAAACGATATCACTTCATTTATTTTTTTATTAAAAAATAATGTAACACGGTCTACTTATCTATCTATTTCTAGCTAAAATTGTTACCCGTAGATACCTTTTTTTTATAAATAAATTTTTTTTTAAAAAAAAACAAAAAAATGAGTAACATTTTCTTGTTTTGGTACATTAACTAATATAGGACACAATACTTCTTTTAGTTAGTGTGCTTGTAGTTTGTAAAATTGTTTATATCACATAGATTATTAATATTCCCAATATATTAAACCTCACAACCCTGTATAGTTTTTTTAATTCAAAATGAAACAAGAATTTAGTAAACATTCTCCCTCAATTTATATGTTTACTTCCTATTGATGGTTTATATGTAGCTCAAACTGTCAAATCTTTATGATTACAACCTAATTAATATTTATTTAACAGCGATTTTTTTGCTCCAGTATAATGTAATAATTATGCTGGAGCATTTTTTTGTTCTACTCCACAAAATAAGTGAAAGAAATTTTTCCAAAAATTCCTTCTTCCTTCGAAAAATATTATTCCACTTTTAATTTGGGTTTTGAATTTTATTTATAAAAATAAATAAAAAGAGGGTAACATAATCGCCTCAAATGAGATTAATAAATAGATAATTAATTTAATTATTCTAACAACAATGTGCCGAGATATTGCACTTGTTTACTAAACCCATAATTGCTAGATCCCTTACTCATAAAACAGAATGTCGTGAGTTTTTTCTCATTTTATGATACTACCACACTGCGATATAATTATATTTACTTTACAATAAAAAAATATAGGGAATAGTGATTTATTGCTCTAGTATAGTCCAAAAGGTTATGCTAGAGCATTTTTAATTTTCCAAATCTTCCGTCCCTTTCACTATCTTCAAATCAAAATGTTCATCGTTTTCTATCATTATCAGGCGATATATTGTCAAAATGAGGGTTTTCATCTTGGTAATTATCCTAGTATTTCTTTTTTCTGTAAAAATTAAAGAAGTGAAGTTTTTCCTTGTTACAAGCCTTGAGTAATATCATTCGTGGAAAGATAATTGGCTCGCCTATTCGTCAACTCACTACAGCATTCAGACTGATTTTTTTGAATTTTATTAGTACTAGAAATGCCCTTTTGTTTAATAGTTTGAGTGTAAGAATAACAAGAAAAAAAGGATGTTTAATAATTTAATGGTATAAAATTAAAAAAGTCTTTCAGAAATTAATCTGAAAGACCTCAAAAATTTTATTGGTTGCGGGGGTAAGACTCGAACTTACGACCTTTGGGTTATGAGCCCAACGAGCTACCTACTGCTCCACCCCGCACTGCAAATGTAGGTCATTTTTTGATAATAACCAAAGGAATGAAATCAACTTTATTGACTAATTATATTAGCTTGTTCTAAGTTATTTAAAATCAGTAGGTTAAATCATTTTTTATTTTTAAAAACAAATAAATGATTAATTTTAGCAGCAATAAGATTTATTAGTTCTTGATAAAAAATCAGAAAAGCCTTTCAGAAATTAATCTGAAAGGCTTTTCTGATTTTTCTAAAATAGAAGATACACAATAATCACTTCATAAGTACCTCTATTTTTTTTTCTCTTCTTTACGCTTGAGGAGATAATGATACTCATTCGAGCCAGATTCGGTTGCAACATAGCTATTTACGTATGCCCAGCCATTTTTTTCCATAAAGTTTAAAGCATCAATAACTGAATTGAATGCCTTGTTTTTGCCTTCAAGCCCTTTTATTCGTTGACTTTTAAATAGCTTCCGAGGCTGTCCATAATCTACCGAGATTACAATTTTTGTGGAAAAACCCTTCTGTGTAGCAAGTAACTGAATATATTTTACATCCTTTAATTCATTAATATTTACCTCATTTACTAAAACTTGAGTGTAGGCAAAATGGCTTAATAATAGCATCACTAAAATTAATCTGTTCTTCATAAGTTGATTTTTATCATCTCAAGCCTCTCTCTATTTTTCTTAGAGAAACGTTTTAAAGCTCTTTTTAATTGCTTTAAAATAGAAATGCCTAACTATTATATAGTCAGGCATTTTATTAGTTGCGGGGGTAAGACTCGAACTTACGACCTTTGGGTTATGAGCCCAACGAGCTACCTACTGCTCCACCCCGCAGTGCAAAAGTAGCTTTTTTATGGATAAAAACAAATCTTTTATATTTTTATTCACGAAAAAGTTTTTTTTAAAAAGCTTCTAAAGAGAGAATTAACTCAAATTTGAAAGGTTTTAACAGATAATGCCTTTCAATGCTCTTGATAAATCCTTAAATTTGTAAGGCATTAATAAATTATTCAATGAAAAATCTAGGATGAATATATCCTAATTTAAAAAATTAATATGAAAAAATTAATCGGGTTATTTGCCGTTTTATCCGTTTTTGTAGCTTGTACTCCTACGACTAACGTTCAAGAAAATTTAGGCGCAGTCGAGTATAGAGGCGAAAAGATAACCGTCGGCAAAGTAATGACTTATAATCAGATGTTGACTAAGTTGGAGAAAAAAGGTGGTTTAGAAGGCGTTCAAGTTGAAGGAAAAGTGAGAGAGGTTTGTCAAAAGAAAGGTTGTTGGATGACACTTTATTCTGATGACAATCAAAAAGAAATGGTTGTGAAATTCAAAGATTATGGTTTTTTCATGCCTTTAGATATTTCAGGTAAAACCGTTATCATGGAGGGTAAAGCTTACAAGGAGACAACTTCTGTTGACGAATTACGTCATTACGCAGAAGATGCTGGAAAAAGTAAAGATGAGATCGCTAAAATTACAGAGCCTAAAGTTGAATTGAAATTTGAAGCAACGGGCGTAATTATCAAACAAGGGACAGACGCAAAAAAAGAATCATAAGCGTGAACCTTTTTGGATCTTATACAGTTTAGAATATCAAGTTTACTAGTTAAAATCATCCTGAAATAGATAATTTTTATTTTTTTTGAAAAAAAATGCTAGTAAATTTGGTTTTTTAAAAATACGTCGTATCTTTGCATCGCTTTACAAGAAAGGCATAAAACAAATAACGATTCCGTAGCTCAGCTGGTAGAGCACTTGACTTTTAATCAAGGGGTCCTGGGTTCGAACCCCAGCGGGATCACAACAAGTTATTTAACAAAGTATAATCAATTGATTATCAATGTTAAACCAGCAATCAGTCAGTATATTTTAGTTTAGAAATAAACTTGAAATATACTGATTTTTTTTGCCTAATACTAATCAAAAAAACGGAATCCCTCTATTTTAAATAGTATTAATTAATTGAAATAGCGAATTAATTAATCGATTAATCCTGATTTCATGATCTTCTGAATTAATTAAGCTTTTTTGCGAATCTTTTTTTAGGCGATAAAAACGGCTCTTAATCATCCTCAATTCTTCCAACTTCTTTTCCATCTTTCCTTTTAAACATAAAACTTGATATTGCTCTAAAGCTGTTTCTAACTTACCTCTAGCCAATAATTGACGAACTTTATTAATTGAGACTTCTCTATGAAATGCGTATTAATAAGGCTTCTCCTTATTTCAAAGGATCTTTATCTTCTCTAGGATTTTGTGCTACCGTTTGCCCTTCATCCGCGGTTTTAACTAACATTTTTTTGATGTCTTTTATCAAATTAAAGCTATTTGATTGTGTTTTTTGCTAGTTTTTAATCGCGCGGACAAATCGGTATCCAAACTTCCTCTTCTGAGCTAGGATTATTATTCTTGTACTTCTTGCCTAATACTTCAAAATGAGGGCGATTATCTAATTGATAAGGTGAGTTAGGAAGCCATTTTCCAAAAATAAAACCCATCGTACGCGGAAAATCTTGAACCGTTCCTTTGTGTATAAAAACGGCATACAGCCCTTCTTTTATTGTTAGCGTTGCCATATTCTCTGGCACATTTTCAAAGCCTGTCACTTCGATAGTTGCCCATTTTTCAAATGAAATTTTGGGATTAAATGTCTCAAAAGAATATAATTTATCATATACCTGAATAGAATAAAAATCCGTTCCAATGGCATTTTTGATTCCTTTTCGGCGTGGCATAAAACTGCTCCATAACTTAAAAGTTTGATCATTTCCCAAAGTCATAGGTAAAGATTGACCAATCATTTTTTTTTCGGAAAGTGTTTCAATTCTAGGTGCTGTCATTGATGAATGATATTTTTTAATTAAAAAAGTTGGTTAAATAATTTATATCTTAGTCATTGTAATTGAATAGTAAAAAACTAATAATCAATTGCTTATAATAATTGAAAATTAAAAATCTAAACATGAGTACAATAAATAACGCAGAACCAGGCTATTCTTTTTCTAAAAACAATTTAGGATATATTGCTATAATTACCGCATTAATTGGGATTTTTATCGCGATTTTTCAGATTCAATTGACTAATATGTTCTTTCCAGAGGCGGATCAATCGCTCTTAGAACAAGCCGCTAAATTGCTTACTGATAAAGGAGGAATAACAGATTCTCCTATTCCGATGATTTTTATGGGCTTGGGTTTTATTGCCTTTGTATTGGCTGTTTTTTCCTTTGTTAGAAAAGAGGATCGGACGATTTCTAAAATTGCTGCTGGTTTGTCAGTTTTAGCGATTGGTTGGGAATATATTATACTTATAATTATTGTCATGTCTGTTCTTATAGCGATAAACACGTTTGATATTTTTGATATTTTTTAAATCTTAGATTAAAAAAAGCGTCGGATATATCAAAGGCATTCGACGCTTAGATTTTAAAATTTCCCTAAGCTAAGGCACAATAATCTTCAAACTTTTTTCTAATAAGACAAACTCAACGGGCGCTTTTCCAACATATTCGCCATCTAGTTCTAAAAGCGTTTCGCCATCGTGCATTGGCTCAACTTTGATGGATTTTGATTTGGATAAATCCGATTTTGAATGTTTCCCAATATGCCCATAAAGGAAAGCCGTCGCAACTAAAACACCTAAATAACTCATCGCTTTAACGCCAGTAACAGCAAAAAAACCATCATCTGGCAAAGCATGAGGCGTGAATTGCATACCGCCGCCGCTATATTTGCATAAGCCAATATTAATAGTATAATACTTTTGTTCGGTCGTTTTGTGATCCAAAATCAAACGGGCGTGTTTCGTTTTATATTTAAATAAACACTTGAAAATGAGCCAGTAATAATATAAGGTAGAGGAAACTTTTCGTCTTTCTTTATTAGAAATTTTAGCTACAAATGCATCGTAAGCCATGCCAGCTACATTAAGAAAATATCGCTGAGTAGGTTCGTTTTTATCATTGAGATAATGAACCAAACCAATATCTTGGAAAGTGGTTTTTTCGGCTTTTAGAATGGCGATATTTTGCTCAATATTGCGAGGTATTTTATAGGTTTTGACCCAATCATTGCCCGTTCCTATGGGAATAAAACCAAAACTGATCTCCGAAGTAGGCACGACTTTTTGATTAAAAATACCGTTCATCACTTCATGCCCCGTTCCATCTCCGCCAACTGCGACGAGTTTACGCGCTCCATTTTCAATGGCATTTTGCGCCAATTCTGCGCAATGCCAACCCCGTTCAGAAAGTAGCATTTTATAAGGAATTCCTGCTTTTTTTAAAGCGGATTTAATGGCAGGGATTTGTTGCCCTGTTTTGCCATTACCTGCGGAAGGATTGACGATGAAGTGCCACATTAGTTAGATTTTGTGAGAAATTTTTAAATTATCGTTTCCAAATTGCGCCATATTCTTCAACTAAAACATTATCATAATAATCTGCTTGTTCAAGAAGATTTTGCAAAAGTTGTTGCGCGGTATCTGTGTTTAAATGTCGGTCATAGATAATTAAAGATAAGACAATATCGCGTTGATTGATGCTAAACGTTAAGCCTTTGACTTTATAGTTTTGGCGCAAAAGGAATTCATATATTTTATCAGTATTGCCATTTTCAGGAAACTGACATAAAAAAGCATCTCCAGTGATATAGCCTTTTCGCTCATAATAAGACAAAAAGATTGTGGCACTGCCTTGTATTAATGCCCACAAATTAGGGCCACGACGCGATAATTCTGGTCGAAACCCTTGTTTTTTAATTAACTTTTCTATGGTTCGGCTAATACCTTTTGCTTTATATGGCAAAATTTGAGAAGGTAATTCGACGGATTCCCCACAGCTAGAACAACTAGAAGCAGGCGCTATCGTTTTATTCGTAATGATTGTTTCGCAATTTCTACAACGAGTTGCAATCCGTTCCAAGCTATTTTTATAATCTTCAATTGCTTTTAAAATATAGGAATGCGGCAAAGCATAACCCACTTTTTGAAAGCCATTTTGGAGTAATCCAGTCAACGAAGCAACAATTTCACCAGCGTCATTAATCAAAGGACTTCCGCTGTATTCGGTATCAATGCAAATACTCGTTTGAAGATAATTTACATTGATAAAAGGATATTCAGTTTGAATAATTGTTCCTTCTCGTTGCTCACTTTCCATACAAAAAACTTTATCACCTTTCTGAAGAGGCGCAGTCGAAAAAGAAAGTGAAACGGCTGGAAAATCGGTTGGTAATTCAATAAATGCTAAATCATAAATCTCATCAGTGAAAAGCACTTTGCCTAAATGCGGCTGAAAATTGGGATTAGAAATAACGACTTCGGGCGTGCTATCGACTAAATGTTGATGCGTCACGATTAAGCCATGTTCAGACAATACTACGCCCTTACCTGTGCATTGCGGTGTGGCAATCTGGACAGTGGCTTTTTGAATATGGTCAAAATGAGTAGTTATGTCGGACATAGATTGTGTTGTTTTCTTCTGGATGAAAGTAAGGATTTTTTGTGATTATTTATAATAGAAAACCCTAGTCATTTTATCCAAGTGTCAGGAAGGAAGTGTCAATTGCCAACGGTCTGTCCCAAAATTCACTGACACCTCACCCCTGACCGCTGACACCTCACTCCTCTACTTCTAAGCAAAAACAACATCAAATGCAGCTTTCATTTTAGTCGCAGCTTCCGCCAAATCTTCTTTTGTATGAGCAGCAGAAACGAAACCTACTTCATAGCCAGAAGGTCCGAGATAAACACCTTTTTGTAATAATTCGTGGTGCAATACCTTGAATTTTTCCATGCTTGCAGCGTCGATTTGATCGGCTTTTGTAATACGAGATTTTGTGAAAGCAATCCAAAAAATAGAACCGATTGAAGGAATAGTCACTTCATAGCCTTTTTCGTCGCAATAACTTAAAATATCACTAATAAAAGCTTTAGTTTTCGCTTCTAAATCGGTATAAAAATCAGGAGCTAATAACTGCTCAATCATGGCAATTCCTGCTGACATTGCCACAGGATTTGCGGAAAGCGTCCCAGCTTGATAAACTGGCCCGTCTGGCGAAATATATTTCATAATTCCTTTACTCGCGCCATATGCACCAACAGGCATTCCGCCGCCAATGATTTTTCCATAGGTAATAATATCGGGCTGAATACCATAATAACCAGCCGCACCACCGAAACCTACTCGAAAACCAGAAATCACCTCATCAAAAATTAACAAAACGCAATGTTCATCACATTTTTCTCGTAATGCCTTTAAATAAGAAGCATCTTGAAGCAATAAACCGTTATTAGCTGGTACAGGTTCGATGATAATACAAGCTATATCATCGCCATGTTTTTGAAGTGTTTCGTCTATTGCGTCAAGGTCGTTAAGTGGCAAAACGATTGTTTCCTTTGCAAAACTTTCGGGAATACCTGCGGAAGTACTCACACCAAAAGTAGCTAATCCAGATCCTGCTTTCACTAATAAACTATCAACATGACCATGATAACAACCATCAAATTTGATGACTTTGCTCTTTCCTGTTACGCCTCTTGCCAAGCGCAGAGCAGACATAACAGCCTCAGTACCAGAACTAACGAAGCGTAATTTTTCAATGTAAGGATTGTTGTCTAGGATGAGTTGACCAATGACATTTCCTAATCGTGTAGGTGTTCCGAAAGATGTTCCTTTTTTGACCGTATCAAGAACTGCGTTGCGAACTTTTTCGTTGTTATGTCCTAAAATCAAAGGTCCCCAAGAGCAACAGAAATCAATAAATTCATTATCATCTTCATCATAAAATCGCGCTCCTCGTCCTTCTTTGACAAAAACGGGCGGTCCAGAAACGGATTTAAATGCTCGAACAGGAGAGTTTACCCCACCTGGGAAATATGTTTTGGCTTCTTCGAATAATTGTGCAGAAGTTTCTCTTTTCATTATTTTTATTTTGTGGATATTTTTTTTCTTCCAATCTCACAAAAATAACAAACCGATCTTTGTATTGTTAATCTTTGTGTTTAGGTTTTGTCAAAATGATAAATATTTATTTTCATTATAAATAAGGAAGGAAATAAAATGGCATTTAAATTGCGCGTTTATTGATGGATAAAAACATGAATTTCAGAACCTAAAAACAATTCAAATGATAGTTTTTTCAAAAAGAAGGTCTTTTCTATTGTTTGTTTCCTTTTTTTGCTCTTTTCAATTATTGAGTAGACCATGTCCGATGTATCAAGAAATGATGGTAAAAGGAGAAAAGGCGCTTCAAGACAAAGCATATGAGGAAGCCTTAAAGTATTATTTTACAGCTCAAATGGTTACGGATGATTGTGATATTTCTATACATGAATCTGTTTCTGCAATAAAAAACTTGTTGGGACTTGCCTATTATCCAGAAGAAAATGGAACGGCTAATGATGAGAAATTACAAGAATTTAAAGCGATTGTTATTAAAAGATATTATCCTTATTTTCTCTCTTCGGTGGAAACTCATTTTATAATAGGAGAATTTAATAATGCACTATCATATTTGATGATTATAGATCATATTCAACCGAGTGAGGCGATCAAACTTCGATTATCCGAAGTAATGGATTATCAAAAAAAAGAGCAACTTGCAAAGAAATATCTTACTAGTGAAGACTTTCTTTTGGCAAAAAACTTATATGATCAATTGGCTACAAAATTTCCTAAGAACCGTAGTTTTAGAAATGAATTAAAAAAATTTAGCGGGTTTCCTGATCCGCTTTTACAATTAGATACCCAAAAAACAAATGCAATCACTCATCTTCATCTTAGAGAAAGCGGATTAACAGAAATGTCTAAAAAAGTGAGTGAACTGAGTGAATTAGAATATTTAGATTTAAGTGATAATGATATTAAATATTTGCCTAGCGAAATCAAGAACCTGACTAAGTTGGAGGTATTAAGATTATCTTATAACAATTTGGAGTATTTACCAAAGGAATTTACTGAATTATTGAATTTGAAAAAATTATATTTAGAAAATAATCCTTCCTTTAGATTTCATGTTAATATGAATGATTTGGGAAAGTTAACTCAGTTGAAAGAGCTTTATTTAGCGGATAATAATTTACAAAAATTGCCACAATCTCTTGAGGAATTATCAACTTTGAAAGAAGTAAGATTAAGCGGAAATCCAGCCTTGAATATAAATAATGTTATTGACCTTTTATCTCAAAATAAGCAGCTAGAATGGCTTTATTTGAGCAATATGAATATAAAAAAACTACCCCAAAGTATTCAACAGTTTCAGGCTTTAATACATTTAAATCTAAGCCAAAACAAAGAATTATTAATATCGGAAGCTTTGCCCTACATTGCTGAATTACCTTTATTAGAGTATTTGGATTTAAGTGATAATAATATTACAGTAATACCAAAGGAGATCTTTTTATTAAAAAAACTTATGGTACTTAATTTGAAAGGAAATCGAATTTTATCAACTGATATTAAAAAAATTAATACGCTTCTTCCTGATTTGGTTCTTTTTCTAGATGATGATTTAATTATAAATGATTAATACATTGTAGATAAAAGAAATTAATAGCATTTGGGGGATATACTCAGAACGGCAAATAATACGCATTTCAATTAAATATGAACTTCTGTTTCCTATTTTTTGAATAGAATGGCTATTTTTTAATCGTTAAGAAGATTTGATCCAATCAATTTCGATATTGAAAGCCCCTGCTTGTTTATCCGAAATTAAAACACCCATCAATTTAATTTCCGCCATTTTTAGGTTTTCTTTGCCATATCTACTACCAAACGCAGGACTAAAATCATCAACATCAATGGCGATTTCTTCCCAAGTGTTTTTCTTTGTTTTAAAACGAACTTGAAATCCTGGGTCAGCAATAAAATTGCTACTTGATATATTAAAGTTATAATATTTGCCATCGCCTCTTACTCGGAGCGTAAATTTTTTAACACCTTCTAAATTCATCGCATCAGTTTTGCTACGAATAGAAGCGAAACCACCTCGATTTTCTAAGGAGACTTTTCCAGAAAAGACTAATGTATTTTCATCAGAGAAATCAAAATTGCCCGTAGAAACACCGCCCATTACATTATCATTTAATGGAAACCAAGTTCTACGTTCTTGAGTATCTTGAAAATTATATAAGGTTCTACTAGGAACGGTTTCATTCCAACCTGTCCCAATAGAGGATATGATGAGAAGAAAAGATGCGAAAGAGAATAGGTGAATTTTAGCCATTATCACAGGTATATCTAGTTGATTGATATTTTCTTAAACGACAATAGTTTCAATTTAGTTGCCAAAATAAGAGATATTAACAACCTGTTATTAATCTTTTTTTTAATTGCAAAAATTATACCCTATTTCGGTGAATAATAATAAACTTGTCAAACCTCAATATTCTTCTGATATTTCAAAATATATTATTATAAAATGATTAAGACCTAAAGGTTATTCTATTTTTTTTAAATATTCGTTTTGATAAGAAAGGAGTTAAATTAAAGTCATTATACCTTGCAGCTAGGTGACTTTAGCCTTACATTTGCGTTGTATGAATATAACTATTAATTATAATGTAATCACCTATGAAAAATTATTATTTACTTTTTTTAAGTATTCTCTTACTGTCTTCTTGTGTCTCTGGCAAAAAATATAAAGCCACAGAAGGTAGTTTAATGATAGCAGAAACGAACTTATTGAAAATGAAACAGCAAGTTCGCAATCTTGAGAAAGATACCTCAAAAATAGGGCAAACCCTTAGAGTAACACAGAAACAGAAGAAGGAATTAGAAGAATATACGACTTATGCACAGTCTATGTTGTATAAACAAATGAATTCGCAAAATTCAGATTTAGATAAAAAAAATGAACGGATTGTTAAGGTAGAACAAGAATTAAAGAGAACTAAAACTCAATTAGAAAAAGTAACAGCTTCGGACAATAAAAATGCTGCACAACTGAAAAAAGTTGAAGGATATATCAACGCTCAAAATAAACTTATTCGGAGTTTAAGGTTGGCTTCAGCTAGTGTTACAGCAGGCTTTGAAGGAAAAAACGTTGAGTATGAAGCAAGTGAAGGAAGTGTTAGAGTTATCATTCCAGAATCTGTTCTTTTTTCGAGTAATACGACTAATTTAAAAAAAGATGGCGAAATGTCATTGATGGCTATTGCTAATGTAATTGGACAAAATTCAAGATTTAAAGTCTATGTTGAAACGCATTCAGATGATAATCCGAACCGAGACAATTGGGCATTCACTTCAAAACGAGCGTCGAGTATTGCTAAATTTTTGATAAAAGGCGGTGTAGCACCAACTCAGATTGTCCCATCGGCTCGGGCAGAATTTGCGCCTAAGGCTATGAATGACACGCCAGAGAATAAAGCGAAAAACAGGCGAATAGAATTAGTGCTTTCGCCTAGTTTTAAGGATGTTCACGATTTATTACGGATGTATTAGACAGATTGTGAAGATAGTTGGTTTTCAAAGTCACTTTTTTTTGGAAGTTTGTGAAACTTTTTATATAGTAGGGCGTTTCCATAGGAAATTTGATTTCTAATAAGGAAATACAATTATTTTTTTTTCTTAAAAAAGAAGGAATAAGATAAAATCGATCAACAATCTAGAATAAAAGAAGAAAGAGAAAGATTATTTATTATCTTCCATTTTTTTTGAGAAATATTTAGAAGAGTATTGAGCATTTTAACAAAGTTGAAACATAAGTTAGAATTAATTTAATGTATAATTTGATGAAAAATATTGAATTAAAAAATATTTATTCTTATGATTTTCAATACTATTATTATTTAACTTATAAATTATTATACAATAACTGAATTATGTATTGGACACTTGATTTAGCTTCACATTTAGAAGACGCACCATGGCCAGCGACAAGAGACGAACTAATTGATTATGCCATCCGTTCTGGTGCTCCAGTAGAAGTTATCGAAAACTTGCAAATGTTGGAAGATGAAGGCGAGCATTACGAAGGGATTGAGGACATTTGGCCTGATTATCCAACTACTGAGGATTATTTTTTCAACGCAGACGAATATTAGAAATAAGACCTACTTATTGACATTTTTTTGGCAATAAGTAGATACATTATAAAATTGAATTGAAAATAACTTATTCATAATGAGTTATTTTAGCCATTTTTTTGTGAAAAAAGTCAAAGAAAAAAATCTCGTATAGAATTTTTATAATTCTTGCGAGATTTTTTTATTGAGTTCTTTTGATTTGAACAAACTTCTTTTATATTTACATAATTATAATATGTAAATTGCTTAATATAACTTTTAATTGTTATGATCTTAGCAATTAAATTAATCCTAATTTCCTTAACTTTTCAAATCTAATCAGCTAACAGAATGACTAATCACAACAATAATTCTGGTGTAGAAACAGAACTCAGTCGAGATCTGGGACTTACCTCCGCTTTGGCTATTGGTATCGGAACGATGATAGCCGCTGGTATTTTTACGCTTTCGGGCTTGGCAATCAATAATGTTGGTTCGGGTGCGATCGTTGCTTTTCTTCTTGCGGCTATTGTCGCGACTTTTACTGCATTGACTTACTGTGAATTTGTATCTATTTATCCACAAACGGGTGAAGGGTACTTGTATGCTCGGAAGACATTTTCTGCCCCTTTGGCTTATTTTGTCGGTTGGGCATTGTTCTTAGGTTATACTTCTTCTTGTGCTTTTTATATCACAAGTTTGTCGAGTTATTTTTACGAATTTATATTTGAATCGCCTATCAAAGCACTTTCGGGCATCGTTATTTTAGTATTACTTACATTATTAAATATTCGAGGAACGAAAGAAAGTGGCAAGTTTCAGGTCATTGTGACTGCTGCAAAGGTGATTTTATTGATTTGGTTCATTTTTGGTGGATTGAGTTATATCGAGCCAGAAGAATTGATTAATAAGTTTGATAATGATATTTTAAAACTAGGTAGTACTGCCGCTTTGGTTTTTATTACTTTCTTTGGTTTTTCTGCAATTGCTGCTTCGGCAGGAGAGGTGAAAGATCCCGTTAAAAACATTCCTAAAGCGATTTTCATTTCTATGGGGGTTGTGACGATTTTATATATTTTGGTCGTTTTGGTCGTTTTATTTGCGGGTTTAACTGAATATACAGAGGCTTCTATGGGAGAAGCAGCTAAGAAATTTTTAGGTGGAACTGGCGGTTATGTCATTATTGGAGGGGCGATTTTTTCTATGATTTCGGCTTCTAATGCGACGATTATGGCAGGTGCGCGCGTTATGCTTTCGATGAGTCAGTTAGGTCATTTGCCTAAAGAATTGGGGGTAATTAATCCTAAAACAAGGACTCCTATTGCTGCGACAATCATCGTTGGAGCTGCAATAATTATATTCTCATTGATTTTACCATTAGAAGATTTATCTTATTTCTCTAATACCGTTTTATTAATTGCTTTGATTTTAGTGAATGCTGCTTTGATTGTACATCGTAAGAAATTTCCAGACATGGAACGCCCATTTAAAGTGCCTTTAGTTCCATTTATACCATTTGTAGGAATTATTGCTAATTTGTACTTAATCAGCCAAATTTTCCAACATCCAATTCCATTCTTTTTAGCGATTGCTGCTTTGATTTTAGGAATGCTCGGATTTATAGCTTGGAAAGGAACAGAAGCAGAAGAAAATGCTTTACCTGGGCTTTCGTCAGTCGTAGCACATACACAAGGAAGCGGCACATTTAATAAATCAAAATTTAGAGTACTTGTACCAATTGCTAATCCAAATAATACAGAACGCCTTATTGAGATGGCGATTGCGATTGCAGCAGAACGAAACGGGGAAGTATTGTTGTTGCATGTAATGAAAGTGCCTGAACAGGTTTCGCCAGCAAGTATCAGTTCAGCAATGCTCAAGAAAGAGCAAGCCATTATTCAGCAAGCAGAAGATTATGCGAGAGGCAAAAGCGCAACTGTAAGTGCTTTGGTTCGAGTAGGTCATAATGTTGCAAGAGCTATTTTGGAAACATCTCGTGAGCGAAGTTGCAATCTAGTTTTATTGGGTTGGAAAGGACATACAACAAGCCGAGAAAAAATATTAGGAACAATTACAGATGCAATTATTACGCATGCTCGTACAGACTTAATGTTAGTTAAATTAATGGGAACTCAAGCGATCAAACGCATTCTTTTGCCAACTGCTGGAGGCGAACATGCCAGAGCCGCGGAACAATATGGGGCATCATTAATGAAAAAAACACAAGGAAAATTAACGGTTTGTAGAGTGTCTTCTGGCTCTGAAACGATGAAGGATAAAGAAAAAAGTGAAGCAACATTACAAGAAGCATTAAATCGAATTGCTTCTTTTAATGGGTTGCCAGCTACAAGTAGGTTGATTGTTAATAATGATGTAACAAAAGGAATTATTGAAGCAGCAAAAGGCTATGACGCAGTTATGGTCGGTGCAGCAGGACAGAGTATTTACCCACAAATTTTGTTTGGTAATATTCCAGAAGCTATTGCTAGAGATACTGATAAAACGGTTATCGTTGTTAAGCATTATCATCCTGTGAAAGCGCTTTATGGACGAGTAGTAGGAGAGTAAATAATAAGGCTCGGATGCTCAATGAGCGCCCGAGCCTTATCTAATTTTAGATTTTTATTTAGTTAAATCCCATTCGATGTATTCATCATAATAAGTATGAATCGCACTAGTTAGATGTAGAAACATTTGTTCCTATTGCTATTGTACCTTCTAGCTGATAACTTACCAAGAAGAAAATCAGACTTAGTATAATTATAGTTATTTTTTTCATATTGTTGTGTTTTTAGATGATTTAATTAGTTCTTAAAATCGGCTTCTAATACCTGCTTTAATTTCTGCATGTATTACTTTTCCTTCATAAAAAGGAAACAATTCTTCTATATATTTATTTTTATTTGATTTAAGATATTCTTTCACTTCTTCTAATAAAATTCGACTTTTTTTAATATTAGGAAATCCTCCTCTCATTTCTATTTCACTTGATTTTAATGGATTTGGAATAAATTTAAATCCAATTAAATTCCAATCCACTAGATACAACTTAGCATAAATAATCAATTCACTTTCTGGAAATTTTTGAATAAATTCGGTTAGAATAGGATTGATGTTTATTTTTTTCTCCCTCCATAAGCCTCTAGTTGAGGCATAAGAAGAATAACCTAGCCGTTCCCTCAATCCATAAATGAGAGCAGGATATTCTATTTTTTCTTTCAACCATTCTATCGCAAATTTCTCTTTATTATCATAAGGTCTGATATATAGCTTTTGAGGACTAGAATAATAGCGGCTTCCTTTTAAGAAACATCCTCTTGCTGCGACTCTTATTTCATACTTCTTTTTTTCTAAAAATACATTATTAAAAGCACTGTGCTCTCTTGCTTGTGGTATTCCTGAATACTTTGCCATTTTGAGCCATTGTGTTGACAATATAATAGTTTCCTGTGCTTTCATCCTTATTTCTTCCGCAGGGTATTCCATAAGACTACCGCATATTTTGTCAGAATTGGGAAGCTTTTCCCATAAACTATCTCCTATTAATCTATATTCCATCATTGGCTCAAACCGGCCTTTCTCCCAAAGAGGAAAGATATCTCTTTCGGAGTCCCTATTATTAGTCATTCTTATCGTATAATATAATGGCTCAAAAGATGTAATTGTATCTTTTTCTAATTCGAATGTAAGTGTAATAGAATCATAATCACAATTTTGACCACTTACTATTTTAACACATCCAAGAAGAAAAACTATAATGATATTTTTCATATTATAATTTATTTTTAAAAATGCTCTGGGTTATTTACTTGATATCTAAAAGTATTAATATAGTTCCAGAAGTATTTGCATGAAAAGAACCTCTTGTCATAATCCCCATTTCATCTGATTTAAATTCTGGTATCTCATCAACAGAA
Source organism: uncultured Saprospiraceae bacterium (assembly GCA_937125475.1). GTDB lineage: Bacteria > Bacteroidota > Bacteroidia > Chitinophagales > Saprospiraceae > CAKZLL01. The sequence continues at coordinate 24,389 of CAKZLL010000316.1, read as the reverse complement.
AGTTCTTCGTTCAATCGAATAATATTCTTATGACTTAGCCAAATTGATGCCTATTCCATGAATTGTATTCCATTGAATTTACCTATTTAGTTCAAATGCGTTAAATTGGCAGATTATAAATTTATATAGTCAAAGTCTTTATTTCCTGAATGATGAATAATACCTAAAATAGATATATTTATTTTTATGTAAATATACATATCTTTTTTCGACTTGCTTTCTTACAAAAATAAAGCTATAATTAGATTAATTATTTCGACTAATAAGGGCTTGATAACTAATGATTTATTTTTTTTAAAAAAAATTGTAATAAAACATCCTAAAAATAAAAACAATCAATTCTGACTTGATGCAACCTTTATTTTCTTGCCTTGTCTCTTAAAACAGTCTATCATCTCTTAATTCTTTCTAACAATTCTATAATCATAACAATATGAAAGCGATACAAAACGCAGGTTTTCTTTTTATTTTAATTGCCTTTATTTCTATTAATGCGCAAGCAGAATCACGTACATTAAACTTGAAAACCTTCACTGGTTTTGAATTAAATGCCTCTTATGATGTGGTTTTAAAGCAAGGAAATGAACAAAGCGTTCGAATAGAAGGCACAAAAAAGGTCATTGATAATATTAATACAACAGTGAAAAATGGTGTTTGGAAGATTGAATCCAAACTTAAATCAAAAAAATGGGCAAAATCCAATTATAAGAACAAAAACAAAACCATCGTTTATATCACCATTCCTAAATTGACAGCTATCGGATTGAGTGGATCGGGCAATGTTAATTCGAGTAAATTTAAAGGATTAAATAATGTTAAAATAGCTATTAGTGGCTCAGGAAATCTTAATATTGGTATTCGTGCTTCGGGACATATTAATACCGCTATTTCAGGAAGTGGTAATATTAAAATCAATGGACAAGCAAAATCCATCAATGCCTCGGTTTCTGGTAGTGGAAATATTAGTGGAAAAGAGATGAAGGTAAAAGATGCTAAAGCACAAATTTCGGGTAGTGGCAATGTTTATTTACATGTAGAGCATTCGTTAATGGCTAAAACTTCTGGCTCGGGCGATGTGAGATACAAAGGAAAACCTACTGTGAAAAAGATAACGAACGGTTCGGGAAAAGTAAGTTCTAATAACTAATATTACTTTAAAAAAATCGTGTCAGTTTTTAAAACTGACACGATTTTTTTTAAAACTACTGCTCCAAAACTGCTACAATTTCCTTAATTGAAGGTCGTTTAGAGAAAACAGGATTAAAAAAGGTCTTAATAATATTCCCATCTTCCCCGATAATATAAGTCGCAGGAACAGGCAAAACCGCCGCACCACCATTGACTTCCTTCAAATCAATACCAATCCGCTTTTCATACTTTTTATTCACATCAAAAGCCACTTTATATTGGTTCATAATGGTTTGTTTCGTATCCGAAATAACTGTAATTTTTAAATTGTTTTTCAAAATTGTCCGCTCTTGATACGAAGCAGTTTCTGGCGCGACTGCCACGACATTTGCCCCCGTAGCAGTAATGAGCGATAATGAATCTTGAAAATCAGACAAATAACGATTGCAAATGCTACACCAATATCCTCGATAAAAAAACAAAACAACTTTTCCTTCCTTTGTCAAATTACTCAAAGAAATCGGTCGTGCTTCTTGATCTGTTGCTGCGAAATAAGGTGCTTGCGTTCCTTCTTTTAATCCTTCTGGTGCAGCTTTAGTTGTATCTTGACCGAGTTGGTGTAGCGCTTTTTTGATCTCATGTGGATCATCGGACGATGCTAAAATCTTACCCGGATCATCTTGGCAAGCTGTAAATAATACAATAATAGAGAAAATGTAAAGTAATGGTTTCATTATTAATAATTGAGTTAGCTAAATAATTTCTTTTGTTTTAGTTACGTGTTATTTATCAAAACGAAAAAACAGCCTAGAGCGTTGAAATCTAAATGATGAATCATCAAATCAACGACAATTTTAGAAAATTGCTAAATGAAAAAATAAAATTCTTATCTTTGCCCCCCGAATCGTTATGTACCAGCATAACGCCCTTAAAGACAACTTAATGCTATTCAATCATTCAAGAAGTGGTGTAAATTAAGAAATTGTTAATTTACATAGTTTGAATAACAAGTTAACTAATTTAAAAGTATCTTCGTAGAAAAATTTGGTAACAAATGGCAACTATCAATCACAAACCAGCAGTATTACTTTTAGAGGATGGCACTGCTTTTCATGGCAAAGCAGCAGGAAAAATTGGAACAACCACGGGCGAAATCTGCTTTAATACAGGCATGACGGGCTATCAAGAGATTTTTACTGATCCTTCTTATTATCGTCAAATCATGGTCATGACTGCCGCTCATATTGGCAATTATGGCATGAAAAATAGCGAAGTAGAGTCGGAAAGTGTAAAAATAGCAGGGTTAGTCACCAAAAACTTTACTTATAAAAAGTATTCTCGCCCTCAAGCGGATCAATCAGGACAAGCATATTTGGAGGAAAATAATATAGTTTCTATTACAGCTATAGATACGCGCTCACTCGTTAAGCACATTCGCGATAAAGGAGTTATGAATGCAATTATTTCTTCTGACAACCTTGATTTGGAGGATTTGAAAGCAAAATTGGCAGAAGTTCCGTCAATGAAAGGTTTAGAATTAGCTTCAGAGGTTTGTACAAAAGAGCCGTATTATATTGGGAAACCAGATGCAGCATTCAAAGTGGCAGTCTTAGATTTTGGTACAAAAAGAAACATTTTGCGTTCTTTCGCTAAAAGAAATTGTCATTTGAAAGTTTTTCCAGCTAAAACTTCTTATGCAGAATTAAAAGAATGGGGAGCAGATGGGTTTTTCTTGTCAAATGGTCCAGGTGATCCTGCTACAATGCAGTATGCAGTAGATGTAGCTAAACAAATATTAGCAGATAATAGTCCTGTTTTTGGTATTTGTTTGGGGCATCAAATCCTAGCTTTAGCAATGGGCATTCCTACTTTCAAAATGCACAACGGGCATAGAGGAATTAATCATCCTGTTAGAAATATGATTACAGGAAGAGGCGAAATTACAAGTCAAAATCACGGTTTTGCAGTAAGTGGAGAAGCAATTGAAGCACATCCAGACGTAGAAGTGACGCATATTAATTTGAATGATGATACAATTGAAGGCATTCAAGTGAAGGAAAGACGTGCTTTTTCGGTACAATATCACCCAGAAGCAGCGCCAGGTCCACACGATTCTCGCTACTTGTTCGACAATTTTGTTAAATTAATGAAAGAAGCAAGTATTGAAAAATCATTAGCAATTTAAAAATATAAAAACTTAGGGATCAGATCTTTTTAAAAGATCTGATCCCTAAAAATGTAAATGACAAATTAGGAATAAAATAATTAAAGATTAAAGAAACAATTATGAGTGTAATTATTGATATTAGAGCAAGACAAATACTAGATTCTAGAGGAAATCCTACGGTTGAAGTAGACGTAATTACTGAACATGGTATCGTCGGTCGTGCGGCTGTACCTTCAGGCGCATCTACTGGAAAATATGAAGCAGTAGAATTGAGAGATGGCGATAAAGGCGTTTATCTAGGAAAAGGTGTTTTGAAAGCAGTTGGAAATATTCAAGACATTATCGCAGAATAGCTTGTTGGTATGAGCGTTTTGGATCAAAGAGATATTGATCAGAAAATGATTAATCTTGACGGTACACATAATAAAGCAAAATTAGGCGCAAATGCTATTTTGGGTGTTTCTTTAGCCGCAGCAAAAGCCGCAGCACAAGAGGTTGGACAGCCTTTGTATCGTTATATTGGTGGTGTGAATGCACATGTTTTACCTACTCCAATGATGAATATTATCAATGGTGGAAGCCATGCAGATAATAGCATTGACTTTCAAGAATTTATGGTTGTACCTACTGGCGCAAAGACTTTTTCTGAGTCTTTGAGAATGGGTGTTGAGATTTTCCATAACTTGAAAAAGGTATTAAAAGCAGCTGGTCATTCTACTAATGTAGGTGATGAAGGTGGTTTTGCACCAAATTTAGGATCAAACGTTGAAGCGATTGAGACTATTTTAAGAGCAGTTGAAAAAGCAGGATACCGCCCAGGAGAAGATGTTTTCATCGCAATGGACGCAGCAGCATCTGAGTTTTATTCAGCAGAAGAAAATGTTTATCATTTCCACAAATCAACAGGTGATAAATTAACGCCAGCACAAATGGTTGATTATTGGACAGATTGGACTAAAAAATATCCAATTATCTCAATCGAAGATGGTTTAGATGAAGATGATTGGGCAAGTTGGGCAGCATTGAATACTTCAATTGGAAAAGATATTCAGTTAGTTGGTGATGATTTATTTGTTACAAATGTTAATCGTTTGCAACGTGGTATTGATGAAAAATCAGCTAATTCAATCTTAGTTAAAGTAAATCAAATCGGTTCTTTGACCGAAACGATCAATACAGTAAATTTGGCTAAACAAAATAGCTTTACTACTGTTATGAGTCATCGTTCGGGCGAAACAGAAGATACAACTATCGCGGATTTAGCAGTAGCATTAAATTGTGGTCAAATCAAAACAGGTTCGGCTTCTCGTTCTGATCGTATTGCAAAATACAATCAATTATTAAGAATTGAGGAGGAGTTAGGCGAAGCAGCAATCTTTAATGGAATGATTAGATAGTGTTTTTAATTGAGAATGGATAATTGATAGTTGAGAATTATTGTCAATACGTTCAATTGATTAATTAAGACTTGTTTTTTCTAAAATAAATAGATATTTTAAGAGGGTCGAACACTTTAAAAGTGTTCGACCCTTAATCATAAATTCGTAATTATTTAGAAGGATTCAGGGGCGAGGTGTCAGCATTTTATTAGAAAATGCTTTTGGTATTTGAAAATAATTATTAATTATAGCTGACACCTGACACCTCGCCCTCACTCCTTAATTTAAATTCAAGCATTAAAATTTTTCAAAAATGAATATCAAAACGGAAGTATGCGTAGTAGGAGCAGGGCCAGGCGGCTGTACAACGGCAATCGCTTTAGCACAAAAAGGCATTGCAACTGTTTTGGTAGATCGGGCTGTTTTTCCGAGACACAAAGCTTGTGGAGAAGTCATTACAAGCAATTGTATTCGGGAATTGGCAGAACTTGCGCCAGCCATTTTTGATGATTTGAAAAACGCGGATTTCAAGTTTGATATAGAAGGCAATACCTTCGTCGCGCCTAATCAATATACGCTAGAAATCGAATACAAGTCTCCTTCTAATGAAGAATTGGGTTTGCCGCATTGCTACACGGCTTCCCGTTATGATTTTGATAATTTTTTGGTACAAAGTATTAAGAAACACTATCCGAGTATTCAAGTGATCGAAGGTTGTCATCTTACTTCTTTTGAAGTAGCGGAAGATTTTGCTATTTTAAAAAGTAAAAAGAACCAATCAACCATCAAAAGCCGTTTAGTTATTTTTGCTAATGGTGCAGGAAATGCCCTCACTAAACGCGCAACAAAAGCGAAAAAAAGACCGAAACATGAAGCCGCTGGCGTTCGAGCTTATTTTAAAAATGTAGTGCCGAGCAATCAGCCAGACATGGCGGAGTTTTACTTTTTTAAGAAAAAATACATGCCTTATGGGCTTTATATCACACCGCTTCCTAACGGACTAATCAATGTTAATACGATGGTTCGAAAAGATATTGCGGAAGAGCGTGAAGTTAATCTTAGAGGCTTAATGATGAGTGCAATAGAGCAAAATGAAGCACTTCGCAAGCGCTTTGAAAATGCAGAAATGGTTGGTAAAATCCAAGGTTGTTCCTTAGAGTTAGGTTCTCGCTGGTGGGAAGTTTCGGGCGATCATTTTATGTTGGTTGGAGATGCCGCAGGATTGATCGACGCTACAAATGCCAACGGAATTGGTCATGCGATGATTAGCGGACAACTCGCAGCCGATTTTGCAAAAAAGAGCCTCGATACTCAAAATTACTCCGCTCAAATTTTAAAATCATACGATAAAGCCCTCCAAAAGAGGATGAAAAATTCACTCAAATTGAGCCGTATGGTTTCGCCATTTTTTAATATGCCTTTCTTTCCTTCTTTATCAACTTGGTTGCTCAATTATTGGATGAAAAAAAGCACTGATAGCCAGCTTTTAGTCAAATTAATGTACAGCAAAAATGCCGCTAAAGATCTTATTAACCCTAGGTTTTATTATAAATTGTTTTTTGGATAGTGGGAAAAATAGATTATTATAGTTAATGTGATTATTGAAATATTGTTGGTTCATTTACTGAAAAGGAGCATCAACCTTAGTTGAAATACTCCATTTTATATACGTTAGTTATTTTTTTACCTGTAACTCTATTTTAGGACTAGACAAAAATGAGACTATGTCAATTTGAAAAATTGACATAATCTCATTGAAATATATATTTTAGCTTGGCCATTAACTAATGAAATAATCCGCTTATCTAAAGATATTTCTTAGCATCAAAACCTACAATTTTAGGAAAATTAAATTTGAAAGAATTCAAATTAAAAACAGGAATATCGAAGTCTGATTTCGGCAGTTTCGCCATTTTACTAAAATCCAAATCATTGTTCATCACCTTAGAATAACAATGTGTTTTATATATCACACCCGAAACAATGGCATTAAAACCGAATAAGAATTTCTCTTTATTTTTAAATGGTAAATCCAATGACATCACGGCTTGAAAGGCTTCATCGCGGTGCTGAATTAAAGTATTAGAAATGTCAGCAAAGTCATTTTTGAAATGAGCAAAGGTCTTAATACCTGATTTTAAATCTTTATGAATATCCTGTGCATCATTCAAAAATTGGTCAATTACACCAATCTTATACATCGCAGCAGTTACTTTTCCTTTCAATTTTGGATAAATATTGCAACATAATTCAAAAGAATAACCGCCTTTTTCGGAAGTAATTCTAATAATTTCCTTTTCAGAAATATCTGGGTTGAATTGTCTAGCACTATCAATTTGAGCAGTCATCAAACCAACCAAACACCGTTTAAATTCATTAATATTGGAACGATCAAAATGATCATAAAAGGCATTTAAATATAATCGGAATAGGTCTTCGATCAATAATCCTGTTACATTTCTACTTTCGCTTTCTAAAAAAACATCTGACAAAATTGTTCGCATACTTTCCTCATCGACTTTATAATCATCAATCAATAAATCTGTAAATGCGATAATTGTACCTAAATACATATAGGCTTTATCCTCTTTTTCGGTGCGTTCAATACCTGTCAAATCAGTGAGCATTTGACCAAAAAACAAGGTATTCGTCATATACCAACGAAATTTGGCAAATAGATCTTCTGAAATCGTATCGTCGCTCATCGCTCTAGCTTTTGCTGTTACGTCAAGCGTTGAGGCTGTGACATACTTTTGCAAAGGGCGATTTTTATGGCTGGCTAAATAGACTTTTCTTGAAGAATCAATTAAGTAAAAGGTATTTTTTAAAAAGCTCATCGGTCGTTTTTTATATTAAGATGCAATGATAAGAAATAATTGAAAGAGAACAATTGAAGATTAATAATTCTACAATTTTAACTATCAATTGAACCAATTTGACCGATTAGATTATTTAAACCTCTTCCTTAAACCAACTTGCATACATGACATAATTATCCGCAATTCGACCAACATACTGCTGAAAGGTCGCTGGTGTGAGTGGTTTGAGTTTTTTGGCAGGAACTCCGCCGTAGATAAAACCCGATTCTAGATGTGCGTTTTCTAAAACAACCGCGCCCGCTGCGATTAAACAATTCGATTCTACAATCGCATTGTCCATAATAATTGCGCCCATTCCAACCAATACATTATCCTTTATGGTACAACCATGCAAAATCGCATTGTGTCCAACAGAAACGGAATTGCCTACTATTGTTTGAGATTGTTCGTAAGTACAATGAATGACTGCTCCATCTTGAATATTCACTTTATTACCGCATCGAATGGCATTTACATCGCCTCTGACCACGGCATTAAACCAAATGCTGCAATCATCACCCATTTGGACATCACCTACAATTGTTGAATTTTCTGCTAAAAAACAATTTGATCCAAATGTTGGAGAAAATCCCCTAACCGATTTAATAAGTGCCATTTTTTTAAATTGAAAATTGAAAATGAGTAATTTATCTCATTTGTTATAAAGCTAAATATACCTTTACAATGTCTTCTAACTCAATTCCATCACTGGTTTCCCATTTGAAATAAAATTCATAATCGTCCTCAAGAAACATTAATTGATGATTTTTATAATCAATATTAGTTGTTCCACTTCTTTCTAAAACAAGTTGTTCAGGAAAAGTAATTGCGGCTTTTATTCTTTCATTTTCCAATAAATTGGTAAAAGCAGGGATAGAATCTACACAAAGTCCAGGTTGAGAAATATCTGTAATATAAATATTTTTGTTGACAGAAAACGAAGATTTGGTCGTTGTAATAGGATTAAGTAAGACATTTTGGCAACCATAAGCTACATTCATTCCTCCAAAGGATGGTTTTTGTGGGAGATTTGAGACAAATTCTACATAAGTATTGGTTTCAAATGTCAATTGATGGCGGAGTGTATCTACAATATTTCTCTCTGTTTGCTGATTAACTGAATTGTATTCAGCATCAATAGCGTAAGTTTTGACATCTTTTAGGTAGTAAGTTGCCATATCCCCACAATCTAGTGCATAGCAAGCCGTAATAAGGTTCATTGCAAAAAGCAAAGACATTGCTATGATTATTCTCGTTATCATTTCTCTCTCGTTATTAGACTTATACTGTAGCAAATTAAGTAGCCGTTGTACAAATCTATTTATTTGAATAGTAATTTTTTCTAAATATTATCAGTCAATTATATGACCAATTTTTCTATTAGCTTTCATTAATTACCTTTATAACGTTTGATTGCTAAAATATATGAACAAAATAAGGAATTTAACATAACTAATGCCAATGTCATATTCTAGAATCGCAAAAAAAAAGCTTTTTATTGTGTAAAAATCACAATAAAAAGCTTTTTTTAGCCAAATTTAAAATTAAGGGACAAGGAAATAAATAACATACCCCAAATTGCGTAATGAATTTTATTTTTTACAAGGCACTTTTTTCTTGCATAGCTCGCTATGCAAGAAAAAGGCAACGCAGTAAAAAGTAAAATTCATAGCAAGATGGGTAGATTATTTTTTGCGCACTCCCTAAACAAGTTTCTATTTTAACGTTTTTTGCATATCTTTTTTGAGTGCATCAGCGAAGCCAACAGAATAAGAATCTTGTGGCTGAATGATAAAAATACTTTGCTGATCTCTCCAATAAGTTACTTTTTGTGGATAGATTTTTTGCCAATTTGTGCTTGATAATTTATTAAGTTTTCTAATAATATTATCTGCGCTTTGTACGTCCGAAACGATCCATTCTTCTACTCGACCGATTTTATAAGCTCTAGTTCGCCCATTATATTTGCCTTCTAATTGACAATATTTGATGCGAAGAATTGTATCTTTATCAATTGAAGCGTAGCGATTAAGACCTTTGACTAACCAATTTTTACTAATATTATCAGTACAAAAACTGTTATTTTGGGCACAATTTACTATCGATCTTTGAAATGATCCTTTGCCCAATGTATTTGTGATAACTTCCTCAAATCGGCTTTCCGCAAATAGTGTTGCCTTTGATTTTTTGGCAGCTTCTGACTTGCTTGTTGTTTGTTTTTTTGGTTCAGTAGCCTGTTGAGTATTATCAGAATTAGCCTCGTTTTGACTATTTTTTTCTGCTTGTTTTATAGCCGTATCAATTTTTGAAACAACTTCTTTTCCTATTTCTTTTTCCTTTTTTTGAACATTAATCATGGTGGTATTGCCTCTTGCTTTTACTTCTGGCTTGTTATTAGGAGCGCAACTAGCCAAAGTGATTGTGATTAAAAAAATATGGAGAAATCGCTTTTTCATATTATTAATAGTCTAATTGATGTTCAAAAAATATTTAATCGTTACTAAGGAACGTGCAAAGAAACCGTCAAATGTTATAAGTTATTTTTTACACGTTCCTAAACTACGATTTTTCTTTTTTGATTGGACTACTATTCTAGCAAAAAACGAAAAAATTACTTTAGAATTTACTAAAATACAATTGCTGAAGTACCTTGACTTAATAAATAAGGCGTACCGTCTTGTACTAAATAGACCTGTACAACATAGTTCTCGCCCTTTTTCTTTTCGTAATTGCTATAAGTAATCGTTGGAGCAGGATTGCCAACAAAGATAAATGAAATACCTGGCGTATCGCTTTCACTATTTTCGCGTGGCGAAACGATTTTACCTGTTGAAGTATCCATTATTTTTATTAGAAATTCTTGATTATTAAGGTCTTCTTGCGTTTCATACAAAAGCGACAAATTAATCACTGTATCATGCCAACGTTTAGCCGATCTAGCACGTTTTTGATTTTTCTTACGAGCAAAAACTTCAAAAAATTCAACGGTTGTATTTTGAATAATATCCAATGTCTTTTTCGAAACTTCATCTTTTTTGATATACTCTTGTTTCTCTTCTTCCTTTTTCAAGACTTGTTCATAAAGCGATTCCTTCACTTCTTCCAAGCTATCATTTTTAGCAATCATTGCTTGAATTTTCTGTTCTAATGCTGCTTTCTCTTGTTGAAGTACTTGGACTTGACTATCATCTGCTTTATCTGCCTGTAATTGATTGGCTATCTGACTTTCTAAGGTAGCATGTTTTTCTTCTAGAAATGCCATTGAACTCTGCAAAGTTTCTAAACGAGAGGTATATCCTTTGATTTTTGAGCGTAATCTTCGGATCTTTTTATTCAAATAGACGACACTATCAGCGAGTTGAACATTCTCGTCTTGAAGACTATTCACGTCAACTGTTAAATCATTATATTGAACTTCTAAAGTATCCGCTTTTTCTTTTTCTAGAGTTAAAGAGGATTTTAGTTTTTTGATTTGTTTTCGTTTACTATTGCCTGTGGTTAATTGTAAGATATTGAATAAGAACGAAACGCCTAATACAACACCTAAACCTATTAATACATTTTTTTTCATTATTTACTTTTACTTTACTTTTTGTGATGGTTTAAGTTAGCAAAAGCAAATATAAGTAAATATTTATTTTTTTTAAATATGTGTTTACTTAATTTATATTAAAATTATTTTAAATGTGTTAAAACTTGTAAATTAAGGGGAGTGAGGGTGGTTATAATGAATAAATTAGCATTTTAATCATATTGTTTTTTCCTTCTAAAAATAGCTATTAGCACTAGTTATTCAATTTTTTACCCAAAAAAATCTATTTATGGTTCATTGATGATTTTTGTCATTTTCATCCAATGGGTCATGACCCATTGGATATATTGAAATGTTCATTTTGGCAAAAATCGTCAATGAACCCTATTTTTTATAGTGATTGTTATTTATTCGCTTTTCCAAATTCCATAAATTCAGCCTCTATACCCTTCGTTCTTAACCAATCTCTTAGCGCAATTCCTGTACCTGCTCGCCAAGGGCGCACCTTCGTAATTGGTACTCTTTTATAGCCTTCCAATTCACTAGTATCAATTTTAATTTCTCCATCAGGCACTTTCACATGATAACAAATCAAGATTTGGTTCATCCTAAAAAATGGATAAATACCAATAAAATTCACTTCTTCTGGCTCTAGCCCTGTTTCTTCTTTAACTTCTCTTTTTACGCCTTCAACTACATCTTCGCCTTGCTCCAAAAAGCCAGTCACTAACCCATACCATCCAGCAGGCCAGCCAATACTACGAACCAAAACAACATCATCACCGCATTCAACGACTGCTGCAACAACTGGAATTGGATTATTCCAATGCACATAACCACAGCTTTCGGCTGGGCAAATTAGGCGATCTCTATCTTTTGTGTGTTTAAGAATTAATGCTGTTGCGCAATTTGGGCAAAATTTAGGTCCTTTCATACTTATTAATATTTAATTACTGCACTAAATAAAATTGGTTATTCATTATTTAGACTAATTGAAAACGGAAAAATATAGATATTTGATTACAAATTGCAATTTATATTTAAAAAAACTATTGAAACTGGAAAAGGGCTTGATATTTCCTATTTTTACAATGTAATACAGGGATTTCTTGCCCGTATATATTTTGTCTACACTACGTTAAAGAACAACCAATGAAAAAAATAACGATTACCAGTATTAAATTAAAAAATCCTCTATTATTCTTCAAGTTGTCTCTCGCATCGCTTCAAGTCGTTCGACAAATAAAGAAAACAAATGTCCTTGATTTCAAATCACAAGGAATTTGGACTTTACATTATACCATGACTTTATGGGAAAACGAAGGAGAAATAAAAGATTTTGCAAGACAAGGTGGGCATTTAGCCGCTATGAAAAAAAGCGCTGAACTCGCATCCGAAATCAGAATCCTGACAATTGATGCGGATAAGTTACCAAAATGGAAAGTCGCTAAAAAAATGCTAAAAGAACAAGGAAAACTTTATAAATATTGAGAGATTATACCATTAGACTTGTACGGAGGCTACTTAATTTGCTGCCGTTTCATTAAATTCACTAGCCGCCGTACAAGAAGTCTATTGTTAAAGAGCTAGTTCATCATTAAAAATGACTTTTTATAAAATGGTCATTAAAATTGAAATAATTCTCAATTACTAACAGAAATTAATACAATCCAATGAGCCAAATATTAAAAAAATACGCTGAATTATTAGTTAATTATTCATTAGAAGTCAAGGAAGGAGAACGTGTTTATATACAGACAACTACGATAGCAGAGCCGCTTTTGAGGGAAGTCTATCGCTCTGTTTTGAAAGCTGGGGGCTTGCCTCATATTGATTTAGAATTTCAAGGCAGAAGCCGCATTTTTATGGATACTGCCAATGAAGCACAATTGGCTTATAATTCGCCACTTTTTAAGGAAGCAATGACCAATTTTGAATGTTATCTCTACATTCGCGCACCATTCAATACCAGTGAAATGCGTGGAGTAGACGGTTCAAAATCCAGTATTATTGCTAAAGCAAGACAACCTTATCGGGATATTTATTCAAAAAGAACGGCAGTAAGGGAATTGAAACGAAATCTTTGTGAGTTTCCTACGCAAGCAATGGCACAAAATGCTGGTATGTCTTATGAAAATTATCAGAATTTTATTTATAATGCCTGCTTTCTTTTTGAGGAAAATCCTATGGAAAAATGGCTAGAAGTACGTGCCAAACAACAGAAAGTAGTGGATTTGTTGAATAGCCGTTCGAAGATTCAATATAAAGGTGAAGGTACTGATATTACTTTTTCGACAGAAGGGCGAACTTGGATCAACTCGGATGGTCAGACCAATATGCCTTCTGGAGAAGTATATTCTTCCCCCGTAGAAGATAGTATGAATGGTGTGATTTATTTTGATTATCCTGCTTACCGAATGGGAGAAGAATTGCAAGGCGTAACGCTTTGGGTCGAAAATGGAGAAGTCCAAAAATGGCAAGCTAAAAAAGGGCAACATATTTTAGATAAAGTCTTCAATGTAGCTGGGGCAAAACGATTTGGCGAAGTCGCGATTGGTACAAATGATAATATTCAAACGCCGACCAAAAATATTCTTTTTGATGAAAAAATGGGCGGAACGGTTCATATGGCAATCGGACAATCATATTTGCAAACAGGCGGGAAAAACCAATCTTCCATTCATTGGGATATGATTGCAGAAATGAAAAACGGGGGAGAAATCTATGCGGATGATGAATTAATTTATCAAAGTGGTAAATTTCTATTTTAGATAGATTTTAGGGCTTTGAGGCTGTTCAAATAGAAAAGCTAAAGCAACACAATGTTGCTTTAGCTTTTTATATTATATAAAGGATATTTGTAAAAACTAATTGCTTATTCGACTTTGGGCTTTTCAACCTTTGGCGGTTCAGCTTTTGGACTTTCAGCTTTTGGTTGTTCAACTTTTGGACTTTCAACTTTAGCTTTTTTATCCGATTTTTTATTATCTCCGTTTCTAGACTTCTTCTTTTTTGTTGTTGCTTTCTTTCTCTTCTTAGGACTGATGATGACAGACATTCTTCTGCCTTCTAATCTTGGCAATGCTTCTGCTGCACCTAGTTTTTCCAATTCCTTCATGAAGCGTAACAACAATAATTCACCTCGTTCTTTAAAGACAATAGTACGTCCTTTAAATTGAACATAAGCTTTTACTTTTGCGCCATCTTCCATGAAGCCTTGCGCATGTTTCACCTTGAAAGCAAAATCATGATCATCTGTATTCGGACCAAAACGGATTTCTTTAATAACCGTCTTGACTGCTTTAGACTTGATTTCTTTTTCTTTCTTCTTGCGTTCGTATAAGAACTTGCTGTAATCAATAATACGGCAGACAGGAGGCTTTGCCTTTGGAGAAATTTCTACAAGATCCATTTCCAACTTGTTAGCCCATGACAATGCCTTACGAGTAGGATATATCCCTGATTCAATTTCTTCTCCTAGTTTCCCGCTAATTACATCAAGGTTATTTCCGACTAATCTGATCTCGGGAACTCGAATCATCATGTTGATTCTGAATTGAGGCTTATCCTCCTTTCTATTATTATTGTTCCTGTTAAATCTTCTACTCAATATTAAAAGTTTTAGTTAAAAAATGAGGGATTTTATTTCACTCCCCAAAGAAACGTAAAATTTATGGATGTTTATTATTTAAAATATCTTTTTTTCATTAAAAGTTCAATAAGTCAATGATTTATAAGATTTTGTAAGGATTTTACACTTATTTCCAAGCATTGAGAACTTTAATGCTTTCTTCTTTCTACCACTTTATGAAAACGAATTAAATGATCTGGCAATAATTCGTTATATACTTGGAGTAATAATTTTTTCTGTTTGCGATCATTTGCTGGAAATAATATTTTTATTGGATTATGAACATAGCCATTATCTTCAAATAATATAATCTGGCGATTTCGAGTTGGAATCTTAAACAATAATAACTCTTTAGCATCAGCAGGTAAAGGAATATGTCCATAGCCTTCTTCTTCCAAAAAAATGCGAACCATATCAAAACAATGCTGCAAACTCGACCCCATAAAAGCCGTTTCGTAGCACCACCCATCAGAATAACCGCCCATATATTCCCCTGTATCTGGGAAATTGTTTCGCAAGCCCATTTTATTAAAAGTTTAGGTTTTAAGAGACAAGGAAATAAATCACCTACCGAAGATTGTGTAATGAATTTTATCTTTTACAAGGCGCATTTTACGCCGCATAGCGAGCTATGCAAGAAAAAGGCAATATAGTAAAAGTAAAATAGCAAGATGGGGAGATTATTTTTTTTCGCGCCGCCTTAATAGAATGAATTAATAATTAAATGAAAGACCTAATTATTAAGGTGCTTTGACCATTTTTGTCAGAACTAAATTTTATTTAAAAAATTATAATTCTTTGAAAATCAAGATTTAGATAAAAAGCACCTTCAATGTGCTGTTTATCTTTGGAAAAATTGTTAATGAATCATTATTAATCTAACTTATAATTAATCCATTATGGTCATTTTAGATATTATTGTTTTAGAATTTGCATCACTTAACTTTTTTATTAAAAATAATAATAAATTTTAAATGATCCTTTGGGTAACAAAAAAAGAAAATCAAAGATAAACAAATGTAGTCATTTAATTTTTATAGAAAAATATATCCTGCTAGTTGTTAGTTGAAAAGTGGTATTATTTTGAAAATTGAAAGAAAAACAAAACCTTATTTTTTAAATAAAGAATAAAACGAAGGTTTATTAATTCTATTTTCATTAAATCCCCCTTACATTATTACTTTATTCTTTCATTAATATCTTAAAATGGAATACAAAAATTACGACATTATTATTGTTGGTGGTGGTGCTATGGGCTTTCAACAGCCGCTCAATTAGCCAATTCTGACAAACAAGTTCTTCTCCTTGAAAAATTCGGTTTTTTTAATCAAAATGGTAGTTCTGCTGGTATATCTCGACAATTCCGATTGCAATACGCACAGGATTATATGTCAGAATTGGCAATAGAATCTATTCCTTATTGGGATGCATTACAAGCACAGACAGATGAAACTTTAATTGATAAAGTAGGTTCACTTTGGTTCGGTTCTCCAAGTGTCAATTCACAAGAAGGTGGTATTGCAGCAGCAGAACAAGTGATGGATCAATTGGGGATTGATTATACGCCGCTTAATGCCGCAGAAATCCAAGAAACGTATCAATTTAAAAACCTTCCAGAAGATTATAGTGGTTTTTTCCAAGCAGATGGCGGTTCTATTAATTTAGAAGCTACTCAAAGGGCATTATTCCAAATTGCTGATGCAGCGGATAATATTGATTTGCGAGAATATACGGATGTTGTGGATGTCAAGTCATTGAGCAATGGAGATATTTTTGTCACAACAGCCAATAAAGCCATTTACAAAACAGAAAAACTAATCGTTACGGCTGGTGCTTATACCAATGATATTTTGACGCACTTAGGTTTACATGTCAATTTGGATATTTGGGAAATGTCTTCGGCTTATTATAAATTAGAAGAAGAAATTAATTATCCGACTTGGTTTGTTTTTCAAGAACCACAAAATAAACGCTTATTTTATGGTTTCCCTTCAGTAGATTGGGCAAACCCTGGTTATATCCGCGTCGCGCCAGATATTCCAGATCGTATTATTCAAGATCCAAGTCAAAGATCAGGTGTTCCGAGTAAGGAAAGTTTAGCTTTAAATACGCATTGGGTCAACAATCACATGACTGGTTTAGGCGAAGAACCTGAATTTACGTCAACTTGTTTGATTGCTTTAAGTAATAATGGCAAAGAATTGTTATTAGATACCGCGCCTGATTGGGTTCATAATAATGAAAATATTATTATTTATACGGCAGGCTGGGCAGCTAAGTTTGTGCCGTTATTAGGAAAAATTCTTTCCGATTTGGCATTGACAGGCACAACAACTTCTAATATTTCTAATTTTAATATAGAATGGCAAAGTGTTAGAGGCGACGTGAGTAACTTATTTAACACGGGCATGCAGGCTGGTTTAAAAATCGACGTTGCGGTCGTCGGTGGTGGTGCTTCTGGTTTGTATTCTGGTTATCGTTTGAAAACAGGAACAAACGAAGAGAAAGCGGCACTTGATTTAGATGTGCATATTTTTGAAATGAGTGATCGTATTGGAGGAAGGCTCGAATCGATCAAACTACCTGGAATGAACGTTGTAGGCGAGCTAGGTGGGATGCGTTACATGACGGAGCAACAAATCGTGACAGCACTCATTGAGGATGTTTTTTCTGTTCAATTTGGCTTAAAGCCAATTGATTTTCCAATGGGAAATGCAGATCATCATCTATTCTATTTAAGAAAACAACGATTTTTTGCCAATCGTTTTTCTCAAGCTGATATTACAGGCGAAAAATTCAAAACCCGCTATTTTGTAGGGAAAGAGTATCAAGGCAAAAGTGCAGATGATATTTTCAATATTATTATCGAAAGAGTATTAGAGGCGGATGGATATTCTTTATCAGAAATTCAGAATAGTAAAAATCCAAGAAAGAAGTGGAATAAGGTTAAAAAGAAATTAAAATATCGTTTTGATGGTCCATACAAGAATATGCGAGTCTATCAAATTGGTTTTTGGAACTTATTAAAAGATCAATCTTCTCAAGAATGTTATGAATTTTTGGCGCAAGCTGGAGGATATTATTCTAATACGATTAATTGGAATGCAGCAGAAGCTTTGCCATATATGGCAGGAGATTTTGCGGATGGCGATGTTGTTTATAAAACCATTGATGGTGGTTATGATCAAATATTGACCTCTTTAGGATCGGCATTTATTCAACAAAATGGAACAATTTGGGCTAAAAATCGATTGGTCACTTTCAAAAAATCAACTGATGGTGATTATCCGTATGAACTCACTTTTCACAATATAGAAGCAGATGAAAATTGGACGGTTTATTCCAAAGATATTATTTTAGGTATGCCGCGTCGTTCCTTACAATTGCTTGATCAAGAGAACTTCTTCTTTAACATTGATCATCAAAAGGAATTACAAAAGAACTTGGCTTCAGTAATTATCGAACCATCTTTGAAAATTCTACTTGGTTTTGAAGAACCGTGGTGGGAAAAAACGCTTGGCGCGCATGCAGGCGAGTCAATCACTGATTTACCAATGCGTCAATGTTATTATTTTGGGGTTGATCCCAAAAATTCTCATTCTTTGTTTTTGGCAAGTTATAATGATATGAGAAGTGTTTCTTTTTGGCAAGCATTGGAAACACGGAATAAAAAAGACCTTTTCGAAACGCGAGAAACCAAATTAGTCAAAGGAGGAAATACTATTTATCCAAATTATGAGCATGCGAGCAAAGCAATTGTTCAAGAGGTGATGAATCAAGTAAGAGAACTTGATGGACCTTCTATCGAAGTGCCAGAGCCTTATACTTCTGCTTTCAAAGATTGGACGGCTGATCCTTATGGAGGTGGTTATCATGCTTGGAAAGCAGGCTATAAAGTATGGAAAGTTATGCCTTATTTGCGACAACCAATGGTGGAAGAACGCATTTATTTAGCTGGAGAAGCCTATTCTGACCAACAAGGTTGGGTCGAAGGTGCATTCTGTGTGACGGAACATATCATGCGTGAAAAGTATGGTTTGGTTTGTCCAGATTGGTTAGATAAGAAGTATTATTTAGGTTGGTAGATAAAGCGTAACAAGTCTAATAAAACGAGCGCATTTTTTTGAAAATGTGCTCGTTTTATATTTTAAGAAATTTAATTGGATGAAAACCGAAAGATAATTGTTCCATATTGCTTATCTGGTGCTTTAGGGTCTGACTTGAATTTATACCGTTTTGCACGATCAATTCCGAATTGAATAAGCTTTTTGTTTGTTGTAGTCGAGCCTTTCGTTAGAAAAATAGTTTCCAATAAATCCCCATCACGATTAATACAGATTTTTATCACAACCTTATCCGAATTTGGAACATCTTCGGTAACACGAGCCGTTTCAATCACTTCTCGACTAGACAAATCCCCTTCAATGTATTCATCAATAAAATCAAATTCAGTTTTAGTTGACCGCTTTTTTTTGAAAAGAGAGATTTTTTTTGATTTAGAAACAAGTTTTATATTCAAATCAGCTAATCCTTCGGGAAGAAATTTTTTGACTTCAATTGTTTTTTTATCCTTACTCGGATACAAAACAAAAACTGCCTCTTGTTGAGTATATGCTTTATCTGTTCCCCAACCATAAAAAACCATCACATTATTATCCATTACATATTTCAACTTTTTCCCATCTTTTTTGATTCCTATTACAAATCCATCCGATTTAAAAATAACAGGATTGTCTTTTTTTATTCCAAAGAAATAATAATCCCATTTGCCTACTAGATCAACAGGTGTTAACGTTATTTGTGAAAAAAGGCTAATCGGAATTAAAAGAACTAAAGCTAATAATGCATTTTTCATGAAATTAATTTAACTAGGTAAAAATCGAAATGTAATCGTTCCACATTGTTTATTTGGAGCATAGGGATTCGCCTTGAATTTGTATTTTTTTGCAGCTTCCTCAGCTTTTTTAGTTAAATTGTTATTCGCCGTTGTTGAACCTCTTTGAGTAAAAACTGCCTCAATTACATCCCCTTTAGGATTAACACATACTTTCATTACAACTGTTCCAAAATGCGAAGTCGTATTTTGGACTTTAATTGATTTTATGACAGCTCGCCCCGACAAGCCTCCTCCAGCAGTTCCCTTTGTTCTACCTGATTGATTTGAATCACTAGATTTATCTCCATTCTTTTCACCTGATTGATTTGAGTCATTAGATCCTTTTTCTTTTTTAGGAGAAAGAGTTCCAGTTGTAGAACCTTCAATAGGTCTTTTGGTAGCTGGTTTTGCTGGTTTATCACTTAATTTTGATCGAAAAACAAATGTCATATTAGCATTTCTTAGTTTTTGAGGTGCTATTTCTTTTAATTGAATCGTTTTTTTATCGCTACTAGGTGATACCGTATAAATCCACATTGGTCGATTTTTGTAATCAAAAAATATCAGTACATTATTAACAAGGGCATATTTTGATTTACCGCCTGTTTCAAAATCAGTTAGAAACCCATCTCCTGTGAAACTGCATATTTTGCTGTTTTCGGATTCTGTCACGGAAAAGTCCCAATATCCTAATAAGTCAGTTGAATCTAAAGGTATTTGTGACAAAAGGCTAATCGGAATTAAAAACAAGAAAACAAACAACAATTTTTTCATAAGATTAGTTTTTTAAATTATAAATTTGGTTCATTGATAATTTTTGTCTTTAAGTCCAATGTGGGCTTGCCCCGTTGCTCTAACTTCTTGAAAAACAACGGGGCAAGCCACCGCTGGACTAAAAAAATATTCATTCTGGCAAAAATTGTCAATGAACCATAAATTTTGATAAAAATAATAAAAAGACAGAACAAAGGAATTTGAGTTAGAACAAAAGTATTCTCTAATTTCTTAATCTCCCTTTTACTCATCAAACCATTAAACAATTATAAGACTTTCTTCTTCTTATTCCGATCATTTTTGTAATTTGCCTATGAATACAAAAGCAAAAAACGCGCCTTTTTAAAATAAAGAAGCAATGCAAATAATAAAATCATCAAAAGTCTACGACGCAATTATTGTCGGTTCGGGTGCTGGCGGAGGCATGGCTGCCAATCAACTCGCTAACCAAGGGCTAAAAGTCGCATTAGTCGAAGCTGGCCCTTTTTTCGATCCAAAAGATCCAGCCACGAAAACCCAAATGAAATGGGCGTATGAATCTCCGCGTCGAGGCGCAAGTACTAAACGTGCTTTTGGCGATTTTGATATGTCTTATGGTGATTGGGAAGTCGATGGCGAGCCTTACACCAAAAAAGAAGGCACGGAATTTATGTGGTGGAGATCTCGAATGTTGGGCGGTAGAACCAATCATTGGGGAAGGATTTCTCTACGTTTTGGACCAGATGATTTCAAACATAAAGATATTGATGGACTAGGTGAAAACTGGCCCATTAGTTATGATGATGTCAAGCCATATTATGACAAATTAGACAAAATGATCGGTGTTTTTGGTTCAAACGAAGGCAGACGAAATGATCCTGATGGCTTTTTTCTACCTGCACCAAAGCCACGTTTGCACGAATTGTATTATATCAATGCAGCTCGAAAAACAGGTGTAGATGTCATTCCATCGCGTTTGTCTATTCTCACCAAAAAGCTCAATAATGATCGAGGTGTTTGTTTTTATTGTGCGCAATGTAATCGCTCTTGTGGTATTTATGCTGATTTTTCATCGGGTTCGTGTTTGATTTTTCCAGCTATGGCAAATGGCGGGCAGATTGATTTGTATAATGATTGCATGGTCAGAAGCGTCACAACCGACAGCGAAGGCAAAGCAACGGGCGTTTCTTATATTAAGAAAAAAGATCGACGAGAATATCAAATGAAGGGCAAAGTCGTCGTTCTTGGCGCATCGGCTTGTAGCACTGCTCGAATTTTAATGAATTCAAAAAGCAAGCAACATCCTAATGGTTTAGGTAATAGCAGCGATCATGTTGGGCGATATTTACATGATTCGACTGGAGCAGGACGAGGCGCATTTGTACCTGCATTGATGAATAGAAAAACCTATAATGAAGATGGAGTTGGCGGATTACACGTCTATTCGCCTTGGTGGTTAGATAATAAAAAACTCGATTTTCCGCGTGGCTATCACATCGAAATCTGGGGTGGTATGGGCATGCCGAGTTATGGTTTTGGCTGGGCTGCTGACGAAATGAATAAACATATCGAAGGTCAAGTCGGTGGTTATGGGGATAAATTGCGAGATGATGTGAAGCGATTTTATGGCTCATATATCGGTATGGCAGGACGAGGAGAATCGCTTGCAAAATATGAAAACCGTTGTACTATTGATCCAAATGTAGTCGATCAGTTTGGTATTCCTGTTTTGCAGTTTGATTATAAATGGTCGGATAATGAGCGTTTGCAGGCAAAACATATGCATGATACTTTTGAAGAAATTATCCATAATTTGGGTGGTATTGCATTGGGCGACAAGCCAGGAAAAGACAAAGATTATGGTTTATTAGCTCCTGGGCAAATCATTCATGAGGTTGGTACTACACGCATGGGAGATGATCCAAAAACATCTGTGACAAATAAATTTAGTCAATTGCACGATGCGAAAAACGTCTTTGTAGTTGATGCAGGCGTATTTACATCACAAGCAGACAAAAATTGTACTTGGACAATCCTAGCTTTAGCAATGCGAACTTCGGAATATATCGCGGGCGAATTGAAAAAAATGAACCTTTGATTTAGTTGAAAATTGAGAATGCCTAAGTTGGCGTTTTATTTAGTTGATAATTAATAAGAAGAAATATGAAAAACGTCGTTATTACAGGCGCGAGTAGAGGAATAGGATTTGAAACGACAAAGTTATTTTTGAGCGACCCTACAATTAATGTAATTGCAATTTCTAGAAATATTGCACCGCTTCAAGCATTGGCAAAAGAGGAAACAGTTGGAAACCGATTGACTTGTGTCGCGATGGATATTACAAATGAAGATTACAGTTCATTAGAAATAGCTTTAGAACCATTCGATACAATTGATATTTTAATTAATAATGCAGGTTTATTGATTAATAAAAGCTTTAAGGAATTAACCAAAAGCGATTGGCAACAAACTTTTAATGTCAATCTATTTGGCGTGTCGCAATTGATTCAACATCTTTTGCCAAAGCTAGAAAAAACAGCAAAAGCTCATATTGTCAATATTGGAAGTATGGGCGGTTTTCAAGGTAGTAGCAAATTCAATGGCTTGTCAGCTTATAGCGCGAGCAAAGCGGCATTGGCTTGTTTTTCAGAATGCCTTGCATCAGAATTGATCGAATTCGATATCGCTTGTAATTGTTTGTGTTTGGGCGCTGTGAATACAGAAATGCTTCAAACAGCATTCCCAGGTTATAAAGCGCCTTTGAATAGCAATGAAATGGCAGCATTTTTAGTAGATTTTAGTCAAAATGGACACCGATTTTTTAATGGGCGAGTTTTGCCAGTAGCATTAGGAAATCCAGGGTGATTATTGAGGAGGTAGATGTCAGGGGCGAATAGACAGCTAAGATCATTCGCTTTCCCCCGACACCTGACACCTCACCCCTGACACCTTTTAATAAAAAAAAATACCTAAAATAATGAATAGGAGAGATACATTCAAAACTTTATTTATAGGTGCAGTTGCAGGCGCGACGATTAGCACTACAACGGGTTGTAAGGACGAGACAGCCGTAGGAAAAGGTATAACAGAATTGCCCTTATATGGTCGAACGCCAAAAGAAATCGAGCATGATAATAAAATAATGGGCGAACAATATTTAAATGAACATGAACTAGCTACTGTTGCTATTTTGTGTGATATTATATTGCCTGCGACAACAACCGCAGGTTCTGCAACAGATGCAGAAGTACCCGCTTTTATTGAATTTATGGTTAAGGATTTGCCTGACAATCAATTGCCTTTACGTGGTGGTTTGATGTGGTTGGATCGAGAGGCGAATCAACGTTTTGATATCATATTTAAGGATTTAACCAATTCGCAACAAATCGAGATCATTGACGATATTGCTTATCCTGATCCTGATAATAAAAAACCAGAAATGGCACACGGGATTAAGTTTTTTGATTTAATTCGAGGCTTGACTGTAACAGGTTATTACACTTCTAAAATAGGCATGAAAGATTTAGGATACGTCGGTAATATTCCGAATGTTTGGGATGGCGTGCCTGATGATGTTTTAAAGAAACACGGCATGAAGTATGAAGCAGAATGGCTTGCTAAATGCGTCGATCAAAGTCAAAGAAATGTTATTGCAGAATGGGATGAAGCAGGTAATTTGATTACATAAACTGTAAGATTGCTAAATTGTTGTAAGTTAAAATAACAATTTAGCAATCTAACAACTACGATTTTTCATAAAAAGCCAAAACACTTTTGACCCAAATTTCGGGACTTCCTATTTGGCAAAAATGACCAACATCTTTCATGATTGTTACGCTCGCATCGGGGCAAACATTCTTTTTCAAATAATCAACCATTTCCACTCGCGCGACTTGATCCGCATCACCCCAACACAAATGAACAGGCAATTTCACTTTTGCTAATGACGGAAGCCATCTCGTTTTTTCAAAGCGTTTTCGTCCATTCAAATATCGAATGGTGAGATAGCTTTTCTTGTGTCCATCGTTTTGTAAAGAATTATTCCAAAGCAATTCAAGGTCTTTT
>CAKZLL010000315.1 GCA_937125475.1 uncultured Saprospiraceae bacterium | reverse complement strand
ATTTGGTTAAAGAAATAGATGCACTGGGTGGGGCAATGGCACATGCTATTGACTTGTCAGGTATTCAATTTCGTACACTAAATTCATCAAAAGGCCCAGCTGTGCGTGCAACACGTGCTCAAGCTGATAGAAGTTTGTACCGAAATGCGGTACGCAACATGTTAGAACATCAAGAAAATCTAACCATTTTCCAACAATCCTGTGACGATATTATTGTTGAAAACGATCGTGTAACTGGCGTAGTTACTCAGATGGGATTAAAATTTAAAGCCAAGACAGTTGTCATTACTGTAGGTACTTTTCTAGGTGGCACAATTCACATTGGCATGGAAAATTACAAAGGTGGTCGGGCGGGCGATCCACCATCGATTGCATTAGCCGACCGACTAAGAGCGTTACCGTTCAGAGTGGATAGGTTAAAAACGGGCACCCCTGCTCGACTGGATGCGAGATCGTTAAATTATGATGTGATGCAAGCTCAACCTGGTGATACACCTTTACCGGTATTTTCATTTATGGGGAATGTTGAGCAACATCCAAGACAAATACCGTGTTATATCACGCATACCAATGCTCGCACTCACGATATTATTCGCAGCGGATTAGACCGTTCTCCTATGTATACTGGTGTCATTGAAGGGATTGGACCGCGCTATTGCCCAAGCATTGAAGACAAGATTAATCGTTTTGCGGATCGCGACCGCCATCAGTTGTTTGTAGAGCCAGAAGGTTGGAACACTTGCGAAATTTACGTCAATGGTTTTTCAACATCTTTACCAGAGGATGTACAAATGAAAGCAATGAAACTCATTCCTGGGTTTGAAAATGCTAAAATGTTTCGCCCTGGTTATGCAATTGAATACGATTTCTTCCAACCTACACAATTGAAATTATCGTTGGAAACGCGATTGGTCAAAAATCTATTTTTCGCTGGGCAAATCAACGGAACAACGGGTTATGAAGAAGCAGCAAGTCAAGGTTTGGTTGCAGGAATTAACGCGCATCAAGCAGTCAATGAAATAGATCCATTTATACTGAAACGCTCTGATGCTTATATCGGTGTTTTAATTGATGATTTGGTAAATAAAGGGACAAAAGAGCCCTATCGAATGTTTACTTCTCGTGCTGAATATCGGATTTTGTTGCGTCAAGATAATGCAGATTTGCGTCTTTCACCACTTGCAAAAGAGCTTGGCATACGTGATATGGATGATCGAATGGAACGTGTAAATACCAAGAAAGAAGCTGCAAAAGCGATTACCAAATTTTTTCAAAAAACGAGTGTCGCACCTAGCCTTGTTAATCCGTATCTTGAGAGTATTGGTAGTTCGCCACTGAAACAAAGCGTAAAAATGGAGCAAGTTTTATTGCGTCCTAAATTATCAATGAATGCACTTCGTGATGTTATTCCAGCGGTCGAGGCGTTTTTGTCTAATTATGAGCAAGAATTTATTAATCAGGCAGAAGTATCATTAAAGTATCGCGGCTATATTACGAAAGAAAAAGAGATGGTTCAGAAAATGAATCGCCTTGAAACGGTACGAATCAGCGACAATTTTGATTTTCATCAATTAGTTTCTCTTTCGTCTGAGGCACGCGAAAAATTAAGTAAAATGAAACCAATGACGATTGGGCAAGCTAGTCGTATTTCTGGAGTTGCGCCTAGTGACATTTCCGTATTATTGGTTCATTTAGGTCGTTAAAAAATATAAACTTTAGCTCATCAAATGATACTATTTCTCTTGATGAGCCCAAATTATTACTCACTATATAAATACCTCATATGAAGATTAAATTAACTATTTTAATTTTTGGTTGTATCTTACTTTCTTCTAATCATCTTAAAAGTCAAGATTTTTTAGATAGTATTACTGTTGCTGCTTGTGATTGCATCAACAACTTAGATACACCAATGGCAGCTAGTGCATTTGAAATGCAAGCTGGTTTATGTATGTTTGAAGGAATTGGTCCTTATGAGAAAGAATTTCAAGCCTATTTAGGTGTTGATGAATTTAATTTTTCTGATGGCAAAACTATGTCAAAAATAGGCGAAACTATTGGCATGAAAATGATCACCCATTGCCCAGAGATGTTATTAAAGTTAGCAAATCCTGACGGGAAAGAAGCGGTAGCAGCAGAGGCAGAAGCAATAGACGATTATAATTTTAATAAGCTAGTCATAAAAGTTACTAAAATTGAAATCAATCAATTTATTACATTTACGGGTGTTGATAAATCAGAAAAACGCTACAAGTTACTTTGGTTAGATGATTTTTCGAACTCAGAGGTATTAATAGATAATTATGAGAATTTAAAAGGGAAAACTTGTTCTTTTCGTTATCAAGAAATTGATCTTTTTGATCCCCGAATTCAAGAATATCATACCTTCAAAGTCATTACAGGCTTTTCATTAGTAACAGAATAAGTACTACGCATTTCAGTACAGCGGCTACTTAATTTGCTACAACGGGCAAACTTTATTTTGTACTTCGCTAGATCACTAGCTGCGGTGCAAGTCTAATTAGAAAATGGACTACGAACTGATTTAGTTCGTAGTCCATTTTTTATAAATTTTAAGTTATTTTCTATCAAAAAAATAAAGATACTCAACTATTCAAGTCTCTATTTATTATTAATAGTATTAGACGTTCCAATTTGATCACAATCTGGATCATCACAATCAATTAGCCCATCACCATCATTATCAATACCATCTGAACAATTTTCTATACAGTTAGGAGAATCTAATTGCACAATATTCGTAGTATAAGTTCCAACACAACCTGCACTGCTCTTTACCCTAACGGTGTATAATCCTGCACCAAGATTAGTAAAAGTATTACTAGCCTGATAAACAGGAATATTTGTAATACTATAAGTTAATGTCGCAGGACTAGGCGCTGTTGCTGTGATTACTATTTGCCCATTGGCTGTTCCTGGAGGGCACACTAAGTTTTGTGTAGCAACATTAATGACAGGTGTACAATCTGGATCTGCACAATCTATCAATCCATCACCGTCATTATCAATTCCGTCCGTACAAATCTCATCAACACAACCTTGACTAAGTAATACATCTTCTTTATTATTAGAAAAATTACATTCTCCCAAAGAAGTTGAAGGAAAACTAGCCGCTAAATTGAACGATCGAGCTATAGAACCGTCATCATTAGCCACTACATATATAGTAGTTGGAAAAGTCAGACTAGATACATCCAAAGTTAAATTAACCGTTTCCGAAGCACCTTCAGCAATTGTATTAACAGTAGATGCTGTATTCATTAAGACAGCACTTGTACTTTCTGGATCAGTTCTGTATATCGTAATCGTCATTCCTGCTGGCACAATAGCATCCCCAGTATTAGAGACAAGCATTGATAAATCAACCGTACTTCCCGAATTACAATTACTAGCATCAACCGTAGTTACGACACTTACATCAGGAGAAGGAAAAACTAAGTTACCATTTTTATCTAAAGGCGAAACTTGTTTTAAGAAAGTATTCAATGGGCCCATTGTTCCATTGGCTGGAGAACCTACAAAATGATGTAGTTGCTGTTGTTGAGGAATAGTTAGATCATCATTAATATTCACATTAAAATAAGCGTATTGATTCCAAAGTTTTCGGGTAGGTACCCACGGATACTGATTAGATTTAAATGCTTTCGTCAAAGATCCTGCATTACTACTACCTGGGGAGTTACTACAATTACATATAATTTCAGTTTCATCATCATTATCAATATCTGCAATAACGGCATATTCGCCTCCTGTTCCAGAACCACAAGCAAAAGTCGCTAAATTTGAGCCATTCGGGCCAGACATAATTCTAAGATTACTTTCATCTCGATAAACGACTTCTGACACACCATCTCCATTAAAATCAAAAACTGCAGCTCCTGTTTGTCCCGAATTATCAGAGGTAGAAATGCTCCAAAGCACGCCTCCTGTACCTGCAATATCCACAGTATGATCTTCAACAACTTGGAAAATGAAGTTACCACAAACCCCAATTTCGGGTTTATTATCTCCATCAAAATCAGCTATAATTGGTAAATTGATCGGATGATAAAACAAAGAAGAAGTCGTTTTAACAATATGTGTATTCCCGATTTGAGTATTGTTTTGGAGATCCCAAATATAGAGGTAAGATTTAGTTGCATCATTTGTTGTGACTACTGCATCCAAATCTCCATCTAAATCATAATCAACCATTGCGGTATTTCCATCTGGCAAACCGTTTGGTGCTTGCCTTTCAACGGACATAGATCCACCAGAAATATTAACAGCATATACTTGATTTCCAGCTACTAATTCCAATCCGCTACAATTTGCACAAGCATTATCAGGCAAAACATCAACTGCAACCGTAACTGCCATTACATGATAAGAAGTAGAGAACTCACCTTGATTCCAACTACCGATTGAGTTTGTTCCTCCTGTTGCGATTCGTTGTCCTGTTAAGGCATTATAAATTTCATTACCGACATAAACTTCTGGTGTGCCATCATAATTAAAATCAGCTAAACTCACTGTAAAATCCTCTACTGCGAATAATTCTCCGCCAGACAATCCACAAGTTACCTGTGTATTAGACACCCATTTAAGTGTAAAAGTCCCCGTTCCTGTTCCAGCAGGATTAACGCCAGCAGGGTTATATTCATAACAGGCAATTTTTCGACTATTTCCAGTTGTTTCATCATCAGCAGTCATATAATAAAACTCCGCTCTTCCATCTTCATCAGCATCTCCAATCGCCATTCCTTTATTTCTATTGTGAATTCTGAGGGTATTCGGATGATATTTTAATGTTCCATCTTTTCCATTTAAAAAGTAAATCGCATTAATATCAGAATCGTGATAAGCCATTTCTTTCATAGTCGCAATTTCAGAAATTTCATCTGCTTCACCATCCATATCCGCTACAAATAACTGGGAAATATTAGTAACACTTACCCCACCAGTCCATTCAGTAGTTAAATCAAAACCTGCACTTCCAGTTGGAGGTACATATTCGCAAGTAGGTGTACAGTCTCCAAAAAAGAAATCTGATACAACACACGGACAATCTGGGTCAAATTCATCCACTAAACCATCTCCATCATCATCCACATTATTAGTACAATTTTCAGCAGGACAACTTACGTCCGCACTAGTTGCTAAAACAGTACTTGTGATTGGAAAAGAAGTAACTTTGGACGGTTGGAGATACAAAATAACTTCTTCTCTAGTCGTACTACCACCATTTTTATAATTCGGATATTTTACCGATATTTTATAACTTTTATTACTACCCAAAGGCAAACCAAAGTGTACTCGATTAGGGGTTTGAGTACCATGACCACCACCTCCATTTACTTCTCTAATTCCCGAAAGAACATTATCATTGCAATCTAATAAAACGATTGTTGCTCCTAAAGCAGGTCTTTTTTTACCTGCTTGCATAAAATTCCGATTCTCTAATACTTCTACGAATAAATAATCTTTATTACTCTGTGGTGTTGAACTATTATAAAGGTCATTGATCCAAAGTTGATTGTTTCCAGAACGGATATTCATGTAAATATCTAAATCTCCATCATTATCCACATCAACCATACTCGTACCTTCACCATCACCATTATTGAAAGACTGGTTAACATCTAATACAAAACTATTCGCAGTTCCAGTACCAACACCACCTACAGGATCATTAAGTTGATTATAATAAAGATAACTCCTATTATCTCCTACCAATAAAATATCTATATCTCCGTCATTATCTAAATCACCACAAGCGACTTCATCTATTGAGGTACTATAAGAAAGTGGAATACCTGTAGTTATGCCTAAAGCCGTCCAAACACCACTACCATCATTTCTATAGATTTGATTATCTCCATTTTCTGTCCAAAAAGCATCAAAATCCCCATCATTATCAAAATCATATAAGGCTACAGCTCCTTTATTACTATTATCTGCTTGTGCCAAATCTGAGCCATTTGTGAATGTTCCACCTTGATTTAGAAAGAAATCGTTTTCATTATTTTTTCTCATGAAAATATCAACCCAACCATCATTATCAACATCTGTGAAAGAACCATAATCGCCATCAGTTGCGGTTTGATTCAATCCCAAAATTGGTGTAGTTCCTGGAGTAGCATGCGAAAAAAGGGCAGCAGCAGCAGGATTAACAACAGTATTATTCGTATGATTAATATAGTTATTTCTAAGGATGTCAATACCATAATTGTGGTTATCGAAGATGATATCTAGATCGCCATCGCCATCAAAATCCAACATACCAGCACCTTCCGAATTAATATTATTCGCAATAACAACATCATCAGTTCCTAAACTACCATTTCCAACATAAATTGGTATTGATCCGCCTAATCCATTACCAAATATACCATTCGAGCCTTGTAGATAGATTTCTATTCTCTGATCGCCTTCTGTCCCAGTATTTCTTAAAAAATCTAACCGACCATCATTATTTAGATCTCCCCAAACAGCAGAACGTTCTCGTATATTAACCAAAAGCGCAGGTGCTAAAGAGAGTGTAACATCTGTAAAAGTATTATTCCCATTATTTCGATATAGGCGAGATTTTGAGACCCCATCTTCGGTATTCACCAAGAGATCTAAATCTCCATCGTTATCATAGTCTGCAAAAGCATTTCCTCCATCTTTCACCCCTGAAAGATTGATTCCCCATGAGGTAGCTTGCTCCGAAAAGGTTGTCTGAGCATTAATTATTGTTGGGCAAAAAAACAGAAAAAGTAATATCCTTATTATAGGTTTCAAATGAAATTTCATTCTTTATATATTTAGGACAATCAAGTACAAAAATAAAAATATAAAACAGAAACAAATTATAAAAATCCCCAATGAATACTATAATTAAATAGCTTAATATTTTTATTTACTTCTTACTTTTTTAGCTTGAAAGAGAATAATAATAGTTTCTGTTTTTTAAAAAAAAATTGATTGTGTGTTATAAATATTCTGGCAAAAACAATACCTTTTAAGATAGAAAAGGAAAAATTCTATTAAGAAGGGTATCTTCTGACAATAAACAATTAATTATTAATAAGGTCATTACAATAACTGCAAAATTAACAATAAGTTATCCATAGTATTTTTTCAAAATATAGAATATAATAATCAAAAATAAATACACTAGTAATTCATCCGAGGATTGACATAATAAGATTAATTTAGTAAGTTTGTACCAAATTTTTTTTAAAATATTAAAACAGATGAACGAAATTAGCTTTTTAAAATGATACAAAACCAGTTCATAATTCAATTTGTCTGACAAAAAATAACCTCTAAAATAGAAGGGCAAAAAATTATCTTAAAACACATCTTGCAATCTTTCGCAAAAAAATTAAGGAAGCCAAACAAAAAAAGTATTGAAAGCAGCATTTATTAAAATCAGCCTTATTTTCATTATTAGCCATTTAGCTAATCCTAGCTTTGCTCAGTCAAACGCTAAGAATAATGCAACTCAATACCTGAAAGATAATAACCGCTCCTTTCATTCAGATACAATTATTGACATCATTTTGAATGAACAAATGGGAAATTTCGCTTTTGCAATCGCACTGTGTGAGGTATTAGGTGATAATGCACGTGACAAAAATGATTTAACTAATCTTTATAAAAGTTATCGCATTCGAGGAACAATCTATGAGACCTACCTTAAAAAAGACTCCGCTTTAATTGCGCATCAACTTGCCTTAGAAGTAAGTCAGAAAATCGGAGGAGAAGAAGGAACTATCCGTCAACAAATGTCTATTCTTGATATTGCTTATACCTATTCTTTAAAGATGGATTATACCAAAGCCTTTGAATGGTTTCAAAAAAATATTGATTTGGCTAATGCCCAAAACGATGATGAATATAAAGTCTATGCGTATTATGGAATGAGCGAAATCTATACTGAAATCTATGATTATGAAAAAGCGATTGAAACCTATTTGAAGGTTTTAGAGCTAGGATATCAACAAGAAGATTATACAGGTATTGTACTAACACTCAGCGACATAGCTGAAATTTATACTAAAATGGGGCATCTTAATTTAGCTACTGATGCTTTTCAAGAAGCCAAATTAGCCATTAGTAAAACAGATGGTATTCTTCAACAAGACTTACAAGCTACACTTGCTTTTGCAATGGGTAATTATCATAATGATCAAAAAGATTATGGGCAATCATTGAAGGAATATGAAACAGCAGCAAAGGTATTTAAGGAACTTAATGATCCTTATCAAACGACTTTATCCTATCTAAAGCTAGGCGAAACTTTAGACCGTCAAGGTAAGTTTGAATTGGCATTGTATTACCTCAATTTAGTCAATGAGGGAATAGCCTATTTAGATCAGAATGAATTAGCTGATTTTTTCTATATTTTTGGTAATATTTATTTCAAAAAAGGACAGATCGAAGATGCCGCTAATTATTATAGAAAAAGCCTTGATATCAGCCTCGAAAATGATGTAAAGACAATAGCTCAGAAAAGTTATTTTGGTTTATATAAATACAAAAGAGCTAAGAAAAATTACCAAGAAGCGCTAGATTTTCATATTAAATATACTCAACTAGATTCCGTTTTCAATGATAAAAGCCAGAAAAAGGCAATCGCGGAAATGCGGTATAAGTATAACATAAAAGATAAGGAACGGGAAATAACGGAGCTTCAACGCGCTAATGATTGGACACTCTTTCTTACTTTGATTAGCTTTTTAGGGTTAGCGATTTTAGTTTTAACTTTTTTGTATCGGGCAAGAGTAAAAAACAATGAGTTACTAAAAAATAAAAACAAAGAAATAGAACAGCAATTTCGCAGATTGAAAGAGTCTCATCATGCTTTAGAACAATTCGCTTTTGTGGCAGCTCATGACTTAAAAGAGCCATTAAGAACCATCGGAGGGTATAGTTCTTTAATGAAAAGACAACTTAATAATGCTGTAAAAGAGACACAAGAAGAGTATTTAACCTTTATGTCTGATGCTGCAAACA
>CAKZLL010000314.1 GCA_937125475.1 uncultured Saprospiraceae bacterium | reverse complement strand
GATTAACAAAAAATGGATTAGCACGACTATAAGTATTATAAGCACCAAACGCCCACGTACTTTCCCATTTTACTCGATCATTAAAAATCATTCTTTCTTTTTTGTATTCTACCGAAATATCTAAACGGTGATAATCTCCCATTCGGTAGGCGTTTTTATCAGATGCACGCTCTGCGACACCCCAATATTGCTGGAATGCTTCAAGATTATAGTTCTCTCCATTTGAATAATAATAAGGCTGATGTTTCGAGACAGGTAATGTAATTGCATTACCCGTTCCATAAACCCAAACTGCCGATGCCGACCATTTTTCACTAAATTCATGTGCCAATACAATCGAAATATCATGACGACGATCATACTTAAAAGAATAACGTTTGCCACCATTAATTTCATCAAATTGTCGATCTGTATAAGATAAAGTATAACCAATCCAGCCTGTTGTTTTACCTGTTTTCTTCTGTAAAAACAATTCAAGACCATAAGAACGACCAACACCTTGGGTAATTCTATCTTCCCAATTAGCATCATTTCCACCAAAAATACCATCTAAAAATGAAGCACCTTCTTTGTAAGAAACTAGGTTTTTCATGTCTTTATAATAACCTTCTATACTAAACTCAATTCCTTTAGAGAAGGTTTTTGCAATACCTAAACTTGCCTGCCACGATTGTTCAGGAATAATATTTTTGGTCGTAGGTACCCAAAGATCCGTTGGTAAACCAACACCTTCATTAGATAATAAATGTAAATATTGAGTCATTGTCGCAAAAGAACCTTTTAGTGCAAAGTCTTTTGGTAATAAATAACGCATACCTAAACGAGGTTGTAGAGAATAATAGGTTTTGCCATCTACTGCAAATCCAGAAGCATGAAGACCTATATTCGCCTTAAAATTAGGCGTAATATCCCAATCATCCTCTACATATAAACTTAATTCATATGTTTGAACATTATCATTTCCTACAATTGTATCAAAAGAGAAAACATCTTCTTTAAGATTAAATTCTGCTGCTCCAGGCGAAAAAGTATGGTGAATAATACCCGCTCCAAAACGAATATAATGATTTGGATTTGGTACATACTCAAAATCAGTTTTTGCAGCATAATCCCGAATGCCTGATTGATATTTGAAACCTGCGGATGTTGTATCTATAGGAGTAACTGATTGGTCAATTTCTTCAAATCCGAAACGATTGGTCAATTTATAATCACTATAAGTCAATGTGGTATTACTAAATAATTTACTATTCCAAGCTCTATTCCAACGAATTGCCCCAGTAACATTTCCCCAGTCAATACCAGCTCCAGCCTTTGCACTATAATCATCGTATGTTTCGGTTGTATTCAAACCAAAAACATCATCACCAAGATAAAAACTAAGGAATAGTCGATCTTTCTCTGTCAATCTATGATTGACTTTGGCATTTAGATCATAAAAATATAAATCAAGATCCCCATCAATTCCTTCACTAGCAAATCCTTGCTTAACTATCGGAGCAGCAAGCACATCAATATAAGTACGTCGGGCAGAGACAATAAAAGAAGTTCTGTCTTTAATGATTGGCCCTTCCAAAGTCAATTTGGAAAAAATCGTTCCGATACTTCCTTCTCCATGAAACTCCTTCATGTTTCCTTCTTTCATATTAATTTCTAAAACAGAAGATAATCTTCCACCATAACGAGCTGGAAAACCGCCTTTTGTCAAAGTTACATTCTTAATTGCATCCGCATTAAAAACAGAGAAAAAGCCGAATAAATGAGAGGCATTATAAACAGGTACACCATCCAAAAGGATTAAATTTTGGTCAGGGCTTCCTCCTCTAACATACAAACCACTCGTTCCTTCTCCACCTGATTGCACTCCTGGAAGCAATTGCAAGGCTTTCAAAACATCTGTTTCACCCAATAAAGCAGGCAAAGATTTGATTTGTTGAACGGGAATAGTCATTTGCCCCATTTGCGTCGTTTCCTCTATTCGTTTGGTTTCTTCTCCAACGATTTCGAGAATTTCTAGCTCTTGCCCTTCTGACAACTCGAAATTCATAGTTACATCCTTATCAAGGAAAAATTTAAAGTATTTGGTTTGAAAACCGATATAAGAAACCGCTAAATAAACAGAATCTTTCGGTAAAGTTAAACTGTAAAAACCATAGGTATTCGTAGAAGTTCCTTTATCACTTTTGGGATCAAAAACATTAGCACCGATTAGTTTTTCGCCAGAAGCTGCATCTTGCACATAGCCGCTTATAGTGTACGTTTTTTGAGCGGAAACAGACATAGACATCAGTAAAAATACGATGCTAAGTCCTAGTAAATTAGGATAAGTTGTAAATTTCATTGTTTAATTCTTTTAATTAAAAATTTAGTTCCTTTTAATAGACTGTTGTTAAAAAAATCATAGCATTTAGTAAAAAATCAGTAAAATCTGCTGGGTTTATTCTCCTACTTTGATGTAAAAGCATTCTGTATCTGGATTTTCTACCAGTTCAAAAATACCTTTAGATACTTCTACAATAGGTAATTCATTGTGATTAATTGTAAGTGTTCCTTCTGCGATTGTTTCTAATTGACCAAATTTTTTAATGAAAAATTGCTGTTCAACCGCTGGATTAGAAGAAGTTGAAAATAAACCAATATTTAGGTTTTTTTCTTCATAATTATTCGACGAATCAATTCTAGGAATAAGACCTAAATCAAGACCACCAATAAATAAATAAAGTGAAGTATCATCATTAGTAAAAAAACAAGCACGATAATCATTATCAAATGTATTATAAGATAACTCTACACAGCTTACCGATAGTGAAATTAAAAATACCAACAAGATGTAAACTATTTTTTTCATATATGTTTTTTAATTATTTTTTATTAAAAATGATAATTTAAGCCCAGTGTTAAGCCTAATCCATCTATTGTTTGTCCTTCATACAAAGAAAATTGAGGATTGAAATTTCTCATATATCTAAATCCAATATCAAAAGATACTTTTCGTTTGAATAAAGCAGTAGAAAGCCCTGCACTAATAAAAACAGGCGTTTCCCAATCCATATCATAATTAGTATCGATCAAACTTATACTTGGATTAAAACTACTTTCTCCAATCACTCCATAGTCATAGGAAATACTTCCTTGATATAATTTATAGCCAATTACACCAATCTCTGCATAAGGTCGAATATGTTCCTTTTTAAACCAAATTCTACGAAGTGATAGAGCAAATTGATAATAATTTGTACTCAAACTAGCCCTTTGCAATTGGTAATGTGAAGGAATTAAATTATGATCAACATATGGATAAGAATTAGGATAAAGCCCTGATGGTCGAAGATAATTGACCCCTGATGCTTCTGCAAAATCTAATTCTAAAGTCCAGTTCGGTGTAATATGTGCGCCCAAATGAATCCCAAAACTAGCTATGACATTTGTTCCAAAACCAGTTATTATATTATTACTTATACCCGTTTTGAACTCACTTAATCCGATACCCCCCAAACGTTTTTCAGGTACGATTGGTCGATAAATATCACACCAATTCACTGCGTCATCCATGTCAATTTTGGAAGATTGAGTTACTATTTTTTGAATCGGCAATGTTTCTAATCCTGTTAGAACCATTTCTTCCGTTATTGTATTCATTGCTTTTTCCGCAATAGGAATAATATTCGTTGGATTTACATCATTTGTATTCTGTTTTCCTGTAAAAATAGCTTCATTATCAGCTTTAGCTTCATCGCTATCTTGACTAAGATTGTTAATTGGGGTCAATTGTAGAGATGGCGTTATGGTATAGCCATTTCTAATTGACAAATGTCGAGTTGAAAAACTCGAATTAAGGGCTGAGTTCTTGTTTTTTGAAAAAGCAGTCAAGCTACTATTATATATAAACTTATTTTTTTCTACTTCTTTTTCTCTTGGTTGATCTTCATTTACGATGTAAATGCGCTTCACTTTTTCTATAACTTGATAAATCGTATCAATTTGAACCACCAGCTTTTTTTGAAAAATTGTATCTCGTTTGGTCTCATGTTGTGTCAAATATTCCATTTGATTAACTTGTTGTTGCAAGCAAACATTCCAAGCCATCAATCCTAATATTGCGGCTACAAATGGGACAAATTTCTTCCATTTATGCCATTTCGAAGGCTCTTGTGGCAATTGCTCCGCCATTCTGCTCCAAGCTCCTTCATTAAAAGGAATGTCGCGAGGCGTATCCATACTGTTTCTTAATATATCGTCGAATGATCTATTGTCCATTTTCTTTTCGTTGAGCTGGGTAAAAAGGAGAAATTATTTTTTGTAATTTGGCGCGTGCTTTGGAATAATTGGATCTTGAAGTCCCTACTGAGATTCCTAATTTTGCCGCGATTTCTTTGTGAGAAAGCCCTTCTACCACATACAAGATAAATACTAAGCGATAACCAGGTGAAAGAACTTGTACTATTTTTAAAACATCATCCATACTCAATTGTCGCTCACCTTGATTGAAGGTAATTGTCGCTTCTGTAATCGGAATAATATTATCCTGTATTTCTAAATTATGGTATTTTCTATGATAATCAATCGCGCTATTCACAATGATTTTACGCAACCAACTTTTAAAAGGATAGGCAGGATTGAACGTTGCAATCTTTTTGAATACCTTAAAAAAAGCATCATTTAATACTTCTTCTGCTTCTTCCTGCCTATTCGTGTAATGGAGGCAGACAGTCATACCATAAGCGAAATACCGCCGATATAGCTCTTTTTGTGCAGACTGTTTCCCTTGCTTACAAGCATAAAGGAGTCGATCAAAAGATGTTTTTTTATTCATAGATTCCTTATTATACTATTCTATACGTTTGACTTTTTGAAAAACGTTGCCAGTTGCCTAAAAAAAATCAAATAAATAATTAATCTCTAATCTCTAAATAAAAAAATCATTTTTTATACTATTTAAACGCTCCTTTTTCGTTTACTTCAATATTGATTTCTATAAAAGATCGCTTTTATTATAAATAAATTGGTATTTAAACAAAGAGATTTCTACCATTTTTATAATTTTGTGTCTTAAAATATTGAAAAATGAAAATCTTAAAATTTGGTGGCTCATCCGTTGCCAATGCCGAACGCATCAAGAACGTAGTTGAGGTTTTAAAAATGTATAAAGAGAAAGACGAAGCGATTGCTGTCGTTTTTTCTGCTTTTGGTGGTATTACTAATTCGTTAATCAAAATGGGCGAATTGGCAGCAGCATCTGATGAACGTTGGAAAACACATTTTCAAAATTTCAAAGATCGCCATACCGAAGTCATCGAAACACTTTTGACTGGAGCCAATTTGGCGACAGCTGGTCAGGTTGTTTCGAAGGGATACTCGAATTTGGAAAATCTATTGAACGGTATTTTCTTAATTCAAGAGGCTTCTCTCCGAACGATGGATTATGTCACGAGCTTTGGTGAACGACATTCTGCTTTTATTATTTCTATGGTTTTGCAAGAAAACGGCATTCCCGCAGAATATTGTAATGCCCAGCACATCATTCGTACCGATGATACATATGGTGCAGCAAAAGTTGATTTTGAAACAACCACCCAACTCATTCAAGCACACTTTGAAGGGCGAACTGCTTATCAAATTGTGACGGGTTTTATTGGCTCTACTGATAAAGGTGTGATTGCAACGCTTGGTCGAGGCGGCTCAGATTATACCGCTTCTATTCTTGGAAATTGTCTAGATGCGACGACTATTGAAATCTGGACGGATGTTGATGGTGTGATGACTGCTGATCCGCGCAAGGTCAAAAAGGCGTTTACTGTGCCGAGTATGTCTTATAAAGAGGCGATGGAAGTCTCGCATTTTGGTGCAAAAGTGATTTATGCACCTACTGTTCAGCCTGCTTTGAGCAAAAATATTCCTTTATATATCAAAAATACGTTTAATCCAACTTTTGTGGGAACATTAATTTCCAATGAAGTGGAAACGGATAATAATGTAATCAAAGGCGTAACCTCGATTTCAGGAGTAACACTTTTCACATTGCAAGGAAGTGGAATGATTGGTGTTTCTGGTACTGCGGCTCGCTTATTTAGTGCTTTGGCAAAAAGTTCGATCAATATTATTTTAATTACTCAAGGCTCTTCTGAGCATTCTATTACGTTTGTCGTGAATAGCTCCGATGCTGAAAATGCAAAAAAAGCGGTAGAATTAGAATTCAGATATGAGTTAAAAGAAGCATTAATTGAGCCATTACATGCAGAAAGAAACCGCTCAGTCATTGCGATTGTAGGCGAAAACATGCGTCATAGAACAGGTGTAGCATCCAAATTATTTAGTGCTTTGGGTCGAAATGGTATTAATATCGTAGCGATTGCTCAAGGTTCTTCTGTGTTATATATCTCATTTGTAGTTGACTCTGGTGACGAAGTGAAAGCCTTGAACGCTGTACATGATGGCTTTTTCTCGGCAGATGCAACGACTTTGAACTTATTTTTCGTAGGAGTTGGTTTAATTGGCAAAACTTTACTTGACCAAATCAAAGCGCAAAACGATTTTCTTAGAGCTAATAATGGACTTGAAATTAGAGTAGTCGGTTTAGCGAACAGTAGAAAAATGGCGCTTCAATCATCAGGTATCAATTTGGATAACTGGAAAGAAATTTTAGATATTAGTTCTAAAAAATCATCGCTAGAAGATTATATTGATGAGATGATTAATATGAATTTGCCGAATAGTATTTTTGTAGATAATACAGCTAGTGGCAAAATTTCAGACTATTATCAACAGATTTTAGAGGCAAGTATTTCTATTTCAACGCCTAACAAAATCGCTATGTCTTCTAGTTTTGTGCACTATCAAACGCTCAAACACGCTGCGGACACACATGGGGTAAAATTCATGTACGAAACAAAGGTCGGTGCTGGTTTGCCAGTTATTACCACCTTGAATGGTTTGACGCATAGCGGTGATAAGATTTTAAAAATCGAAGGTGTGCTTTCTGGGTCATTGTCTTTCATTTTCAATAACTTTAAAGCTGGCGCATCGTTCTACGATATTGTCAAGGAAGCTCAAAAATTGGGCTATACAGAACCTGACCCTAGAACGGATTTAAGTGGTTTGGATGTTCGTCGAAAACTCCTTATTCTAGCGCGTGAAGCTGGTTTGCCGATGGAAGCGGAAGATGTTGAGATTGAAAATATTTTACCAGATGATTGTTCAAATGCGCCAGATGTGCCAGCCTTTTTTGAGGCACTTTTAGCGAATAACGATTATTTTACTAAAAAAATGGAAGCAGCAACTGCGAATGGAAAAACGCTTCGTTTTATCGCGGCTTTAGATCATGGCAAAGCGTCGATCAGCTTGCAAGAAGTTGATGATTCTAATCCATTTTATAATTTGAGTGGCAGTGATAATATGATTGTTTTTACTTCTGCTCGTTATAACGAACGTCCATTAGTCGTTCGTGGTCCAGGAGCTGGCGCGGAAGTGACTGCGGCTGGCGTTTTTGCTGAAATTATTAGTATTGGTAGTTATTTGGCGTAAGCCTGATTTTCATAAAGAAATGGAAATAACCAAGTTTTAAGGCTCGGATCTCTTGAAGAGATCCGAGCCTTAATTTTTTCGCTTTGACCTAATTCTAAATCACTTTTATTCTAACTTTCTTCTTTTTCAAACGCCTATTATTCACAATTCCTAATACCCGTTTGACTTGTGAAGTATGCACCGCCACAAACGCACAATCCTGTTTCAATTCAATAATACCCAGTTGATCCTTAGACAATTGTCCTTGTCTAAAAAACAAACCTGCAATATCTCCTTTTGAGATTTTGTCTTTTCGTCCGCCCGAAATAAAGAGCGTTGTCCATTTTGAAGCAGGAGGAAGAGGTGCGTCTTGAATGATTTCTTCGGGTAATTTCCCAATAAAATCGGGTAATTTTTCTTCTTCCCAATGCAACACATAAGCCGTTCCTTCTTCATGCATTCTTGCCGTCCGCCCGTTTCGGTGCGTAAATTCTTGGCTTCTTAATGGCAAATGATAATGAATAATAGATTTTATAGCTGGAATATCAATACCACGCGCTGCTAAATCGGTCGCAATAATTACTTGATGCGTTCCATTTCTGAATTTGATCAATGCGCGTTCACGGTCAATCTGTTCCATTCCACCATAAAAACAGCCATGATCAACTTTATTTTCAGTCAAGAAATCGCTAATTCGTTGGATCGAAGCTTTATAATTACAAAAAATAATACTCGGCTGATTGCCCAAATGAGACAATGATTTCAGCAGCATATTAAGTTTATCTTTCTCAGGAGAGCGAATAGCTTTGATTGCTAATTTAGGCACACCATCCCCCAAATGATTGACCTCCAAAGGTCTTTTAAGTTGTACAAAATGAGGAATCATCACGCCTTTTGTTGCCGAAGTCAATATCTTTTTTTCAATATTAGGCAATGCCTCGATGATTTCAGTCATTTCCTCATCAAAACCAATTTCTAATGATTTGTCAAATTCATCCAACACCAATTTCGTAATATTATTAACAGGAAATGTCTTTCTTCTCAAATGATCTGCTACACGTCCAGGCGTTCCGACTAAGATCGCAGGTCGGTGTTTGAGGTTCATTTTATCTTTAGAAAATTGTTGCCCACCATAAACGACATTGACTTTATAACCCGAACCAATCTCTCGCGCTACTTGCTCAATCTGAATCGCTAATTCTCTCGATGGTGCAATGATTAATGCTTGCACTTCCTCTATATCTCTTTGAAGCATCGCAATAACTGGAAGAAGGAAAGCGAGGGTTTTTCCTGTTCCAGTTGGTGATAAAATAACTACTTCCGAACTAGAATGCACAGCTAATTGTGCTTCTAATTGCATTTCGTTCAATGCTTCAATTCCTAATTTAGCGAGTATCGCCTTTTGATTTTTTACTTTTTTAGACATGGGTGCAAAGATAAGATTTTCTTTATTGATTTGCCTGTTGAAGCATTAATAGCTAAGAAATTAATATACTTCTATCCTTCAAGGTTTTTTTAACTTGTCTATTTATCAACCTTTGACTAACTTCGTCGCCATAAAAATCATCATCATGAAAGCATTAAAAGCAGATTATTTAATAGTTGGAAGTGGCGCGATAGGCATGGCTTTCGCAGATATTATTTTGACAGAAACGACTGATTCTATTATCATTGTTGATCGATATGGCAAGCCTGGAGGACATTGGAATAAAGCTTACCCTTTTGTAACACTTCATCAACCTTCTGCTTTTTATGGCGTGAGTTCACGAGATTTAGGTCGAACAAAAATCGACGAAATCGGCTTGAATAAAGGCTTGAATGAATTGGCATCTGGTGCTGAAATCAATGCTTATTTTGATGATGTGATGCGCGAGCAATTCTTGACGAGTGGGCGCGTTCAATATTTTCCGATGTGTGATTATAAAGGCGATAAAACCTTCGTTTCTATGCTCACAGGCGAAGAATATAAAGTAGAAGTCAATAAAAAAATAGTTGATGCGACTTTTCTAAAAACATCCGTTCCTTCTACTCATATACCGAGTTTTATTATCGCTCCCGAGATTCAATTTATGCCTTTGAATAATTTGCCAGATGTAACGACACCACCAGCAGGTTTTGTCGTTATTGGAGGTGGCAAAACAGGGATTGATGCGTGTTTGTGGTTATTAGAAAATAATGTTGATCCTGATAAAATTACTTGGATAGTTTCGCGTGATGCGTGGTTGATTGATCGAAAGAACACCCAACCGACTATGGAATTTTTTAATGATGCAATTGGTGCACAAGCGGCTCAGTTTGAAGCATTAGCGCAAGCTGATACTATTCCAGACTTATTTGATCGCCTCGAAAAAACAGGGGTTTTGGTTCGTATTTGGAAAGATGTTTTGCCAAGTATGTTTCATGGTGCAACGGTTAGTCAATTGGAATTGGAAGCACTTCGACGCATCAAAAACGTCATTCGTTTGGGGCGAGTTCAGCGCATTGAAAAAGATCAAATTATATTGGCAAAAGGTACAATTCCAACAAGTACCAATCATATTCATGTTGATTGTTCGGCTAGTGCCATTAAGGAATTGTCAATCAAAAGTGTTTTTGATGGCGATGTAATTACACCTCAAACGGTTCGATCGTATCAGCCGATTTTTAGTGCTGCATTTATTGCGCATATCGAAGTGATGTTTGAAACCGAAGACGAAAAAAATGACCTTTGTGCGGTTGTGCCTTTGCCAAATCACGATACAGATTGGCTTAGAATGATGGCAGTGATGATGATTAATCAATTCAAATGGGGGCAAAATAAGGAATTGCGTAAATGGCTGGTCAATAATCGCTTGGACGGATTTAGTAAAATGATGCGTAGTGTGCCGAAAGATGATGCAAAAAAACAAGCGATTATCAACCGCATGCGTAAAAATGCTATGCCTGCAATGATGAAACTTCAAACGCTTATTCCACGGATTAAGAGAAAATAAGAGCTATAAATAAATAGATTTTAGTTCTTTTTTTTATAAAAAAATCATGCAACTCATCTAATGGGTTGCATGATTTTTTATTATGAAATATCCTGTTTTAAAATTAATCTAGTTTTTCTCCTGTATTCAACCGACCAATATTTAAAAGATTAATAACACAACTTTCATGATTTCCAACGGTCAATACAAAATCCTGTTTCACCTTAGTGCCATTAGCATATTTCGCAGGCTTCCAATCGGGCATATTAGTAATTGTATTCAATAATAACTGATCAATTTCTTCATCTTTAGAACTCTCAAATATATGAGGATTGATGATTTGCCCTTTTTCGGTAACGGTAAATTTCACAGCCGCTAAATCATATTTTTTAAAAATATCATTAGGGATTTTATCAATCGCATTCTTCTTGAGGTATTGATTTAATTCTTCTTGCCCATTCGCATATGTAGCTTCATTTTCTGGATTAACGATAAATGCAAAACTAAATTCTTTTGGATCATTATG
Organism: uncultured Saprospiraceae bacterium; assembly: GCA_937125475.1. Lineage (GTDB taxonomy): Bacteria > Bacteroidota > Bacteroidia > Chitinophagales > Saprospiraceae > CAKZLL01. The sequence continues at coordinate 14,499 of CAKZLL010000314.1, read as the reverse complement.
CTTCAATGTATTTTCAGGAATGTATTGAACTTTAATCTCAATCTCCGTACCGACATCAACTTGGTGCATGATGTTTTTTTGTTCTTGGCTGAGTACATCATTTTTGCTCATTACCCTTCTTTTCTTCCCTTTATTGCTTGCTAAAACTTCCACTGAAATAAATTCTCTGACCCATGACCGCTTATAATTTCGATTAAGACCAGCTAATGTTTTGGCTTTATTAAGTTTTGCTTTTGAGATGGAAAGCGGCGTATAAATTCTATTCACTTCATATTTTAAGTCATTATTTACAAAATGATTGTCCTGTGAAGTATCAACTGCTCCAAGAGAAATTAAAAACAAAATGATGATGCTCGTTTTCATTTTAGGTATTTTTATAAAAAGAATTAATCTAAAATTAGAAGTATTTTCTATTATAAAGATATAGGATAAATAACAGAAATGCAGGTTTTGGCAATCCTTTAACAACTGATTAACAAGTTGGAGAATGGCGCTATTTGAAAGGTATATATTGGTTCTTCAAAGATCTAAACCTCCTTAAATGTAGGCGGATACTCGGTAATACGACCAGCTCCTTTTTTATTAATTTTGAATGTAATGTCCTTTGTTGTGGTAAATAATAGAACCGATGAAAAGGACTTTCTAAGATATGATTTCAAGATTGGAAATGCTTCTTCTAAGGTAAGTTCTTGTTCTATATCTTCTGTTTCTGGAGATCTATAACGCAATTTAAGCAAAACTTTGAAGTCATTTTCAGAATAGATTGGTCGGACAAATATATTTCTCAAATTAGGTTTACCAATGGTTTTTGCCATCGTTAACTTTGCAAAGCGACCTTCTTCTACGCTTTCTATTACTTGTTTCCAAAAAAGATCAAACACATCTTGATAAGGCATAAATTAAAGATTAATGAAGGAAATATTTCGTTTTTTCAAAAGTAATGATAATAGTCTTTATTCACAAAAATTAATATGCCTACAAAACCATCTTTTAATTTAATTCATAGAGCCTTATTTATCTTCCTTTAGCTATTCAATAATAAACTTACCTTTACAGGTTTTTAAAAAAAATGGAATTGTTATCTAATTAACAATGGCACAAAATACAGTCTATGAATATTTACAAACAAATTGAAACAGAAATTCAAGCTGCTTCTCATATCGTTATTACAGCACACAAATCTGCTGATGGAGATTCAATTGGTTCTTCTTTAGGTTTATTACATTTTATTGAAAAACTAGGAAAAAAAGCTGTTGTTTGTCATCCCGACAAAGCGCCTACTTTTTTATATTGGTTAGATACAACGGCTATTATTTTAATGACCGACAATCCAGAAGAAGTAACCGCGCAAATGAAGAAAGCAGATTTAATTTTCTGTTTAGATTACAATGCAACAAACCGCGTAGGATCAGAGATGCAAGTCTTATTAGAAGAAGCAACTTGTAAAAAAATTATGATTGATCATCATTTAAATCCTGAGGATTTCCCTACAATCACTGTTTCTGAAACCACTGCATCCTCTACTGCTCAATTAATTGTAGATTTAATTGAACAGTCTGGACATTTAGAATTATTAGATAAAAAAATTGGTACGCCATTATATTTAGGTATTTTAACAGATACAGGCGGTTTCAGATTCAACTCTGTAAAACCACGTACACATCAAGTTTTAGCTCAACTTTTAGCGGCAGGAGTAGAACATCATCTAATTCATGAAAAGTTAAATGATACAAATACGGAAAGTCGTTTGCGTTTACAAGGATATGCGCTGAGTGAAAAATTAGAAATTTTATACGACCACAATGTTGCTATTATTTCATTATCTAAAGAAGAATTGGCGAAATACAATTACCAAAAAGGAGATACAGATAGTCTAGCTAATTTGATCCTGTCTATAAAAGGAATGAGAGCAGCCGTTGTATTTACGGAGCGAGATGGAATGATGAAAATCTCTTTCCGTTCTAAAGGCGCAGAAAACCCAGTAAATGTTTTAGCAAAAGAACATTTTAACGGAGGCGGTCATGCAAATGCTGCTGGAGGTAGGAGTGATTTAACCGTTGATGGCACTTTAGAAAAATTAAAAGAATTGATTCCGCTATATTTTCAAAAATAAAAATCAGTCGAATTTTTACACTGAGAAAACCAAGTACCTATTGTAGATTTTGTTTTATATAAAAATATAAATGTTCTAAATGCAAATTTTAAAAACCCATTTTCATCCAAAAGTGATCACCTTAGAAAATAAATCAATTTTCACAAGACTAGCCACTAGAGGTATTGCCATGCAAGGTGATACAATTTTACTACTTTATACAGAAAGATACGAAGATTATAGTCTTCCTGGCGGAGGCTTAGATTTGGGCGAAAGCCAAATAGAAGGAATGATGCGAGAGCTTAGTGAGGAAACTGGGGCGAAAGACATTAAAAATATAAAACCCTTTGGTGCTTACGAAGAATATCGACCATGGTATAAACCAGATTATGATATTCAGCATATGATTTCCTATTGCTATACATGCGATATTAACAAAGAACTTGGCAGCTCAAATCTGGAAGCTTATGAAGTAAAAAATGGGATGAAAGCGGTATGGATTAATATTCATGAAGCCATTAAGCATAATAAAAACACCATGGCGACAAGCGAAAAAAAAGGGATGTCTATTGAACGGGAAACTTTTCTATTAGAGCTTATAGCTGAAAATATTGTCTAGTACTGCAATAAGATTGTCGTGTAATTAGATAAAAAATAGATGAATAACTCAACTTCTATTTCTTTCTTTTTCGAGCATCTTGGAATACTTAATAAAGATAAACAACCTATTATCACTAAATTTAGAATAAAGAAAAGGGCATAGAAAAAACGGTTCATGACTCATTGGATGTATTGAAGTGTTCATTTTGGCAAAATTATCAATGAACCTAATTTTTAATGAATTATTGATTTTTAGGTAAACCTTATTGGTTCTTTGACAATTTTTACCAGAACTGAATTTTATCAATTAAAACAAATGTATAATTATTTGAAAATCAAAGGTTAGATAGGAGGCACTTTGAAAGTGCCTCCTATCTTTGGCAAAAATTGTCAATGAACCACCTTATTAGTAGTTTTTATTTCAATTCTTTCAATAAAGTTTGTGCGGCTAATTTACCTAATTCATTAGCGGCTAAATTACTTGCACCTGTGATTAATTTTCTATCCAAACAAACGGTTTTGTCTGACTTAGTATTCACAAGAGTAGCCCCTAAGCCCTTTAATCTTTCGCTCAATCCCCAAGGCATCTGTCCTGGTAGATAACCAATTTTAGGAGTCATTTTATCTACAGAATCAGGAAATACAGCCATTTTGTATCCATCATAAAGGAATTTCTGACCATTTAGAGTAGTTGTTAAAAGTGCTGCTGGTCCATGACAAAGCGATATAGTAAACAAATTCTTTTCATGTGCCCAATTCAATATTTTTCCAACATTTTTATCTTGTGGAATACCTAACATCGCTCCATGACCACCAGGAACAAATACTGCTGCATAAGACGCTGCGTTTGTTAATGAGGTATTGATAAAGTCTTGCAATTTTTTTGGTCGCTCGAAACTTGATTTGTATTCGTTATAAATAGTTTTTACATGTTCATCTTTCTTTGGAAATGCCCACATTTCTAAAACGACAGGCTTTCCAGTTGGAGTAGCTATTTCAAAATCAAAACCAGCATTTTTAAGATGGAGCATAGGCAATAGTGCTTCTACTGGATGGTTTCCTGTAGAAAATACTTTACCGTTTTGCATTTTCATATCTTTTTGCTCAGTGAAAATCACCAAAACCTTTTTCCGCTTTCCTTTGTATTTCGTGTATGAAATATTTTCAAAATCAGTTTTGGCAGGAACGCCTAATTTTAGCGCCAATTTTGAAGGACTATAAGTTCCATCTGCTTCCAATTTTGGAGCAATTCCTAATATCTTTTTTAACATGATCAATATTCTTTAAATGATTAATTCGTAATTAAAGGAGCACGTAAAAAATAATCTCCCCATCTTGCTATGAACTTTACTTTTGTCTTGCATAGCTCGCTATGCGGCGTAAAATGCGCCTTGTAAAAAATAAAATTCATCACGCAATCTTGGGTAGGTTATTTATTTCCGTGTCCCTAAAGCACAAAGATATTTATGAATAGGCAGTTAAAAATTGATGTATGGTAAGAAACTATTTTTTTGATTTTTCAACTCTAATACGACTCAGGCTTTCTTGAGTAATGCCTAAATAAGACGCGATGTGATAATTTCGAGTAAACTGCTCGATATCAGGATATTGTTCTAAAAACAAATCATATCTTTCTGAAGCGGTCAATTGTAATTGATTCAAGATCCTTTTATGCAAACTAACTACATGACGCTCTAATAGATTTCTTTGAAAAGGTTCGTATTCGGGGAATAGTGTAAATACCTCATTCAGTTTTTTGGCATTAAATTCAATCACGCTGGCTTCTTTAAGGCATTCAACGGTTAGTGTTGCCAACTCGTCATTATGAATAGCAATATAATCACTTATCCACCAATTCTTAATACCAAATTGTAAGGTATGTTCTTTACCGTTTTTGTCGATGCAGTACGATCTTAGACAACCATCTGTTACAAAATATATTTTGTTAACATTTTGTCCTTGTCGAATTAAGATATCTCCTTTAGAAAAAATCTTTTCTTTTGAAATAGAAAAAAGATACTCTTCTGCTTCTAGACTTAGACTTTGGCTGCTTTTTATTTTTTTGATTAATTCTTTCAATTCTTAATGCGTTTTTTTTGGATTGAATATAGTTATTACATTTGTTACTTTATCTATTATCATTTTTTTAATTTTATTTCTAATGATTAAACTCCAATTCAAAAATAAGAAGTATTTCTGAACTGGAGTTTAAAACAAACGCTTTCCCTTAAAATTAGCAATCCAAATCATCTATTCAGCAATTCAAATACTAGATTAAGAAATTCAACATTTTTTCGAGTGTTTTTTATAGTCTATTTGTAATGAAATACGACTTAATATTTCGTGTATTAAGTTCTAATCTTAAAAACTATTTAATAAAAAAACACTCATGAAAAAATTGTTGCCTTTTATTCTTTTAGCTGTATTTGCCGTAGCTTTCACATCTTGCAGTTCAAGTTCTACTAATAGTGCGGAGAAAGGCGGTGAGCCAGCAGCCGACAAATCAAGCGATGGAATTGAATTAGAGACCTTAACCAACGATAAAATTGGTTTTACCATCTTAGCACCTAAAGGAGCGAAAGTATTAGCGGAGTCAGAGTACAACTTTACAACTTCGCTACCTTTACCTGACAAAATGAACGAAATCAATGTTTCTGTTGGTCCAGCAACAGGAGAAGTTAACTCTGTAGATGATTTCAAAGAAATGTTAGGCAGAATGATGGCAAAAAACATTACTAAAGCAGAAAAAACTGAAAATGGTTTCATGGCTGTTAATGAGCAAGGAACTTTACTAGTAACAGTTTACCATAGAGCAGGAAAAGTTACAGCAAAAGTCACTGTTCCTCCAAGTCAAAGAGAAATGGCTGAGAAGATAGCTATGTCTGTTACTTCAACAAAATAAATTTTTAGATTTTCCTTTTACTTCATTTTGTAAATGGATTTGAGTAGAAAAAATAAAAATATAAAAGTGACTTCGAGATTTTCGGGGTCACTTTTATTTTTGGTTCTTTGACATTTTTTGCCAGAATTAATATTTTCTTACACCCAATGGGGCATGCCCATTGAATAAGAATGGCAAAAATTGTTAAAGAACCTTATTTTTTTAACATTTCAGATTTTTTATGTAAAACAATAAAGTTTGAATTATTTAGATTAAAAGCATATTTTTGTTACTTATAATCAATAATTAAAACAATTTAAATGAATAAATCTATAATTAATGAATTACTCAACTTCTATGAAATTCATCTTATTGAACAACATTTAGTTTATTCTTTTATTCAAAATAATAATTTAGATTATAAGAAAAGTCCTATCATTTCAAAGTTATTTGGTGGTTTTAAGACTATAACCAAAATTGATTTACTTGTCTCAACACTTCATATTCAGGATTTGAAATTGTTAGAAAATTACCTTGAATTATTAATTCCTAAGAATGATAGAAAGGTAAATGGCGCATTTTTTACACCTACATATATTGTTGATTTTATAATTAAGGAAATCTCCCCAAAATTTGAGGATAAATGTTTAGACCCAAGTTGTGGTTGTGGCGCATTTTTGATTGGTCTTGTAGAGTTTTATCAAAAGACGTTTAATAAAAGTGTCAAAGAAATTACTCAATCCAATATTTATGGCTCTGATATTTTGGATTATAATATAAAACGTTCCAAAATCATTTTATCACTTTTAGGATTATTAAATGATGAAATTATTGAAGAAACAGATTTTAATATTTACCATCAAGATAGCTTGAGAGCAAATTGGAATAATAAATTTGAAGTGATTGTCGGAAATCCACCTTATGTAAAGTATCAGGATTTGAATGATGAAAATAGATTATATCTAACTCAAAATTGGAAAACGATCGAAAATGGAACATTCAATCTATATTTTGCCTTTTTTGAATTAGGTTATAACCTACTAAGTGTCAAGGGAAAAATAGGCTATATTACCCCTAATAATTATTTTACATCATTAGCAGGTCTATCTCTTCGTAAATATTTTACTCAAAATAAATGCTTAACACGAATTGTAGATTTTAGGCATAAAAAGGTCTTTGATGCTCAGACTTATACTGCAATTACCTTTGCAAATAAAAAAATAAATGAATCGATTTTATTCGATAAAATTAAAGATGAACAATCTTGTCCTGATTTTTTAACATCAGCTAATGGCTCTCCAAATTATTGGGAGAATTTAAACGTAAAAAAATGGCGATTGTTAAAAACTGCGGAACAAGAAAATATTAAACGAATAGAAAATATTGGAACGCCAATAAAACAACTTTTTAATATCGCTGCTGGTATTGCAACTTTAAAAGATGAGGTGTTTTTTGTTGATGCGAAAAATGAAAAAAATGGTTATTTGACTAAAAAAACAGAAAATGGGCTATTTTTAATAGAAAAAGAGATCACGCACCCTGTTTATAAAATATCAAAATTTAAAAGCCAAAAAGATATAAAACACAATACATTAAGAATTATCACACCTTATGATACAACTGCTAAAAAAGCTACTCCTATTTTAGAAAACGAATTTAAAGCGAAATATCCAAAATGTTATGAATATTTATGTTCGGAAAGAGAAAAATTAAATGGTCGAGATAAAGGAAAACGAAAATATTCTCCTTTTTATGTTTGGGGCAGAACACAAGGTATTACACGATTTGGGAAAAAAATATTAAACCCAACCTTTAGTAAACACCCAAGATTTTTGTTTGTCCCTGAAGTTGATGCGTATTATACAAATGGTTATGGAATTTATTTTAATAAAGATATTCCTAATAAAACATCCTTATTCCAAGATGACAGACATGAAATGTCGAAAGAAAAAAATCTGTTGATTGTTCAAAAGATTTTAAATTCTATTGTTATGGATTATTATATCAATAATACTAGTGTTTCAATACAAGGAGGTTTTCCTTGTTATCAAAAGAATTTTATAGAAAAATTTACCATTCCTAATTTTACAAAAACAGAGATAGAAACATTAAAAAAACTGGATGATACATTAGAAATTGATGCGTTTCTAGTGAAAAAATATCAAGTTAATATTCCTTTACCAAACCTTGTTTCATAAATATCAATTAGTTTTTTTGAAAAATTCGCCCACTCCAATCCTTCATAGACAAGTGTTGTATCTTCGGGCAGTAAACCATCAGCTATTAATTCTGCTGTACTATTATATATTTTTGGCGTTTCCTTGCTAAAATAAACGATTAATAAACAAGTTGCTTCGTATTGAAAGAAGTTTTTAGCTGTTGTGGTTCTTCCTCTAATAGCTTGAAATGACTTAATGTATTTTTCTACTAATTTAGATTTTACATCCTTAAACTTAACTTGTTTGTTTTTGAATTCCTTATCATCATATTCAGGCACAGCAATCATATAGACTTCACCTAAAACAATTTCAGGGCATCTCTCGTGTAAGTTTTGTGCTTCTGATACTGTTCTTTCATAAAGTGTATCAAAGTTTTTTTGAATACTACTAATTTGACTTCTAACATTTATGGTTAATGTTTTTTTGTGTATTCAGCTCCATAAGTATCTTCATTTCCTTCTAACAAACCCATTTTTAGTGTTTCGGGGCTGGGTTGTATATCATTAGGAGTTACACATATATCTTGATCTTTTTGCTTTACTTCCACCTTCCTTAATTGCGTTTTCTATTAAGATTTGAAAATTTTCAACTGCTTTTTGTATTGTCATTGAATAAATTAGATTTAAAAAACTCTTGTAATGTAACATCAAGTGCCATTGCAATTTTTTCAATATTAACAATTGAAATATTTCGTTGACCTTTCTCAACACTTGCAATATAACTTCTGTCTAAATCAGCAGCATAAGACAAATCCTTTTGAGACATTTCTTTGATTGCTCTTAATTCTTTAATACGGTTTCCTATTTTAGACTTTACTTCCATCATCGCAAATTTGATTAATTGTTGACTATAAATCAAAGACTATAAGCAACATTTCAAGCAATAATAAAATCAATCAAAATAAGATGAACCTATTTTTCATAAAAAATGTACTTTTGTTGAAATTGCTAACTTTTCAAATAAACCAAAACCAACAAGCATGATATTTTTTGGAATTTCTAAATCTAAAAAACGAGTTCATAAACCTTTAGGCATGTCTTCTTGCCCGAATTGCCAAGAAGAAGGTTATTTACGCGCTTTTGCTTATCCTCAATATTTTCATCTTTATTGGATTCCTATGTTTCCATTAGGAAAAGGCGTTCGAGCAGAATGTATGAATTGTGAGATGGAGTTTAAAGGGAAGAAAATGCCTAAAGCTGCCTCGGTTTATGCCGATGAATTAAAAAAATCAGTCAAAACACCCTTTTCACACTTTACAGGTTTAGGTATATTAACCGTTCTAGTATTATTCATTATTTCGATATGGAATAGTACCGATAAAGAGACCACCAAATATTTGCAAGATCCACAGGTAAATGATATTTATTTAATGGATTTAACCGAAGGATATTCATATTGGAAATTGATTGAAATTGAAAATGATACACTCTCTTTTCATACTTCTAATTTATATACGGAATCTATATTCGATATTGATAAACTTGCTAAAACAGGGATTTATACTGGAGATACAATAAAATATAACTATCCAGAAGTGAAAGGAATGCTTGAAGGAGATGATCTTTATAAAATTAATCGAGACTAATTATTTTAAAGATTTTTCAACACTTCTTTATCTGCTTTTTTGAGTTTGGCTGCTACCAAATCATAAGAATGATCTATCAATTCAAGCATCATTTTATCTGACAATTCGCCTTCTAAAAGAACAGTATTCCAGTGTTTTTTATTCATATGATAACCTGGTTGTACATCATCGGGATAAGTTTCTCGTAACTCGATGGAACGTTCAGGATCGCATTTGAGATTAGCCGTTGATGGATTGTGTTCTAAACCTGCCAAGGCAAACATTTTGTTCATCACCTTAAAAACTAAGGTTTTTTCATCAAAAGGAAATCCTTCTGTTACGCCTTTTTTAGATAAGCAATATTCGCGAAAAGCTTCTATATCCATTGGTAATGTTTGAATGATCAATTCTAAAAATAAAAATGCGGCATTTGAAATCTACATTTCAAATGCCGTTTAAATTTATTAAATAATTCTCTTATTAGAAAGTTCTTACACTTCATAATTTAAACTCGGTGATAACCATTTTTCTGCTTCTTCAATCGTCATGCCTTTTCTTTCTGCATAACTCTCTACTTGATCTTTAGCAATTTGTCCCATTCCAAAATATTTAGATTTCGGATGTGAATAATACCAACCGCTCACCGATGCCGCAGGATACATAGCGCAACTTTCTGTAAGTATAATACTTGTATTTTCTGTTACATTTAGTAATGCAAACAAAGTTTGTTTTTCTGTATGTTCTGGGCAAGCAGGATAACCTGGTGCTGGACGAATACCTTGATATTTCTCGGCAATTAAAGCCGTGTTTTCAAGTGTTTCCTCACTTGCATATCCCCAAAATTCTTTTCTGACACGTTCGTGCATTCTTTCAGCGAAAGCCTCTGCCAAACGATCCGCCAATGATTTTAACAAAATTGCATTGAAATCATCAAGATTTTCTTCAAAACGTTTGATGTGTTCTTCGATACCGATTCCTGTCGTTACCGCAAAACCACCGACATAATCCGTGATGCCAGAAGACTTAGGCGCGATGAAATCTGTCAATGAAATATTAGGCAATCCTGGTGCTTTTTTGCGCTGTTGACGCAAGTTTCTTAATACTTCCTTCACCAAGGTTTTTTCCTCATCGTTATAAACTTCAATATCATCGTCATTAATGGCATTTGCAGGAAACAAACCAATCACACCTTTAGCAGTTAACCACTTTTCAGAAATGATTTTTTGTAACATAACTTGTGCATCATCGTACAATTTTTTTGCTTCTTTTCCGACGATGTGATCTTCAAAAATTTGAGGATACTTGCCTTTCATTTGCCAAGAAGAGAAAAACGGAGTCCAGTCAATATATTTAGCTAATTCGGCCAAATCATAGTCTTCAAAGACCTTAATGCCCGTTTCTTTCGGTACAGGAGGCGTATAATTATCCCACTCAATTTTGGTTTTATTCGCTCGTGCTGCTTTTAGATCAATATAAGGCTTAACCGATGTTCTATTTTTACGCTGTTCGCGAACACGCTTATAGCTCTTTTTAATATCTAAGATATAATTCGCGCGACCATCTTCATCACTTCCTAATAATTTAGAAGCTACTGCCACACTTTTGGACGCATCCAAAACATGAATAACAGGGCCAGAATATTTTTCTTCAATTTTAACTGCGGTGTGAGTTTTCGAAGTTGTCGCACCTCCAATTAATAATGGAATTTTGAAATTCTGACGCTCCATTTCTTTAGCAACATAAACCATTTCATCTAAAGAAGGTGTGATCAAACCGCTCAAACCGATCATATCAACGTTATGCTCGCGTGCTGCGGCTAAGATTTTTTCCGCCCTAACCATCACACCAAGATCAATGATTTCGTAATTATTACAAGCCAAAACAACCCCAACGATATTTTTACCAATATCATGAACATCGCCTTTTACCGTTGCCATTAAGATTTTTCCTTTAGCAGAACCACCGCCTTTTAGGGCTTTTTCTTCTTCAATAAATGGCGTGAGATAAGCGACAGAGCGTTTCATTACTCGCGCACTTTTTACGACCTGTGGTAAAAACATCTTACCACTACCGAACAAATCACCAACGACATTCATTCCATCCATCAAAGGACCTTCAATGACTTGTAATGGCGAACTATATTTTTTGCGGGCTATTTCTGTATCTTCTTCGATAAACTCGGTAATACCTCTCACCAAAGCATGACTTAACCTACCTTCTACATCTTTTTCGCGCCAAGTCAGATCCTTTACACGTTTTTTGCCCTTACTTTTAACAGTTTCAGCATATTCTGTGAGTTCATCTGTTGCGTTAGGTGAACGATTGAACAAGACATTTTCGACCAAAGTCAACAAGTCCTTCGGAATTTCTTCATATACCTCAATCATTCCTGCATTCACAATTCCCATATCCATCCCTGCCTCAATAGCATGAAACAAAAATGCAGCGTGCATCGCTTCTCTAATCGCATTATTACCACGATAAGAAAACGAAACATTACTCACACCTCCACTGATTTTCGCACCAGGACAAAGGGCTTTGATTTGACGAGTAGCTTCTATAAAATTAATCGCGTATTCATTATGTTCCTCAATTCCTGTCGCTATGGCAAAAATATTTGGATCGAAAATAATGTCATAAGGATTAAAACCTACCTCATCGACCAAAATATCATACGCTTTTTTACAAATCTCAACTTTTCGTTCAATTGTATCTGCTTGTCCTTCTTCATCAAATGCCATAACTACAGCAGCAGCACCATATCTTTTGACGACTTTAGCTTGCGCTTTAAATGGTTCGACCCCTTCTTTCATAGAAATCGAATTGACAATTGCCTTACCTTGAACACATTTTAGTCCAGCTTCAATAACTGAAAACTTAGACGAATCTATCATGATTGGTAACTTAGCAATATCAGGTTCAGAAGCAATAAGATTTAAAAATTTAATCATTGCAGCTTCTGAATCTAACAACCCTTCATCCATATTTACATCGATGACTTGCGCCCCACCTTCAACCTGTTGTAAAGCGACACTCAAAGCATCATCGTACCTATTCTCTTTGATTAAACGAGCGAATTTTCGTGATCCAGTAACATTTGTTCGCTCTCCAATATTCATAAAATTGGAATTTTCTCTAAGTACTAATGGCTCAAGTCCACTATATTGAGACATCTTTCTTTCGCTAGAAGGTACTCGTGTTGGCTTATCTTTGATATATTTTGCTACACGCTCAATATGATCTGGAGTTGTACCACAACAACCACCTATGATATTAATAAACCCATTATCCATGAAATCGTCCAACAACGTTCCCATCTGATTAGGTGTTTGATCATATTCTCCAAATTCGTTGGGTAAACCTGCGTTAGGATAAACGTGTACATTGCAATGTGCAAGTTTAGAAAGTTCTTCAACATAAGGGCGCATTTGTTCTGCTCCCAATGCACAATTCAAACCAATACTAAACAAATTAACATGACTCATTGAGATCCAAAACGCTTCTAAAGTTTGTCCAGAAAGCGTTCGACCACTAGCATCTGTAATTGTTCCAGAAACCATTATTGGCAAATCAATTCCTTTCTCTTCTTGCATTTTTTCGATTGCAAAAAGAGCAGCTTTACAATTGAGTGTATCAAAAACGGTCTCTATCAGCAATAGATCTACACCTCCATCCACTAATCCGCAAGCTTGCTCATAATAGGCATCGACCAATTCATCAAAAGTAATATTTCTAAAACCAGGATTATTCACATCAGGAGAAAGTGAAGCACTTCTATTTGTAGGTCCGAAAGCTCCAGCTACAAAACGTGGTTTATTAGGATTTTGAGCAGTAATATCGTCTGCTGCTCGTCTCGCGATTTGGGCAGAAGCCAAATTTAGCTCATAAGCGACTTTTTCTAAATCATAATCTGCTTGAGCAATAGTTGTTGAACTAAAGGTATTTGTTTCAATAATATCCGCTCCAGCATCCATATAAGCTTTATGAATTGCTTCAATCACATCAGGTCTAGTAATAGATAACAAATCATTATTTCCTTGAAGATCTTTGTGAAAATTCGCGAATCTTTCGCCTCTAAAATCTTCCTCTTGCAATTGATATTGTTGAATCATAGTACCCATAGCGCCATCCATGACTAGAATACGTTCTTTAACAACTTCTCTAAGATTCTTTTTCATAAGTTTCTATTATTTTAGAAATTCGTCCAAAAATAAAACTAGCTTTTTAATAAACTAAGTTTTATTTTAAGAAATTCGCCCAAAAGTAAAACGTAGTTTATTAAAAAGCTACTTTTGATGATGGGAAATAATTAAATAAGATTAACTTAATTTGTAAAACAAGTTATTTAAAACAAAAGTTTAGCCTGAAATATTATTGCAGTGGATTTTTAAAAAATAATCAAATTTAGAGCATGAAAGTAACAGATTATATCAAAAATGCCAAAGGAGAGACTTTAGTTTCTTTTGAAATATTACCTCCTGTAAAAGGTGGAAGTATCAAGACGATATTTAAGACTCTTGATCCGCTGATGGAATTTAAGCCCCCGTTTGTTGATGTGACTTATCATAGAGAGGAGTTTATTTACAATCGGCAAAATACAGGTTATTATGAAAAAGTTGCGATTAGAAAACGCCCAGGTACAGTTGGAATTTGTGCCGCGATCATGAATAAATATAAGGTGGATGCTGTTCCTCATTTAATTTGTGGTGGTTTCACAAAAGAAGAAACAGAAAATGCGTTAATTGATTTAGCGTTTTTAGGTATTAATAATGTTTTGGCATTGCGTGGTGATGCTAGAACATTTGATGGAAAATTCATTCCGCATAAAGATGGTCATTCTTATGCTTCTGACTTAGTTCAACAAGTAAAGAGCATGAATAACGGAACTTATTTGGATCAGACAATTGTAGATGGTGCGCAAACCGATTATTGCATTGGTGTAGCAGGTTATCCAGAGAAGCATTTTGAATCACCTAACATGAATTTGGATATTGAGTATCTAAAGCAGAAAGTTGATTTTGGAGCGGAATACATTGTCACTCAAATGTTTTTTGATAATCAGAAATATTTTGATTTTGTTGATAAGTGCCGAGCAGCAGGAATTAATGTTCCGATCATTCCAGGATTAAAACCGATTACGAAA
>CAKZLL010000313.1 GCA_937125475.1 uncultured Saprospiraceae bacterium | reverse complement strand
AGTCAAATCCAAACCAACACCATTCGTAGTCAAATCCACTGCATTTCCTTCATTTAAGCCATAGTTATTAATAATATCCGCAGCAAAAACACCACCTAAAGCATTGCTAAAATGAGTCGGTAAAAAATTCTTATACAATTCAATATTCGATAAGCCATTTGCTTGTAATAATCCTATTGAGCCATCAAAATTGTGGGCTAGATTTTTAGAAATAGGAAAATGAACTGGCGTAGGAATTTCAATATCGTCTAAATACCATTTGTTATTCATAGGTGCGTTTCCGCGAATAGAAAATTGATATGCTTGATCATTTATAGGTCGAATACCACTTTCTACGCTCAAAGTACGAGAAGCATCATTAAAATTACTAGGTTGTTCTTTGGTTTTTTCCTTGAACTTTTTTTCTCTTTTCCGTCTGATTGTTTCTTCATCTAAATGATCTGCAAAAACGCAAGTTCCATCACGCCCACCAACATAAACTCTAATTCCCAAAGACTTATATTTTCCCTTTTTTTCTTTTACAATAAGAGATCTTTCACTATAACTATAATCCTTTGAAATTGATAATTCATACACTCCTTTTGATTCTACACTGAGCGCGAAAAAACCATTTTCATTCGTAGTTGTATTGCTATAAACAGCATCGGCTTCAAGAACGTTAAGCTTCTCTAAAAACACATGAGAATTCGCTAAAGGTGTTCCATCACGATCATCTAATATAATACCTTTAATCCATTCCTTCTTATTTGAGGAATAGTAAAAAAGATAGGTAAAAGGATATACACAAAAACTAAACATTTCATCCCTAACAACAATATCTAGTCTAGATTGACTAGACCTAAATATTATTCTCGTCTCTCGGATACCTGAATAAAATACAGACATAACACAGAATTCACTATTAACTGGATTATCACTAGTAATTTGATATTTCCCGTTAATATCAGTAATCGTCTCACCTAAAAGAATTGAAGTGTCTTCGCTATAACTATACAAGGCTACTGTTCCAAACATCACCGCCTCTCCTTTCTTGTCCGTTACTTTTCCAGTAATTGTTTGTGCTTGCGTGTTTTGGAAAAAAAACAAACCTATTATGACAATTAAAAAATAAATAAATTGCTGTTTTTTAGATGTATTTTTCATCTTGTAAATGTCTTTTGTTGAAGGGTTAATAAAGTCTCTGACAAGGTTTTTCACCTTATTTTATAAAAAAAATGGTTCATTGACAATTTTTGCCATTTTCGTCCAATGGATCATGCCCCATTGGACATATTGAAATGTTCATTTTGGCAAAAATTGTCAAAGACCCCAAAAACACTACTCATCAAAGAAATCCTCTTCCAAAATCATTTTTGCTTCCGACAATTCTCCTAATGCATGTCGATCTCCTGCGGATTTTGCAACAGCAATTCCTTCTTTATAAGCTACTAAAGCAGCGTCATAAGCCGCATCTTTTTCATATAATTTGCCTAAATGATAATATAAGCCAACATATTTGGGATCTGTTTGTTTCAATTTCAGATAATATTCAAAAGCCATTTTTCGTTCGTCATATTTCTCATATTCCTTCGCAATAGCGAATAAAATGAAACTATCATTGGGCGATTCCCCTAAAAAGTTAAGTAGTTGGTTCAAGCGATTGGATGTCATTTGTAATTTTCTTATTTTTGAGTATTGATTAGATAAAGATTATCTTATATTTATCAATCAAATTTCAAAAGCTTTATTTAATAACACAAATTTAGGCTTTTGGATTCATATTATAAGACTATTCTGGTGCGATTTTATTCAACCATACATATATATAGTAACTGTAATATTTACAGAATTAAAACAAACGTTTAAACTTTAGTAGAATTATGAAATTATTAGTTTGCGTAAGCAAAACACCCGAAACGACCACCAAAGTGAGTTTCACTGATGGAAATACGCAATTCAATACCTCTGGCGTACAGTACATTATGAACCCTTATGATGAATGGTACGCTTTGGTTCGTGCCGTAGAATTGAAGGAAAAAGCAGCTGGTAGTAAAGTGACTTTGGTCAATGTTGGCCCTGCTTCTAATGACTCTATTTTGAGAAAAGGGTTGGCAATTGGTGCAGATCAAGCTTTGCGTGTGAATGCAGAACCAAGTAGTGCGTATTTTGTAGCGGCTCAAATCGCTCAATATGCCAAAGGCATGGACATTGTTTTTACAGGAAAAGAAACAATTGATTATAATGGTTCTGAAGTTGCGGCAATTTTAGCTGAATTGTTGGACTTACCATATATTTCTTATGCAACGGATTTACAGGTAGAAGGAAATGTTGCAACTGTAACTCGCGAAATTGAAGGCGGAAAAGAAATCGTTAAGGTTCAAATGCCGTTTGTTGTCAGTGCATCTAAAGGTATGGCAGAGCAACGCATTCCAAATATGCGCGGTATTATGCAAGCGAAAAGAAAGCCATTAGTGGTTCGCGAGCCTAAAAAAATGAGTGATCCTGTAAGTATCGTTCAATATACTTTGCCTGCTCCAAAAAGCGCGGTTAAGTTAGTTGATCCAGAAGATATGGACGAATTAGTGCGTTTATTACACGAGGAAGCCAAAGTTATTTAAGAATTGATCTGAAATAACGAAGTAATTCTAATTATCAATCTATAATTGTCAATTATCAATTGTCAATTATCAATTATAAAAAAAATGTCTGTATTAATATATGCTGAAAGTCCAGGAGGTCAATTAAAAAAAGCTGCTTATGAAGCAGTTACCTTTGGGCATAAAGTAGCAAAAATCATCGGTACGCCTCACGTTGTGGCGCTCACGATTGGAAAAGTAGAAGGAAGTGAAGTTTTGGGCAAATATGGCGCAACTAAAGTATTAAATGTTGCTCATGAAGGTGGATTTGATAGCCAAGTTCACACTAGTATTATTGCTCAAGTAGCGGCTAAGGCTGGTTCAAAAGTAGTTATTGTTAATCATTCTGCGGATGGAAAATCGCTTTTAGGGCGTTTGTCTGTTAAGTTGAAAGCGGGTTCAGTTTCAGGTATTAATGCTTTACCAACATTTGAAGGCGGTAAATTACGTGCAACTAAAGGCGTTTTTTCAAGCAAAGCATTTGCTACTTATGAAGTAAAAACACCGAAAGCTGTATTTTCTTTGATGGGAAATACGCTTCCGCCAGAAGAAGTTGGTAGTGATATAGCTCCTGAGAATATCGCAGTTACAATTCCTAAAAGCCGCATTGTTGTGATTAAGGAAGATCGTGCAAAAGGTACTGTTCCTTTGCCAGAAGCGGAATTAGTTGTTTCGGCTGGTCGTGGAATGAAAGGACCTGAAAACTGGGGAATTATTGAAGAATTAGCAGAAGAATTAGGCGCAACTACGGCTTGTTCTCGCCCTGTTGCGGATGTAGGTTGGAGACCGCATCATGAGCATGTTGGACAAACAGGTGTTGCAATTCGCCCTAATTTGTATATCGCTGCTGGTATTTCTGGTGCGATTCAACATTTGGCTGGTGTGAATAGCAGTAAAGTTATTGTTGTAATCAATAAAGATCCAGAAGCTCCGTTTTTCAAAGCGGCTGATTATGGTGTTGTTGCTGATTTGTTTGATGTAGTTCCGCGTTTGACGGCAGCATTGAAAAAATACAAAGCACAATAAAATTGTACCAATCGTATGGTTTCGTAGGGCAAAGGCATGCCTTTGCCCTACAATCCCAATCAACAATTATTTTTTAAAATTGAAAATAAACAAACGGCTGTGGTTTAATTGACAGCATTGATACCAAAATCACCATCCAGACTGCCGTCAAAATCGCATAACGCGTAACAGGCTCTATTTTTAATAAAAAAGCCACATCCCCCTCATTTTTGTGTACAATCAAATCAACTGAAAAAGTCAAAACAAGCGCAACAAGTGCAGTGTACCAAATCCGAATATCTACCGAAAAGTCATTAAATTCAGTCAAATACCCAGCATAAATCCAAAACTTGTCCATTGTGTAAGTACGGAATAAAACCAAAGTAGCGGAAAAGGTCAAGATCGTCATCGCGATCATAATCGGTCGAGTAATAAAATTGAGTTTTCGCCTTGGTTTATCACCTTGCCACCATTTATCAAACATCAATACCACCCCATTTATCATTCCCCAAAGGACAAAATTCCAGCTCGCGCCATGCCAAAAACCAGCCACAGTCATTAAGATCATCACATTAACGTAAGTTCTAAATTCTCCTTTTCGGCTTCCGCCAAGGGTAAAATAAATGTATTCTCGAAACCAACCATATAATGAAATATGCCATCTTCGCCAATAATCCGTATAATTCGTGGATAGAAAAGGCTGTTTAAAGTTGACCATCAACTCAACGCCCAACAATTTTGCGATTCCTCTAGCGACTAAACTATAACCTGCGAAATCGCCATAAACTTGAATAAAAAATACTACTGGTGCAATCATTAATTCGAGTGAAGAATAATTTTCAGGCGCACCAAAAACCATATCAACCACCAAACCACAATTATCTCCAATAATGATTTTTAGAAATAAACCAAAGGCAATATAAATCAATCCTTCTCTAAATTGTAGTTTTGTAGGCATATCAATTGCAGCAATTTGCGGTAATAAATTCCTAGCTCGCTCAATCGGCCCAGCCACAAGCTGAGGAAAAAACGACACAAACAAGGCAAAATCAAGGAATGACGCAGCAGGTTCTAATTTTTTTCTATAAATATCAATCGTGTAGGAAAGCGTCTGAAAGGTATAAAACGAGATCCCGACGGGTAAAATAATATTGAGATGAATAAAATCCAACTCGCCCCCCAAAAGCCCAACTAAATCCTGTAACGAGTCCGAAAAGAAATTGAAGTACTTAAAAAATGTTAAAATACCTAGATTTCCAATCAGACTAAGCGATAACCATAACTTTCTTTTTCCTAGACTATTGCTATTGGCAATTTTTTTGCCTATAATGAAATCTAGAATCGTAGAAAATAACAACAAGGCACAAAATCGCCAATCCCAACAACCATAAAAAAAATAGCTACAAAGCAATAAG
>CAKZLL010000312.1 GCA_937125475.1 uncultured Saprospiraceae bacterium | reverse complement strand
AAAACCTATTCCACCCAAGACACCTAGACAACCTAAAAAATCGAAACGTGATAAAGAATTAGATCGTTTAAAGAATAAGTATAATAAACATTTAGACGATGACTATAAAGAAGTAAAGCCTCAAGAAAAACCGAAGCCTAAAGCAAAAGCAAGAGCGAAAACCAAGATTGCTAAAAACAAGCCTAAGAAATCAGCAAAACCAGATGGAGAAATGGATGCTTTACGCAAAAAAATGCTCCGTCTACAAGGAAAAGAAATACCAGAAGATGAGCCTATTGTAGCAGAAAACGAACCAAACCCTCCACCTGTTGAAGAAGCACCTACTCCGCCAGTAGTCGAGAAACCTGAACCTCCAACACCAACCGACGCAGTGAGTGATGATCCTTTTGCACCAAAACCTAAAAGGGAAATTCCTACAGAAAAACCAGCAGAACCAGAGGTTGATGTAGAAGAATTGAAGGAAGAAATGCGTAAAAAAATGCGCGAAGATTTACGAAATGAGGTTAAGAATGAGCTAAAAAAAGAAATGATCAGCGATGTCAGAGATGAAGTCGCGGATGAAGTGCGGATTGATTTGGAGGATGATTTAAAGAAGAAAGTCGAAGATGATTTGAAAAAAACATTAGAAGATGATGTAAAAAGCAAATTAAAAACGGACTTAGAAGATGGCGTTAAAGATGACTTGCGAGACGAATTAGCCGATGAAGTGCGCAATGAAGTCGTTGCAGATTTGCGTAAAGAAATGGAAGATGAAGTCCGAACAGAATTGCGCAAAGAGATGGAATATCGCTTAAAAAAAGAATTAGAAACACAAATCCGAAGAGAATTAGAGGATAAGATTAGAAAGCAATTAGAGGAAGAATATGCTAATAAAGCGAAAGAAAATCCTACTCCTACGCCAGTTGAGGAAGAAGAGGAGGTTTTGATTGTACCATTAAAAGTAGGGCAAATTATTCCGATGAATAATATTTTCTTCGATGCAAATAAAACAACCATCAAGAATGCTTCGGATAAAGAATTAGAAAAAGTAGTCGATTTCTTGAAGGCGCATCCGAACTTAATTGTCGAAGTCGGTGGTCATACCAATAGTTGGTGTAGTCATGAATTTGCTAATGAATTATCTTCTGGTCGAGCCAAAATGGTAAAAGAATATTTCGTTAATCAAGGTATTTCTAAAAAGCGTATTCAATATCATGGATATGGAAAAACTAAGCCGATTGCAGATAATAAATCTGTCGCTGGTCGTAAAAGAAATCAGCGCGTAGAAATGAAAATCCTAGAAATTATTGAATAACTATAACTGTTGAACAGCACAAAACATGAAAGATTGATATTCTATTTATTAGGGTATCAGTCTTTTTTTCATTACGGAGAACCTGCCAAATTTTATTTCGAATGACTAAACATTATGACTTATTTACCATTTTTTATTTTGCTTTCTTATTAAAATCAGATACTTTTCCTTTTTATTCCAAAAACATGTAATCGCTCCTCTCCTTTTCAAAGAATAATATTCTAATTCAATTCCCTTAAAAACTAAAGATTTGGTCATTTTCCTATCTTTTACCAAATAAAAAAAGGAAACGCTTCGATTTCGAAAAAAAAGCCTGTCAAAATGGCTGAAATCATCACATTATAATTTTTTAATTTTATTCAAAATACTTTTTTTCTCCATTTTTACCAATCATTCAAACTATTCCACTTTTTTTAAATTTTATTCAAAAAAAACGTCAAACATTAGCATTTTAATAAAAAATTTACACAAAATAATATTTTGCCATTTTTGACAAAAAACAATTGCACAAAACTTGTAAAGAGTAGAGTGTAATAACAATCAATCATTTGTTATGCATAACACATAAGGTAATCTGATAGGCAATAGAAATTCTGTTGCTTATCTTTTTTGACAACAATTTCATCAAAATATATAATTATGGAAGATTTATTCAAAAAGTTCTTGTATTCTGGCGTTGGTATTGTTACTGGCACTTTGGAAAAAGTTCAAAATAAAGTCAATGAGCTAGTTGAAGATGGTAAAATATCTGAAACAGAAGGCAAAAAAGTAATCGACGATTTGTTAGAAGACGTAGATCACAAGAAAGGCGAATATGAAGAAAAAATTAGAGGCTTGATGGAAAATGTTTTATCAAAATTTGATTTTCCTACTCGTAAAGAAGTTGAAGCATTGGAAAATAAAATTGATGAACTCGAAGCTCAATTAGCTTCTAAAGGCGAACAACCTGAGCCAACTAAAGCTAAAAAAAGAGTAGAGGAGGAGTAATTAATCCTCATTTTTTCGTTCACCATTTATCATAAAAATCATGGATCGCATTTTCAAAAAATTCCTTTATACAGGTGTTGGATTAGTATCAACAACCGCTGAACACTTTCAAAAACAATTGAATGAGGTCAAAGGACAATTGACTAGTTCCGAATTGGAAGGCGAACGAATTGTCAATGATTTGGTTGATGATTTGAAAGGTCAACGAGAAAAATTAGATACTCAGATGAAAGGCTGGGTCGATCAAGTATTAGATCGTTTTGAATTCACTTCTTATGAAGAGGTCGAAAGTTTGAAAAAACGTGTCGAAAAATTATCACAACAAACCAGTGAATTAACCGAAAAATAAATTCATTTCAGTTATCACTACATTTTATTCAAATAATCATTTTAAAATATATAGTCATGGAAAGCTTATTCAAAAAATTCATATACACAGGTGTTGGTATCGTTTCTACTGTTAATGGAAAATTTCAGAAAGATGTCAATGAATGGGTAGCAAAAGGCAAGTTGACAGAAGAAGAAGGTAAAAAGGTAGTCAATGATTTGGTCAATGACACTGAAGGTAAAAAAAGCGAATACGAAGGGAAATTAAAGGATTATACAGAAAAATTCTTAGCTCGTTTCGATGTTCCTACTCGTGGTGAAATCGCTAGTTTGCATGCTAAAGTTGAAGAACTTGAAGCAAAATTAGAAGCAGCAACTAAAAAACCTGCACCAAAGAAAAGAGCACCAAGAAAAACAGTAAAAAAAGAAGAAGCATAATTTCAAATCATGAACATAATCAATTGATTTGCAATATTTTACTAAAATAATTAAATACAAAATGCCTTATCCTATTTATTTAGGATAAGGCATTTGTTATTTATTTCTTTACTGCTTTTCCTATTAATTCTTTATAATCATCTTTTGTGTAATAGTCATAATCTACTTTAGAAAATGGGATCATTATGCCGTTCTTTTTATTCAGACGAAAGATCTCTTCACTAAGTAATTGTCCATTACTTTTGTATTTAAAAATATCGGTTCTAATCAATTTTCGTTTTTTATTATCCCGATACATTTCTTTTTTATGTAGCAAGCCATTTTTATAATAAAAATCAATTTCATATCTAACATCACCTTTTTGGACATTTACTCTTGTCACTTGATTATCATCATTATATTTAAAAGTATAATATTGAGTACCTTTATAAGTCCTTTTAACGATCAGTTTTTTTTCATTGATCGAAGAATAAGTCCAATCCCTACTCTTCTCATGAAGCATAAAATCTAATGAATAATTGTAAGAATAAATCAGGTATTGAGTACTTTCTTTTTTGAAAATAACCTTTCCTTCTGGCGTTAAATTATATCTATCAGCAGGTTCATAAGCCTGCGTTTTATAATTATACAATGAATAAATGGCTTGTTTTGGCATCTCCTTTTCATACTCAATATTTTCAGTATATACAATACCTACCGCACTCGCCATATTCGTAACAGAATAAGATATCTCCGTTTCCGTTTCACTCCGATTTCGAGATAATACAATAATAGCATCAACACCTTTTTTTTGGGCTTGCTGTTTTAATCGGCTCACCAAATTAGCATAAGAAGTTTCTCCATAAGCTACTTCTTCTAATAAAAAAACTTTTAAATAAGGTTTGTTCGGATTTTCTCCAGGAAAAAAAACTTTGATCTCTCGGTCATGAGCAAAAGTCGGAATATCCATTAATCTTGTATCATCGTGATAATTTATTGGTGAAGGTGTGTAGGTTCTTGCTGGATAGTAAGTTTGACAACTGCTTAATATAATACTACATAATAATAAATAGGTATAATTCTTCATATTAAAAATGTTTTAAGGTAATTTTTGACTATTTTTCTTTACTCAACAATATAATTATTTTAAAAATAAGAGCCAATTTATGAGTTATAATTTTACTAACAATTAAGTATTAAAATGATAAAATTCTTCTTATCGTCTTTTTGACATTAAGATAAATTGGTTATCTTGCAATATACATAGTATTCATTTTATTTTTGAATATTTTTTAAATCACTCATTCCAACCAAATAGAATTATGAGTAAAGAAAATACCTATGACGCAATAGTTGTTGGTTCAGGAATTTCTGGCGGCTGGGCAGCTATGGAATTGTGTCGAAAAGGATTAAAAACACTAGTCTTAGAGCGTGGACGCAATGTCAGGCACATTGTGGATTACAAAACGGCTAATATGGAGCCTTGGGAAATGCACAATGGAGGTAAAACTTCTTTGAAAGAAAAAGCGGAACACTATAAAGTGCAAAGTAGAACAGGTTATACAGTCAAGGAACAACGCAAACACTTTTTTGTAAAAGATTCTGAACATCCGTATAAGGAAATTCAACGTTTTGACTGGATGCGTGGCTATCATGAAGGTGGTCGGTCATTAATGTGGGGCAGACAAGTCTATCGTTGGAGTGATTTGGATTTTGAAGCGAATGCTAAAGAAGATGTTGCTATTGATTGGCCTATTCGCTACAAAGATGTTCAACCTTGGTACGATTATGTAGAGCGTTTTATTGGAATTAGTGGTGAAAAATTGGGCTTGCCTCATTTGCCAGATGGGCAATTTATGCCGCCTATGGAGTTAAATTGTGTTGAAAAACACCTTAAAGGCACTTTAAAAGATAATTTTGAAGATGGTCGTTTATTGACAATTGGGCGAGTTGCACATATTACAGGCAAACTCGAACATGACGAAACGCCTCACCGTGGTCAATGTCAATATC
>CAKZLL010000311.1 GCA_937125475.1 uncultured Saprospiraceae bacterium | reverse complement strand
TAAAGAAAATTGATAGAATAGGAAAACTAAGATACCTACAAATAAGATGAAAAATTGCATAGGTACTTTGAATAGACCATTAAAAAGTAATCCTAAACGACTTTCTGTCAATGTACTGCCCGATAAATAGCGTTGTACTTGTGATTGATCCGTTCCAAAATAGGATAAAAAGAGAAAAACCCCACCAAGCATACCAGACCAAAAAGTATATTTATTATTTAAATCAAAAGAAAAATCGACCACTTCGAGCTTATCCATTTTTCCTGCTACACTCACCGCATCTACAAAAGAAATATCATTGGGTAAACTATAAATTAATATAAAAGCTGCGATGACCATTCCACTCAGAATGATAATCATTTGCTGTTTTTGGGTTTGACTGACGGCGTTTGTTCCTCCTGCAACGGTATAGATAATCACTAAAACACCTATAAAAAGATTAGTCAACGTCAAATTCCAACTCATAATGGAGGACAAAATGATAGCAGGCGCGTAAATGGTAATCCCGGCAGCTAATCCTCTAGCAACTAAAAACAATACTGCTGTTAGTGTTCGAGTGGGTCGCCCGAACCGTCCTTCTAGGAACTCATAAGCAGTATATACTTTTAACTTATAATAAATGGGGAGGAAAAAAACAGCGATGATAACCATTGCGATAGGTAAACCAAAATAGAATTGTGCGAAACCCAACCCTTCCTCATATGCTTGCCCAGGAGTGGAAAGGAAAGTGATCGCACTAGCCTGAGTAGCCATAATCGACAAGCCGATTGTCCACCATTTTAACTCTCGTTTTCCGAGTAAAAAGTCTTGTACATTTTTTGTGTCGCGTGTTTTCCAAACTCCGTAAGCTACTATGCTGAATAGTGTACCAAGCATGATGGACCAATCGAGAGTACTCATATTTTATGATTATAAATGATAAAGAAGTCTATTAATTTCTTTTAAGAAAATGTTTTTGTTAGCCAATAGAATAAGGAAATGATAATGACGTGCATGATCAGAACAAGTGCATAGAGTTGTTCCCATGTTTGGAGAATCGGTGGTTTGTCGTCGTTGTTTGCCATTTCTAGTTGATTTAGATATTAAAAATAATCACACAATATAACACCTTTCAAGTTAGATGAACTTCAAAAAATCTATGGTTTTCATTTTTTTGATGCTGAAAAACAAATATAAAGACATTTCATTTTTAAATTTGTTTTAGTCCAACTCTTATTCTTCATCAAATATATTTCATTTACTTTTGTAAAAGTAAAAATTGAAGCTCGTTTATAAAATAAAATATTTGAAATATGTCAATCACTCATATTCAATCTTCTACACTTGATTTTTTGAAAGCTATTCAAAAAAATAATAATCGAGAATGGTTTAATAATAATAAAGCTCTTTATATAACTGCTCATGCTGATGTAAAAGCATTTGCTGGTGCTTTAGAAGTTTTGATGAATCAACACGATGAAATTGAAAAAATGAAAGTATATCGAATTTATAGGGATGTTCGTTTTTCGAAAGATAAAACGCCTTATAAATCGTCATTGAGCGGTTTTATGTCTAGAGCAACAAAATGGCGGAGAGGCGGATATTATTTTCATTTTGAACCAGGAAATTCTTTTATGGGAGCTGGTTTTTGGAAGCCAAATTCTTCGGATTTAGCTAGGATTAGGAGAGAAATTGCGGCTTACCCTGATGAGTTGAGGGGAATTTTAGCAGAGAAAAATTTTAAAAAATATTTTGGAAAATTAGAAGGAGATCAACTCAAAACCGCTCCAAGAGGATATGCTAAAGATCATGAAGCAATTGAATTATTACGGTATAAAAGTTTTTTAGTCCATCACAAATTCACTGATACAGAAATATTGGAGCCCCGTTTTTTAGATAAAATAAATGAGGCTTACAAAGCTATTCGACCGTTTTTTAATTATATGAGTGAAGTATTAACGACGGATGAAAATGGAACACCGATTTAATTAAATTAATAAATAATAAACGACTGTTTTGTGGATAAAATAAGTTATTAAAACCTATTTTATCCACAAAACAGTCGTTCAATTATTTACTTCTAATAGTTTACCGTTTTTTACTTAGCTAACGAGAACCTAACCGTCACACCAGCTTGCGTATTCGTGATTGGGAACGTCACGGAAGTTTTTGGTATCGTTCTACTTTGATCGAAAAATAAGCGTAAAGTCAATTGACTATTCACTTGATAATTGATCGAAGGCGAAATACGATAAGTTCTCAAACCACGTGTCATCTGAGAAGTTTCTTGATCTAGTAAGTGATTGACTGTTGCATCATCTCTATAAGAAAAGTCAAACTTAATATCTAAATCATTTCCTCCTTTGGTGTCTTTGCTTTTGCCTCTGCTTCTCTTCAATTTACTTTTCGCATCCTCTATATCCTTCTTTTTCTTGCTCTTCTTCTTTTTCTTCTTCTTCCTCTTCTTCTTGGCATTTGGCCCGAATGGTAAAATGAAATTTTTGATTCGATAACCAAAACCTATTGTGATTTCAGTAGTATTTGTTTCACTCAATTGATAATCGCGGAAATTCATCGCTAATGTACGTGATTTCTTAAAATCAACTCGAGCAGTCATATCATTTTTGGTACGAACATCAATACCAATCAATGGTTGTAATTGTTCTGTAATAACCAACTCTGGTACTTCAAATTCGCTAAAATAATTGAATGTCAATGGATTGACTTGGAATGGATCATTACTATCAAAATCTAAATCCGTAATGAAACTATTCACATTCAACTTAGAAGAATAACTATGAGAAATATTGAAACTAGAGAAAATATCTTTGAAGATATTTAATTTGCTTAAACCATTATAGGTTAATCGCCAGTTTGGCATTGGCAAACGATCGAAAATATTTAAATTAGTGACACTTGCATCTTGATTGGTATAAGCCGCCATAAATGCAGGCAATAAAACATCCTGTTGAAAACGACCATAACCTGCTTTGTAACCAGGATCTAATTCATGCGGTACACCATTAGCACTCAAACGATCAGAAATAACCTGTCTATTGGCTTCAAATTGTTTGAATAATGGAGATACATTAAATTCTCCTGCTTGTCTGAATAAGGTATTCAAACCAAAGAATGTGATAGAATAACTACCAACATCACGCGGATTCAAATGTTCATGTTCTGTTGAAGTCGCATCTCTGACTTTGAAGAATTCAGTATGATTAATATTAAATGTTTTGTTCGCTGTTACATCAATTCGGAAATCACGGAAAGGCTCAATCGTCAAACGTAAATCCAATGTTTGGGATGAATCCTGAAGGAATTGTTGATTCAAGAAAATATCACTAGACATCCACCCATTAGAAGCTGCACGATCTAACCATGCATCAGAAGGTTGAAAACCAGATACAAAACCAAGCCCTGGCGAGCTAAACGTTTC
Organism: uncultured Saprospiraceae bacterium; assembly: GCA_937125475.1. Taxonomy (GTDB): domain Bacteria; phylum Bacteroidota; class Bacteroidia; order Chitinophagales; family Saprospiraceae; genus CAKZLL01. Next base: position 10,249 of record CAKZLL010000311.1, on the reverse strand, counting down.
GTCCATACCAACATAGGTTGAATTTGGCAAAAAGCCTGGTAAGACCGTTGACAAATTCTCACTATAACTAATTCTTGCTTTTCTAATCAGCATGAAAGGACGAACTAAAGCCCGTTCTGCTGCACTAGGTACACGATCTTTTTTCTTCTTTTTATCATCTTTTTTGCTATTCTTATTTTTACTACCACTGCGTGTATTTCGTCGTCTATTCGTTTTCTTCTTAGATCTGGCTCGTGCATTTATCTTTTTCAGATAAGGCGATTTGTTATACAATTTTACAAAATCCAAATCGCCATTCAATTGGCGAGATTGATTATTTTGAATCACATTACCTAAAGAAGTTGTATTCAATGCTGCTGCTGTCCAACTATAACCAGCATTCGCTTGCCCCCTTAATTGTATCCAATCCAATGCTGGAATTTTTTTGAATGGTACGGCATAAGAAACATCAATGTTGTGTGTATAGTTTTTGGTACGACCAAAATCCATAATTCCAGCCCAAAGACTATCGCGAACTTGATCAGTAATTGCGCCCATAGGCTCATCAATCACTGCCATATTATTAGCATTGAAATTCAGTTTTAAAGCTTTAGTCAAATTCCATTGTAAACCATAATTTCTATCCCAAGTAAAACGCTTATCATACCAAGAGCCTTCTGCAAAGCGATATTTAGTCTCACCATATCGACGAGTCATATTAGACGCAAAAGTCAAACTATTCGGAAATAGCGAGAAATTAAAGTCTTTAAGAATCGCCAAGTTTTTATTTTTACTCTTGATCAATTTTTTGAATGGCGTGATGTATAGTGGATTAGTACTATAATTATAGTTAACTGCACCTCGATGTAAACTCAATAGTTCGGTCTCAACATTCGGATCTCGATGATAAGTTTGTGTATAAGCATAAGTAAAACTGAAATTGGATAAACTCCAAGGCATTGGTTTATTAGCACCTCTTGCCCTCGTTTTTCTTACATTAGTAAAATTCAAACTTCGGATAGACGTATAATCTTGTGCAATTTTTTGCAAACTATCTCGACGAACTAAGTCCGTAGTTCCTGCCAATAATTCATCCAAAGGAATATCTAATTGATATGGATCGTATTGAGGTGTTTTGATGATTCGCGAAAGCTGTGTATAAAATGGAATTTGAACGCCCCAGCTTTTAGGGAAGAAACGACCAAGCTCTAAACTTGTTGCTATATCATATTCCAAAACATCTTCTAATTGGCGTTGTGCTAATTTTTGATCAATCGAACCATAACCGATACTACTATAATTAGTTGAAGCAGTTAATGTACCTAAATCAGCTAACTTAACATCTAAACGAGCTAAACCTGCTATACCACCTTGCTCGCTAAAACCACTTACACGAAGTTCATTGACCCAAACTTCGGCACATTGAGGGACACCCTTACCGTTTGAATTTCTTAATCCAATCATAATCCCTTTGACTAAACCAAGGGTTGGATTACCTTTAATACGAACCTTGTTTTCAGGCTTTTCAGGATCAAGGATTTCATAAATAGTACTTAACGAAATATCTTTATTATTACGATCTACCTTTAGATTTTGTAACATTTCTAATAAGAAACTGAACTCATTATCCGAACGCCATATTTCTGCTTTATAATCTTCATCTTCATTTGCATCTGGAAGTTGATTTATAGTACCTTCTGGAGTCATTTTTAAAGGAATCTCATATTCATAATAATTATCCTCGAAATCTGTTCCCAAACGCATAAAAATGCTCAAATCACCATTTGCAGTAGAAAAAGTCTCATCCTCTGCATGAACTGCCATTCTCAATTTCTTGAATTGGCGCATATCCAAATTAAGAATTTTGTAAATACCTCTCGCATCACCATCCGCCAAATTACAAACATTGATTGCTAATGATTGCTCATTTTGAAGTGCATTTGTGATTGTTCCAACAGTCTGCTCTCTCTCAATACCTGGAGGCAATACATAAGGGAAAGGCGATTTGCGGCTATTCTCTTCAATATTAACAGCATTCAAATCAAACAAAGTTGGATCCTCATCATCAGGCACAGTATATAAACCAGACTGCGTTAAGTTTCTTCTATAACGTCTCCATTGATTACGAACCAATGCCAAACGTGCAAAACGCATGACAACTGGACGATCAAAACCTTTCATATAAACTCGAATAAAACGAATAGAACGGAAATCTTGAATACCACCTGTTTTGCTTGTAAATTGGTCAATCGGAATTTTCATTTGATACCAAGTCTGACCAGCTACGGTCGTTACTTCATTGGTAATGAATGGATTGTTCTCAATTCCAGAAGGATTAGAAGCTTTAGGACGAATTGGAATTTTATATTCAAAGAATGATTCGTTTTCATTCAGTGTATTATCTCGATTAATATCTTCTGAGTCTGGAATATTTGTTGAAGCTGAAAGTACATTACCACTCGGCGGCTGAGAGTTTCCTTGCGGATTATTGAAACGTTTGTATCTTAATAAAATCGGGTCATTCCCACCAAAAGAATTACGATCATTATAATAACGGAAATCATCTGCAGATGGATCAGCCTCAATTGAATCCAAATTAATTGGATTTAATAAACGCACCGCATCTAAATAATCTTTAAATAAATTCGCTTCTCCTTCATTATCAACTCCATCATAACCAACATCTTGTGCTTTTCTAACTACCTCGTCGTTGTCAAAGGCTTGTGTGATTGCTTGAGTTCTAGGAATTCGAGACCAATTCGTCGTATCTACGCGAGAAGTACTACCAGGAGCTGGTAAACCGTTTTCATAGAAATTTCGAGAATCTCGTAAAATATCCTCCGAAACGTTACCCAAGTTAATATATAAATCACCACCTTGACCACCAGCACCATCAACAAATGGACTCATCACCCAAATCTCAATAAATTCAATATTAGCGGCTTCAAAGTTATTCGTTTGAAGACTTCGCATAATACCACCCCATCGGGATTGTGGATCATTCAGCTTACCACTTTGAGAGTTTAGACCTGCCGAAATTCCTGAAATAGGATTGACATCAAAGTTATAAGGTCCACGCTCATCAGGATAAAAAGCTAAATCCAAAGGACGAATACCAAGGTTTTGTCCAGGTAATAATTGCTTATTTGGAAAAACTTCTTGCTCGCTTACTGCACGCTCATAAGGATCACTTTCATCAGGGCTTCGAATCGTATTATCAATTTGATACCAAGCTAATTTGGCTCGATTTACACCCGAAGTAATATCATCAATTAATTCAGCTTCTGGAAATAAACTGGTCTGTGGAACACTTGCTAATGACCAAGAAGTCGCAGGCGTTCTTAAATCAAAAAAGGTAGAAGAACCTTCAAAATCATCGACATAAACAACTCCTTCTCCATCTTGATTGACTGCATTATTGTGATCTGGACGAAGCCAAGCCGCTTCTGCAATCAAGGAAATCGTCGATTTCGCTTTAGTTTGAATGAATGGTAGTTTATCAATTAATTTTGTAATCCAAGGCGCTTCGGTACTATATTGTAAATCAAGACCATATATGCTATTACGAATTGGATCGTCTCCAAAGTTTACTTTTTGTGTAAAAGGACGCTCAGATAAACGCATCCAAGTACCTCCAATCGTGAAATCATCACTGATCCAATAATCGAAACGTGTTCCGACCATTGTTCGAGTTTGGAAGCTAAAGAGGGAATTATCTTCATAGGACACATTGATTTGCTGTCCTGAATTCATAATCGCCTCATTCAATATTTTTATTCGACCAATATTGTAATCGACTTCGTAATCCCGTCCTTCTTGCAGCACTGCTCCTCCAGCGCGAACCGTTACAGAACCACGCGGAATGTTAAACGCCCCTAATGAAATTTCAGAAGAAACACTTGAGCGGTACGTTCCTCTAATGAGAAAGCGGTTAAATTCGGGATATTCTCGCGCGACAATAACCGTCGAGTCATAGAGTTGATTATAAACATACCTTGCGGAAATATCTCGTTCGGTGATTGTATCAAATTGATTGAATAAGGACTTACCAAACGGTTCTAAGACAGGAAAGACAATTCGCCCATTTCGGGGATTAATGGTCAGCCCTGGTATAAAGTCAAATACCCCATCGGGCGTTGGATCTCCCAGTCGATTAAGATTGTCGAGATTGAGGAGTTCGATTAATTGTTTATCAGAAACGCTTAGATTTCCTGGGATGAAACGTTTTACTCCGCCCTCAGGATCTTGATAAACAACATCCAACTTAAATTCATCTTGATTGATTTGATATGCGCCCAAAGAATAGACATTTTTCATCATCAAATCCCAAATCGGTAAATCAACTCGTGGCGATGAACTCTTGAGCATCTTTATATACAATACACTTAATGTATCTGGATTAGTTGGTGATTCTTGTGCAAATTCACCAACTCTAAAAGTCTCTCCATTATAGGTATATTCAAACGATACACCAAGTACATCTTCGGGCTGTAAAGCAAAATTAGCTGAGATATAACCCAAATCTGGATGATAAGTAAATTCAGAAGGATTCAATTTACGTGCTTTCACTTTCTCAAAATCCCTAACTTGTTTCATGTTAAATTCAGGTCCTTGAAGTGTAGCTACTGCAGTATTTAAATTCCTAACATCTGGATTAGCTAATAATTTTTGATAAATAATATTAGCAGAATCAGAAGGTAAGCCTCGACCATATAGATCTGGAAAGATCGGTGTAATTGGTGGATATAAACTTGGATTTTCTGTCGAGAAATTACTTCGGTCAGATTCTCCTAAATCGGCAATTGCTACAATGTCTCTTACACTTTCAGTGGTATTTCGGGTATTGGTTACCCAAACTTCCATTTTAGTAATTTTGAAAAGTGTATTGATTTGAGGCAAATTGTTTAATGATCGTTCATAATCATCTCGATTAAAATGAGATAAGAAGAAATGACGATTTTCATCATAATCATCGGCAGTTACCTCAAATGTTTGCAATTGACTTCCACCTTGAATAGCGATGTTTTGCCTTCTTGAACGCTGCTGCGACATAATAGAAGTCATCCTTAAACGACCAAACTGTAACTCTGCTTTCACACCTAAAAGACTTTGACTACCTTGAATCAAAGAACTTCTTAATGGCAAACTTACATTACCAGCTTCTATTTTTTGAATAATTTCATCTTCATGCCCTTCATATTTCAATTTTACTTGATTATCAAAATCAAAAGAAGCTTGTGTATTATAATTGGTTGAAAGATTAAGCTTATCACCAATTTTACCAATCACATTCATTTGGATATTCATACCAAAATCAAAACCACCTTGACTACGCTGTTCTTCTGGAATTACAGGATTATCAATCCGTTGAAAATCTGCTCCAAAAGTCAAATCAATATTACCTTGCGGTCGAATATCTATCTTTTCTCCTCCGAAAATAGATCGTTCTTCTAATGGTTTTTTCAAGTCAAGCGCAGCAATAGGATCATTACCTCGATTGGCTTTTTTGCTCAATTGCGAAAAATAACTCTGCTCTTCTTTCTTTTTACTCCAAGCTATATATTCCTCAAAAGAGAGATAAATGGGTGGTCGATAACTTCGATTACCTATTTTTTCGGTAATGACGTAAAGATTGAGAACAGGATCATAGGTCACTTCTTGCGTGATAGCCTTAGGATCACTCAAATTGAAAGGGTTATGAGTAGTATCCGTATAAAAATCACTCCCTCGTTCTTGAATTGGTGGAAGTGTATCAGGAACATTAGCCGAAAGCAGCGGCTTGACTGATTTTTGCCTAACTAGAAGATTGTTTTCAGGAGAAACTTCAAAAACATTGGTGGTGGCATCTGCAATAAAAAGGCCTACACCAGCAAATAACAGCAAATATACTATTGACTTTTTTGCACTCATAATTTTTTTATATGGCTGTGTTTGTTTGTCTCTTTAACTATTTATGTAGTATAAGATTGATAGCGGAAAATAATTAATTTATTCGTTATCAATTGTTTATAACATAATTAGTTACACACATTTTCATCCATTGTATGGATTGAATTTGGTAAAATCGAATATTTCAATGTCAATATTTTTATTATTAAGTATAATAATGAAAATATCTTCAAAACTAAAAATGAGCGTGATTAGGAATAGAAATAAAAGGTAAGCATGAATGACGGTTGTTAAATAACAAATTTAACAAGTCAAAAACACTCTTACATCTAAACATAAAAATACCAGCTAGAATAAACATTATTCTACTATAAAAACCCTGTATATATAGGATTTTGGCTCACCTTTAGTTTATTTTAGACGGAATTTCCGTCAGTTATGTATAGAGTGCTTCTATAAATATGATTTTTTTTGTGATCTAATAGCGAATTTATAACTAATTGATTGATAATGGGTAATTTATAATTAGTGAAATTTAAAACCTACTAAATTATAGTCCATTTCCTTTATTTATTGCAATCATTTTTTTTAGGCAACAAAAATACAAGAATAACTGAAATCTTAATTGATTTATGCTATTCCTTTTTATCTTTTATCGGATTTTTATCAAAAAAGAGCCATTTACTTTCTTATAACGATTCATTAACATCTTTTATGAAAGAAATCTTAATGCTTTTTTGATTAATTTTTCTACAGTATTGATTTCTGGTGATTGCTTTTGGAGCTTATTGAGTACTTTCTGAATTTTTATCTTATTAAAACCTAACGTTACTAAAGCCTGTAACGCTTCTTCACGTACGGTATTGTTAGCTGGCAATAAAGTTAAAGGCTCATCACCAGAACTTTTTACAATCTTATCTTTCAAGTCCAAAATAATTCGTTTAGCGGTTCGATCTCCTATACCTTTGATTTTTTTAAGCGCTACAATATTTTCACCAATAATAGCTGATTTTAGTTCATCAGAAGATAAAGTTGATAGCATCACCATCGCTGTATTTGGACCAACACCGCTCACCGAAATCAACTGAACAAACAAAGATCGTTCTACACCACTTTCAAAACCATAAAGGGTTTGACTGTCCTCCTTGACAATAAAGTGAGTGAGTAATTTCACTTGTTCTAGTTTTTCAATTTTGGCATAAGTAGTCAGACTAATATTAATGTGATAACCGATTCCTCCTGTTTCCACGATAACATAAGTTGGACTTTTGACGGCAATTGCTCCTTTGATATAACTGATCATCTCTAAAATTATTTTAATCAATCGACTTTCAAAACTCGATTGCTAGGTGTAAAGGTAATTCTTTGAAAGAATTAAATCCTTAAAAGTGGTTTAGAAAAGCATAAAAAAACTGCTTGAAGTGTATTCACTCCAAACAGTTAGATTAATTATTTGATCTATTGTAGTCAGTTCGTATCTAAATTATTATAAGAACAAAAAAATTTGTCTATTTTACTTTTTCTCCTTTTGTTAACCATTGTCCATAATCATCTGTATAAACATGTACCTTTTGGGTTGGCTTATTACCAGAATCTATAATGGAATTATCTTGATTGACCCATTCAATAATACTTCCTAATAAATTATAAACATTGGTGTAGCCCATTTTTTTTAGTCTAGCACCAACTTGCTCGCTTCTCACACCTATCGTGCAATAAACAACTATCGTTGCGTTTTTGAGAATACCATTTAAGGCATTTTTATTTAAATTTTTATGCCCTATGAGTTTTGCTCCTTTTATATGACTAATATTAAATTCGCCTTTTTCGCGTGCGTCAAGAACATAAACTTTCTCATTTTTGAGCATTTTTTTAAATTCCTTAACAGAAATAGCAGGAATAGGAAAAGAGAGCAATTCCCTAAGCTTTAATTCAAAATTAGGATCATTTGTTTTTGGTAATTGTCCATAAGATGCTTGAACAATAAATAGCGATAGTATGATAGTTATGATAGTTTTCATGCCCCTGTTAAAATTGACCTACGAAAGCTTGTTTTTATTTGGTGCTTAATTATTTTGCTTTCTTAGATATTCATGTTAGCAATAGTGCGTTTAGTTTCTGAAAGGTAAGAATGCAAACATCTTACCATTTCAATCTTAAATTAATTTTTATTTTTTTTAGTTAGTAAGAAACAATATTGAATTTTAGATAAAGTCGTTCTGTCACAATTCCTATTGTGTTATACTTCTTTAATTTCATTTTGTTGCATTCCTTTTTGAGGAAAACATTATTCAATCTATATAGGGAAATTCGAAAGAGAAAAAAACGGATTAAAAAACCGCTTGAAATTTTGTAATTCACTGTTAATGAGTAACATCAATTTGTATGGATTACAAATAACGTAAAAAAAACGCTCGTTCTATAAAATAATTATTTCAAAAAAAGTAATACTGTGACAGCCTATTTAAAAGCAATTTGAATAAAAAAAATGAAACTGTAATGGTTTTATATATATTAAAAATATAAAAATATGCGCTTTAAATAGGATGAAGCTTGTTTTTGTATTGAAAAAAAGTTGAATTGATGTCACAGATTTGAACTTGAAATTCAAAGAAACCAATCAGATAATTTTTGTCATGATAGTGTCATGTTGTTTTTTAGATTTATGTGAAATAAACCCATTTTATGTCGAAATCTTGACATCTAGCCCTATCTAATATTTTTAATCCTGTATTTCCTTGAACAGAATTTTGAAAAATCGTATTATTAAAAAATATAAATTATGTTCTTACCTTCTTTTCGTACGTTTTTTACGTAAAAAAAGGAAGAAACAAGTTGTAAACAAAGTTATTGCTGAATAAAATTTAATTGAACGGATTATTTTTTATAACTAAAACCTATTATAATGCACATTGCCATTATTGGAAATGGGATAAGTGGCGTGACAGCCGCTCGGTTTATTAGAAAACAGAGCGACAATGAAATCACGATTATTTCTTCCGAATCCAAATATTTCTACTCTCGAACGGCACTCATGTATATTTACATGGGACACATGACCGAAAAAGATACACAACCTTACGAGGATTGGTTTTGGAAAAAAAACCGCATTAACCTCGTTTTTGACCATGTTAATCATATTAATACGGATAACCGTACACTTGAAATGCGTGATGGTGAGCCGATCAGGTATGATAGGCTTATTATTGCAACAGGCTCAAAATCGAATAAATTTGGTTGGCCAGGTCAGGATCTGAATGGTGTTTGTGGTCTGTATAATCTTCAAGATCTAGCAACAATTGAAAAGTACAGCAAAAACCTTGAACGGGCAGTTATTGTCGGAGGTGGTTTGATTGGTATTGAATTGGCTGAAATGTTTCATGCTCGCCATATTCCTGTGACAATATTGGTCAGAGAATCAGCTTATTGGGACAACGCTTTGCCGCCCGAAGAAGCTCAAATGGTGAGTCGACATATCGAGGAGCATGGTTTAGATTTGAGGCTTCAATCGGAATTGAAGGAGATTTTAGCAGATGAAAATGGAAATGCAAGAGCTATCGTTACAAAGTCAGGCGAAGAAATTCCTTGTGGTTTTGTAGGATTAACGGCTGGGGTTAGTCCTAATATTGATTTTGTGAAATCTTCTAAAATCGAAACTAGGAGAGGCGTTTTGGTTAATGAGTTCTTGGAAACAAATATAGAAGGTGTTTATGCCATAGGTGATTGCGCGGAAGCGAAAACCCCCTTTCCAAATCGTCGTCCAGTTGAAGCAATTTGGTACACTGGAAAGATGATGGGTGAAACTGTTGCATATAACATTTGTGGCAAACCGATTAAATATGAGCCACGTTTATGGTTCAATTCGGCGAAGTTTTTAGATATTGAGTATCAGGTTTATGGCGATGTTCGACCAAGATCTCGTATGATTGAAAGCCATGCACAATTATATTGGGAACACCTAGATGGGCGAAAATCTATTCGATTAGTTTATGAAAGAGAAAGCAAGAAAATTCTTGGTTTTAATCTCATGGGCATTCGTTATCGACACGAAGTTTGTGAAAAATGGTTAAAATTAGGGACACACGTTGAGGAGGTTTTAGAAAATTTAAGTCTTGCTAACTTTGATCCTGAATTTTATAGAACCTACGAAAAAGCGCTTGTTTATGAGTATCAAGCACAAGAAGGCGTTTCATTGAATGCGACTTACGATCGAAGACCAAATTCAGCCTTGAAATTTATAGGTATTCGACCAGAACGATTTGATAGCGCACAAGAAGACGGGCAATTGCTTTGGTATCAAAGCCGAAATGGAAAATTAACCATGTTAGCAATATTAGCGATTTTCTTGACTTGTATTTTTGCTTTTTATTTTATTTTTTTT
>CAKZLL010000310.1 GCA_937125475.1 uncultured Saprospiraceae bacterium | reverse complement strand
ATATTTAATAAAAATATTCGAAACATAGTCCTGCGTTTAGTTCAAAAAATCAATTAATAAAAAATTAGGGCTAATTCTAATAATAGGCATCAAAGGATTTTAAGTCCTAATAGCTATCAGAATTAACTCATTTTCAAAAATGACAACATACTATCTGAAATATATTAATGAAAATAAAGTCCCAAAATGTTGTTGATTTTAATTATTCGGTCGGCTTGTGTTTCTGGCTCTATGCCTATTAAAAGGTGATTTCTATCTAATTTAAGCTACTTGTTAAAGTTGCTTATGGATTTTATAAAATAATATAAAAATTATATGCATGTATGTTATTATTAAAATTTTCATCAATCTTAATAGGCTTCGAAAATGCCTCTTATCTGAGATACCATTTTTTCAGCATAATAATCTCTTTTTATTATTATGCAGCAATAATAATTTCACCGTTATGTGTCAATTCTAAATTGTGAACTTGGCTAGTTTGAGGATTAAAAACCGTTTGTTTTGCCTTAATTGCCTCTGTACCTTCAACTACATTAATCAGCCAATCACTTTCAATTGTAGCAACAGAACGTACAATGGTCTGACCATTCGATTTGACTCCTGCAAGGATATGTTTATCTAATAAATGTCCCTCTAAGTCATAAGTTGCCATTTGATACTCGTATTCCATCAAGCCAGCTTTCCAATACACAATAGCATGAAAACCCTTGGTTTGCGGAATTTGAAAACAAGCCACATATTCTGTTAATTCATCATCATTAGCCGAGGACAAAAATTCATAGATCATCGGTTCTGGAATAGGCTTATTATGCCGACTATACTCAATATGATCTGCTTCGGTTAGTGTGATAGGCAAGTCAATTTCTGGAAAGATGGTCAAAAACTTTTTAAAACTAATTTTCTGTTTTTTCTTCATATTATTTATACCAATTCGATTACCATCATTTTTTAATCAAAATAATGTTTAGGGAAGTACAATTATTGCACCGCTACCTTAATGAAGCGGTTTTAAATGATAAAAAATGAATTTTGATCCAATATTTGCGATATTTTAGGTAAAGTTCAATACCTTAATCCTCTAGTTTCCCAGTTAAAGTAAAACAATAAACATTTTCAAAGGATTAATGGATTAACTTATTTTATCAAAGGATTAAAATATATTTTAGCTGCAAAAATACATTAATTCTTAGAAATCAATATAGATTAGGACAAGCATTTTTGTCTTATATAAAAGTCTTTATTAAAAAAAGAAATGACAAACAAAACTAGAAATCTTCCATTCTTCCCAATTTGATCAAAACATAAGATTCAAATAAAGTAAAAATGAAATAAGTGATAAAGAAAGGAATGATAAACAATTTGCTTTGAGGAGACATGAAAATCTGATACAACCAAACTAAAAAAAGGCAAATCAACATTTTAGCTGCCATCAATATGATTAATACATTATTAAATTCATTCTTATTGCTACTTTTAGCTGTTTTTAGCCCTAAAATGTAAGCAAAAATACTAATAATGGAAAAAAGAGACAGACCTGCCCAGGAGAGAAATTGATGTTTGCTAAATACAACAGAATTTAAATTAAATGTAATAATAATTACACAGGCCACTATAAAGCACAGTCCTAATTGTAGTATAAAATTACGGTGGCGTATCATCCTAATAGTATAGATTATTTGATTAGGTGCAAATCTAAGAAAGTTCAACTAATTTGCAAGTATCTATTAACGCCAAATATTTTTTGAATGAAGAGTTATTGCGTATTTAATTAAATTAAAAACAAAAACAAACCTATTAACTAATTGATAATCAAGCAGCTTATATCTTTAATTTTATTAACCAATCTACTCATTCAAAACATCTTTTAATAAAAAATATAAAGCTGTAAAAACGCCTAAAAGCGCAAAGCCTACTGTCCAGTAAGGCGTTTCAGTAGCATAATGACCGTCTATTTTTTTACCAATAAAAGTAAAAATTCCAATCGTTGCCCCCATCTGAAACGCCATACCAGAGTATTTTAAATAAGCATTAGCTTGCTTCCTTTTTAGTGAGGTGGGCAACTTTTTTCTTGTCTTTTCCTGAGATGGTTCTTGCATGCGCTTCTTGTTTACCCATACGGCAAGTGACGTTAAAAATAGCGCCTGCCTCTACAATTAATTTATTAGTAGTGATTTCGCCATTAATTTTGGCTGTATTCCTTACATTAAGTAAATCCTTGACATTCAATGTACCTTCAAAACGACCTTCAATAATTGCATTAACACAATTAATCTGCCCTTCAATATAACCAGATGGTCCAATAATGACCTTTGATTTACATTCTAAACTACCTCTAATAATACCATCTATTCTGATATCGCTTTCAGCTAGTACTTTTCCTTCAATTTCAGTACCTTTCACTAAACTATTTAAAGCATTAGATACGCCATTTACTGTACTGACGGATTTATTCGCTTGCGTTTTTTTTTCTTTATTTTTACTTCCGAACATGGGAAATTAGAATTTTTTTTAAATTAAGGAAATTTCAATAATTGTATAGCAAGTATTTGTTTTAATTTTAGGTAATTAGACAAAATAGCTATTCAAATTAAAAAATTATTTCTATCTACTTACTGAGGTATGGTTATGTGAACTATAAAAATGGTTAAGGGTATGGAGGAACTATGTAAAAAAGAGCTTTAGTAATTATTTTTAGATTTTAAATTTATGCTAAAATTTAAATGCATAACTACTTAAAATCAATGAATAATAATCAATTGATTTGAAATTATTTGATCATTTTTGTAATAATTGTTAAAGTTCTTCAATAATTTATGTCTCCCTAGTTACTTACTTATCAAAATTATCATAAATCTGATATAATATGAAATCTATTTCTATAAGTTTTCAAATTTTATGCATTATATAGATAAAATAGATCATTTTTAACTTAAATATGATATTTCATAATATGTTTTCCTAAAATATCATGTATTCTCTTGGATTAACTGGCTTACTCTTATACCACAATTCGAAATGTAAATGTGGTCCATCAGATAATTCACCTGTATTTCCAATGACTGCCAAAGCCTCTCCTGGTGATACTCTATCTCCAACTTTTTTTAATAATTTAGAATTATGTTTATAAAAAGATAATAGATTATGGCTGTGTTGAACACCAATTACATACCCCGTTTCGTAAGTATAATCTGCTAAGATTACAATACCTCCCAAAGTAGAAATAATCGGTGTATTTTTAGGGCCTAATAAATCTATACCATAATGATCTTTTTTAGGTTGAAATTCATCACTAATTACTGCTCCTTTTACTGGTGAATAAAAATGAAGCCCTTCTAATGAGCCTTCATCCGAACTCACCACTGATAAAGCCACATCACCAATAGATTGCATATCAGACCGTTCAATTTCTGCCCGAATAGCATAATCCTCTGGAATAGGTTCACCAACACTGCTCGTATCCATATGATCAAAATCATTATCATCCTTCGCATAACTAGTTGTATCTACTCCTCCTGTCAATACTTTTTGTATTCTTTCAATATACAATTCTCTCGCTACTAATTCATCCTCAATCGCTTCCACTTTTCGCTCCAATCTATCAGCTTGATCTTTCAGGTTAACATCTCCATAGCCTGGAATATATTCTTTCAAAGAAGTAAAAGCAATAACCATTGTAACTAAACAAACCAAAATTACAAAGATAGAACTCGCCAATACATAAATATTCAATTGTGTTAAACGATAAGAACCAACTTCTTCAAAAGTATTATCATTCATCACGACAAGGCGATAAGTGTTCCTTAGTCCTTCTTTCCAATTCTGAAACCAATTTTTTAATCGCTCCATTCTTTATTTTTTCAATGTCCAATTAGACACATCCTTTTCAAAATTTTATGTTACTGGGTTCTAAAGAAATTCCTGAAAAATAATTTTTTCATTCCTTATTTTATTTTCATTTTTTTAATATGATTAAGTATAATATTAAAAATAAAATAAAAACAGCTTAGTTTTTAATCTATTACAGTAATTTTATCCTCATAATATATCATAAAACTTAGCTAGTTTAGTGAAAACTATGTAATATTATCTCTTTTTGGAGGTAAAAAATAATCTTAATCTCTAAAATTAAAATATTTTTGCAAAGTTATAAGTTATTCTTCGCTCTTCAAACGTTATTAATAAATAATTATATACTGAATAACTAATAATGTCTAATTAAGCATTGCGAAACAACTCATTATATAATATATAAAAGGTGATTTATGAACCAATGTTTCTAAGTAGTTTTTTATATAAAATAATTATAATCGAAATGAGCAACAGTTCATTATTAATGACTAATTATTAATTATCAATTATTTAAATTCGGCTAAAAATTGAAAATTTTGAAAGCTTTTAAATTTATATTCGCCCTTCTTATTTTTACGCTTCTTAGTAATGTATCTTATGGTCAAGAAGCCAAAACTCCTAAACCAAGGAAAAAAAAGAAACCAGGCAAAGAAACGATGCTCAAGAAAGCATATCATAATGTGACTGCTCGATATAATGGATATTATAATGCCAACCTGAAATTAACAGAAGGCAAGAAAACCTTATCGAATCAACATACAGACAATTACAATCAAGTCCTTGATATGTATAAATACATGGCTGTGCCAGATGCTAAATCTGTCGCAAAATTATTAGATGAAGCGGTCATTAAATCGGCGGTTGATATTACTTTACATCCAAATAGTATTTATGCTGATGATTGTTATTTGCTCATGGGGCAAGCGCAATATGTGAAGCAAGATTTTGAAAATGCAGAAAAAACATTCGATTATATTATTTCGGCTTATGATCCGAAAAATAAAAATAGTCTGAAAAATAAATCTTTAAGCGCCAAGCAAAAGAAAAAAATCCGCGAAGCTGCAAAAAAAGAAAAGAAAAAAAATCGAGATGCCGTAAAAAAAGAAAAAGCCAAACAACGAGAATTGATTCGGGAGGCTAAGAAAAAGGCGCGAGCAGCTAAAAAGAAAGGAGATAAAGATGCAACTTATGAGGATTTTATGCCTAAGCCTAAGGAAGAAAAGAAAAAAAAGGAGAATGGCAAAAAGGCTAAAAATAATCCTTTAAAGCATCGCCCTATCAGAAAAGATGCGATGGTTTGGCTGGCACGCACCCAAATTGAACGTTCTAAATTTGATGAAGCTAAAATTTGGTTGAATAGATTACATGAAGATAAAGCCCTCACTAAAAAACTAAAAGGCGAACTTGCCGCGATTGATGCTTATTTATATTTGAAACAAAAAAATTATGCTGCTGCTATTCTGCCACTAGAAAATGCTATTGACTTGGCTAAAAAACGTAAGCAAAAAGCACGGTATGCTTTTATTTTGGCACAAATCTATCAACTAGAAGGACAAGAAGAAAAAGCTGCTGCTACTTTCAGACGCGTCATTAAGTTTCGCCCTCCTTACGAAATGGAGTTTAGTGCAAGATTGAGTATGATAAAAAATGCAGATGCGACAGATCCGATTGCACTAGCTGAAACGGAAAAACAGTTGAAAAAATTATTAAAAGATGAGAAGAATGAAGAATATCAAGATCAAATTTATTTCACATTAGGCGAAGTTGCTTTCAAAGCAAAACAGGATAATAAAGCTATTGCCTATCTGAAAAAATCAGTCTATTATAATTTTGGGAATAAAGGACAGAAAGCGGAATCTTATTTAAAAATAGCAGATACTTATTACAAAAAAGAAAATTATGTAGATGCAAAATACTATTACGATAGTACGCTCACTAGTCTAATCAAAACGGATGAACGATATAGTAACATCGAAACCAAAAGTAAATCATTGGTTGATATTGCTAAAAATATTCAAGTAATCACAAAACAAGATAGCTTTTTGAGAATTAAAGGCTTAATTGATGATAAAAAAGAAAAGGAATACTTGAGTATCGCTCAAAAAATCAAAGATGACCGAGAGAAAGCAAAGGCGAAAGTAAAAGCTAAAAAACCTACACTTGGACGAAGAAAATTAGCCGTAGCAGAAGGTCAGCGCCAAGGTAGACCAACACTAGGTAGACAAAAGAAAAAAACAGTTCCTAGGTTTTGGGCATACGAAAGTAGTGTTGATAAAGGGAAACGCGAATTTAAAAAGAATTGGGGTAATGATAGAAAATTATCCGACAATTGGAGACGTTCTAAGCGAATAGATGCCAATAATGAAATTGAAATTATACAAGGAGAAGAGGATGAAATTTTTGATTTAACTACTGATGAGGCAATCGCTATGTTCAAAAAAATGGGCGTTCCTATGGATGACAAAGGCAAGAAAACATCAGATAGCAAGATCATTGATGCCATGTCATCATTAGGAACATTATATAGAGAAAGGCTGAATAATATTAATAAATCTAATCGTATTTTAGAACAATTAGTCACTCGATATCCTAAAAACAAGTATAAACTAGAAAGTTTATATAAATTACATATTCAACACAAACTACTTAAAAACACCTCCGAAGCAGAAAAGTATAGAGTACAAGTTTTGACAGAAGGAAGAAATTCTAAATTCGCCAAAGCTATTGAAGATCCAAACTTTATCAAAGGGCAAAAAAGCAAAGAAGTTGAATTACAGGTGTATTATAATGACGCATATCAATCCTTCAAACAAGGAAAATTTACTGACGCTCGTGATAAAGTTGATGGAGTAGAAAGTAAATTTGGTAAGGAATATGCCATGAAATCAAAATTCGCACTTTTAGGTGCTTTATGTACAGGTGGAATTGATGGTGTAGATGCTTATAAACAGTCTTTGACGGAAGTAAGCAGCAAGTACAAAAAAACGCCTGAAGGAGAAAAAGCACAGGAAATTTTGAATATTTTAGGTGGTAAAAAACCAAAATCTTCTAAATCAAAATCTTCTGGCAAGAAAAAAGCATCAATCGACGAAGCAACAGGATTTACGATTAACGAAAATTCGGATCATTATATCATGGTTATTTATGATAAGAAGAAATTAAAACAAACCGATGCTGTTGGTACTGTCGCTAATTATAATAAAAAATATCATCGTTTAAAACGACTAAGAACCAGTAATTTCTTAATTACGATTGAGAAACCTACAATTTTAATCCGTCGTTTCAAAACGAAAAAAGAGGCAATGGCTTATGTAAATGAAGTCAATAAAAATACTACTGAATTTATAGGTGTTGAAGATGAGACTTTTAGAATTATTACTATTAATCAAGAAAATTATAAAGCTATTCTAAGAGATCGAACCAAATGGGACAAGTATCAAGTCTTCTTTGATAAAGAATATATGGGAAAATAATTGCGTTATTAAAGTATAAATTTCTCAAATGCCAATATCTATTTTTAAACTAAGAAATAGATATTGGCATTTTTATTTTTATAAAAAACATTCCTCACACAAAATTTATACGCATTTCAATTGAGGATGACATATAAATAAAAATTTTATATGCGCCATCTTTAATTGAAATGCGTATTACCTACCAAAACATCTTATCTTTACATTCTTATACGTCATCCTCAATTGAAATGCGTATTATCATATACTTATAAAGAAAGATTGAATAAGGTTAGCAATGAAAAAAATAGTTATTTTTGCCTCAGGTACAGGATCAAATGCCTTAAAAATTATTGAGCATTTTAAAAAAAAATCAGTAGGAAAGGTCGTTTTAGTTGTTTCTAATAAAAAGAACGCTGCTGTTTTGGATAAAGCCCAACAACATAATATTCCTACTTTAATTATCAATAGAACCTCATTCTATAAATCAGAATCATTCTTAGAGGTACTCAAAGAATATGAGGCTGATTTATTGGTTTTAGCAGGTTTTTTATGGCTAGTTCCAGCCTACCTTGTAAAAGCTTATCCTCAGAAAATTGTCAATATTCATCCTGCATTATTACCTAAATTTGGAGGAAAAGGCATGTATGGAATGAATGTTCATCGAGCAGTTTATGAAGCAAAAGAGACACAAACAGGGATAACAATTCATTATGTTAATGAGCAATATGATGAAGGAGCAATTATTTTTCAAGCAACTTGTGCGCTAACTCCCGAAGATTTGCCAGAAGATATTTCGTCGAAGATTAGAGTACTTGAACATGGAAATTTCCCAAGAATCATCGAAGAAATAGTAAAAAACTATAAATTGGAATAAATCTTGAATCATATATATTGGAATGAATTTCATTAAAAATAGGTAAAGTAAATATTTTCAATGCGATTTTTACCAAAATTAGAGAACACTTACACCACTGGATAGAAATATCTATAAAGAAAATCATACAATTATGAGAAAATCAGCATTATTACTCCTTTTATTAATAGGGATATGCTATCATGTTGCTGGTCAAGCAGTAGAGCCTAATCCCAAAGACAGTTGGAAAAAACGATCTAAAGCGGGTGATGCTTTTATGAAAAAAGGCGACTATAGCAGTGCTACGGCACATTATATGAGTGCATTGGCTGATAAGCCAAAGAAAAAAGAGCTGGCTTTCAAAGCTAGTAAAGCTGCATTTAAAGCACATAGGTATGAAGATTTAGCAAAAGCTGCAAAAAGAATAAAAAACGAAAATAAGAAATATCCTAAAGCCAAGTTTTATTATGCTATGGGATTGAAAGCCAGTGGATTTTATGAAGAAGCTGCAGTCGAATTTGATGCTTTTTCTGATATCTATCGCGAAAATGATTATCAAGTTTATAGTGATTGGGCAACTCGCGAAATGCAAGGGTGTGCTTTGGCAAAAGAAACAGAACCACAAAAAAATATTAAATTAAATTATTTAACTAAAGTTGTAAATAGTCCTAGAAAGGAATTTTCTCCTATTCCTTTTGGTAATGATATTTTATATTTCTCTTCTGATAGTAAAGCTTCGACGAAAATTTATCGGACGGAACGCATTGATCGTACTTGGAAAGAACCTATTGAACCAACTATTTTTGGTGCTATGGAAAAAGAACATTTTTCGGGCGGTTCTTTCACTCCTAATAAAAAACGATTTTATTTTACTCAATGTGATATAGTAGACGGAGAATATCGTTGCGATATTTATGTCATGCAACGCAATCCAAGCAATTGGTCAAAGCCAATTAAATTACCAGATTATATCAATAGTCAAGGTTATTCTGCGACAGATCCTTTTGTTGTAGTTCGTGGAGGTCAAGAAATTCTTTATTTTTCTTCTGATAGAGAAGGCGGTGTAGGTGGAAAGGATATTTGGTTTGCTATCAAAAATAGTAAAACTGATGATTTGAATTTTGATATTCCAGTGAATTTGGGGGACAATATCAATACATCTCAAGATGAAATTTCTCCTTATTATGTTACTAAAAACAATACGTTATATTTTAGTTCTAATGGACATATAAATATTGGTGGTTTTGATGTTTTCAAAGCAGAAGGAAAAGAAAGCAGTTGGAAAAATGTTGCTAACCTTGGAACACCTATTAATTCAAGTGCTAATGATACTTACTATATTCTTGATGAAGATATGACTAGTGGTTTTTTAGCTTCTAATCGTGTTTTTGGTAGTGATAAAAATCAAACTGACAATGATGATTTATTCCAATTTTTTATAAAAGAGGAAGAAATTGTATTAGAAGGTAAAATTCATGAACAAGGAAATGCCACCGAATTAGTTAGTAATGTCATGGTCACAATTTATGAAGTAACAAATGGTGGTGAATACGCTTTAAATTCTAACATTACGCCTGACGGTTATTATCAGTTTGTGGTATTACCTAATAAAGAATATATCGTTAAAACCGAAAAGGATGGTTATGAGGTAGGTAATTTTGATATTAATACTGGAGATTACGAAGGGGCAAATAATATTCCATTGGATTTACCAATCGCAAGCCAAGCAGTAACGCAACCAAGTGATGTCCGTACAAATCCTCCAGGTGTTGATGTTGTTCAAGTCGATCCTACTATTGATGATCAAGGTAGTGATGTATCGCCTCCAGGTGTACGTCCTGGCCCACCAACAAAGAAGAAATTCAAAAATAATACGGATGATAAGCCTGTTGATCAAGATGCTCCAGGAAATCCTAATGCGGGTTCTGATGAGAATAATCATCCACAAAGAGAAACAGCAGTAGTAGATGAACCAGATCCCAAACCAACAAAACCAGCCCAAAAACCAGTTGTTAATAATAATGATGATGAGCCAATTTTTGATGATCCAGATGAAGATCAACCTACTTCGGTAAAACCAAAAACTAGCCCAGTTGCTTCTAATAATAGTGATGCTGCTAATTCTAATGCAGTGAATAACAATTTTCCAAATGAGGGCAATACTTTAGGAACAAAACACTTGTCAGAATTATCAGATGCTGAAAAAGAGCAAGTAGAAATTTATAATGGAAAACCTTATTTGCAAGTTCAAAGCGGTTTTTACTTTGTAGATACAAAACCTAAAGTTGATAAAGACTTCCCAGGTGTGGGCGGTGGAATCGGATCACATTATCGCATTCAATTAGCAGCAGTTTCTAAATATAGAGCGCGTAAATATAAAAATGCCGAAGATTTGAACTTAGGCGAATTTGTTACAGAAAGTACAACGTCAAGAGAAGGAAAAGAAGTTACTCGTGTCATGATCAGTTCTTTTGCAAATTTCTCTTCTGCCAAATCTGCTTTACGCAAATTACGTGCTCAAGGATATGCTAGAGCTTTCATTATTCGTTATGAAGATAATAGAAGAGTTGGAAGAATGATTAGAGATATTGATTAAAAGATCCATTGATTGAACTTAAAAAAGCATCATACTTTCATTAGTGTGATGCTTTTTTAGTTATTATTTGTCGATAACCTATATTTAAACCCATTAAACTATATTTTTTTCTTAAAACTCCTTTCAATACTTCATTATCTCCATAGATTTCATACATTCCCTCAAAAGGGGTTTGATTAGAAAAAGTAGCTGTAAAACCAATAAATATCTTTTCTCGATCATTAAATTGATAACTATAGTCCAAATTCAATTTAGGCGCGATTACAACATTATTTTCATTATTATTAATCAATTCGGCATAAAAAAGGGATTTATTAATTCCATTATCTAAAATAGCGCTTTGTGTAAATTCTCCATTAGAACGAATATGATAAGCAGCTACTACACTTGCCGAAATTATCAATTGGCTTTTTTTAGTCGGCTCTAAAATAGCATATCGCGCTCCAATTTCTGGCGCAATATAAAAAATAGGATATTCTGTAGTTTTCTCAAAATAACCATCCCACCCTAAATACCTAAAATTTTCTTGAATATCAAGATTAATATTAAAGGAATAATTTCCGACTTCTATCCCAAAAATCCAATCAACATTTTTTCTATATTTTTTAATATATCTTATTCCCAAACTATAGCCTTGTGAATACTCAGAACTAAGTTTAGCTTTATTCAAATCAATCAAATAACCTCGTTCAATTAATAAAGGTAAAGAATTGAGAACAGCTACATTAAATTCAAATTCATCATGAATATTTTCTGCTGGTTGAGCTAATAAAATAGTGGTTAAACTGAGTAACAAAGTACTAAATAAATAGGTTTTCATTGTCCTGTTTTTTAGTTGCTAATAAATCTGCTTGGCGCAAATTCAACATTAAGATTATCAATTGAGTTAATAGTTAAGTAATATCAGCTTATTATTGAGCTGTTTTTGTAGTTAATTTTCCCCGATAACCAAACTTGAAACCACTGAAATTATATCGTTTTTTTATACGCCCTTCCAATACTTCATTATCTCCCTGTATAAGATACCTTCCTTCAAAAGGAGTTTGATTAGAAAAAGTAGAGGTAAAACCTATAAAAATCGTTTTAGTAGGTGTAATTTGATAACTATATTCCAGATTCAATTTAGGAGCAAGTACCACATGATTCCTATTCTTACTTTCCATCTGAATAAAAAAAAGAGGTGAAGATCGGCTAGTATCCGCATTTAGACCACGAGTGATTTGTAAACCTGTATTCAAATGATAAGCAGCCATTACACTTGCAGAAATTACTAATTTTCCTTTTCTATTTTCTCTTGAAAGGGTATACCTTGCACCAATTTCTGGGGCAATATAAAAAATAAAAGATTCGGTATATTCATGAGTATAAGGATTCCGCTCTCCTAAATCAATAAAATCTTTTTGAATAACATAATTAATATTAGCCGAATACCTTCCAGTTTCAAAACCCAAAATCCAATTAACTCTATTGGTTTGTTTTCTTAAATATTTCAAACCAAAATTATAGCCTCGTGAAGCCTCTGAATAAATACTGATTTTACTCCCATCAATAGGATGATCTCGCTCAATAAGTAAAGGAGAAGAACTTAAAATAGCCATACTTAGCTCAAATTCATCATCAATATATTCCTTTGATTGAGCCAATAAAAAAGTAGTTGAACTGAGAAAAATAAGGAGAAGATATGTTTTCATTCTTGTGTTTTTAACTTTTAACGATAACTCCTCTCCTATTGTTACAACTTATTTCATTCCATTTTCAACAAATATATTTACATTTGCAGCCTCTTTAAAGAAAAAAAATCACTTTCATGAAAAAGAAAATACAATCGGCGCTCATTTCTGTTTATCACAAAAATAATTTAGAACCAATCGTTCACGAATTAAAGCGGTTAGGCGTTACGATTTACTCTACAGGAGGCACTCAAAAATTCATCGAGGGCTTAGGCGGAGAAGTGAAAGCCGTTGAAGACTTAACTTCTTACCCTTCTATCTTAGATGGACGCGTCAAAACGCTACATCCGAAGGTTTTTGGTGGTATTTTAGCACGTAGAGAAGATAATCACTTGGCTCAATTATCACAATATGATATTCCTGAAATTGATTTAGTCATTGTTGATTTATATCCTTTTGAAGAAACTGTTGCAAATACAACCGACGAAGCAACGATTATCGAGAAAATTGATATTGGTGGAATTTCGCTTATTCGTGCAGCTGCGAAAAACTATAAAGATGTTGCGGTTGTGCCTTCAAGGGATGAATATGATATGATTTTGAAATTATTAAAAGAGAAGGATGGACACACCGATTTGGCTGATCGTAAAGAGTTAGCACGTCGTTCTTTCCAAATTTCTTCTCATTATGATACAGCTATTTTCAATCATTTTAATACAGAAGCGCAAGAGCCAATTTTCAAAAAAAGTATTCCACAAGCTAAGGTATTAAGATATGGTGAAAACCCACATCAACCAGGTTTTTACTATGGTGATTTGGACGAATTATTTGAAAAATTGAATGGTAAAGAAGCTTCATTTAATAATTTGGTGGACATTGATGCAGCAGTTAACTTGATGGCAGAATTTAAAGATGATGCCCCAACTTTTGCAGTTTTGAAACATACTAATCCTTGTGGTGTAGCAACGCGCCCGACAATCTTAGAAGCTTGGACGGACGCTTTAGCTGGCGATCCTGTTTCTGCTTTTGGCGGTGTTTTGATTGCTAATACGGAAGTAGATGCAGCAACAGCAAAGGAAGTTCATAAGTTGTTTTTCGAAGTAATCATCGCGCCTTCTTTCTCTGAAGAGGCGGTTGCTATTTTAACTAGAAAGCGTAAAAAACGTATTTTATTAAAAATTAAGCACTTCAATGTTCAGACTAAAACGTTCAAATCTATCCTAAATGGTGTGGTTG
>CAKZLL010000309.1 GCA_937125475.1 uncultured Saprospiraceae bacterium | reverse complement strand
ATCGCTGAAAAAAATAACGAAGAAGAAGGAAAAATTCTACCATAGTTAATGTGAATTTTAGATGTGGATTAGTATTACTTCGCTAATTGAAGTAGCTGGTTCTAACAATTGCGACGAAGGAGCAACACAATCATACAATCAGCGAAGTGATACAGTTATTTTAATAAAGAACAAGGAAATAAATAAGCTCTCCAAGATTATTTTTTGCGCGATCCCTAAAATAATTGTTCAATTCTATTTTTCTTAATTGCTTGGTTTGCCATTAGGCAGAATAATTGTGTCGCTTGATTTAAATGTGCAAATCGCTTATCTTTAGTTAAACCTTTATGATAACGATAATATATTTGCTGGACAATCACTGCAATTTTAAACAAACCATACACGTAATAAAAAACTAGATTGTTAATCGAACGACCGCTTTTCTTAGCATACATTTCGACCAATTCATTACGTCCAGGATTACCAATCATAGCGGTCGGGGAAGGAAAACCATTGACAATAGCATCATTATCAGTAGACATTGACCAATAAGCAATCGTTGTGCCCAAATCCATCAAAGGATCGCCCAAAGTACACATTTCCCAATCCAAAACGGCATTAACTTTTTGCCAAGAATTATCCGCGAAAACTACATTATCATATTTATAATCATTATGTATCAAACTAAAATCATACTCTTTCGGTTGATTTTCGTCCAACCATTTCATGACACTATGCGCATCAGGAATATCATCCGTCGCAGCTTTTAGATATTGTTTTCCCCAGTTTCTTACTTGCCTTTCGACATATCCTGCTGGTCTTCCCAAATCGCCTAAACCAACAGATTCATAATCTAATGCATGTAAATCTACAAAAGTATCCAACCAACTATCTGCAATAACTTTAAATTCAGGAGGTGTGACTTGTCGTTTTTTGGCTTCTTGAGCTGATAAAACAATGCCATCAATCTTTTCCATGATATAAAAAGACGCACCAATAACCGAGGCATCTTCGGTATAAACATGAGCTTTCGGCGCTTTTTCAAACCCTTTATTCAGACCAGATAACACTTTAAATTCGCGTCCCATATCATGACCGCGCTTAATTGCTCCTACTGGCGGACGACGCAAAATCAGTTCTTTCCCTTCTATTTGAAGTAAATAAGTCAAGTTTGAAAAACCCGTAGCAAATTGACTAACATCCAAATCACTATTCACATTTTCAATCAAACCATTTTGTTGAAGATAAGCCTTTAAAGTTGGCTCATTAAGCTCCTCTCCTTTTCTTACTTTTTGTGCCATTCTAAAATATTTATTTTTTATCTTGCTATTTCATTATTTCAACGCATAGTTAAACAAAAAAAATCAAATTAGAACCAATTATGGGAATTTTAAAAAAACAATTCAATTTAGATGGTAAAGTTGCGTTAATTACAGGCGCATCAAAAGGAATTGGTAAAAGTATAGCCAGAGGTTTGGCAGAATGTGGCGCAAAAGTAGTAGTCAGTAGCCGCAAACAAGCCGCTGTAGATGCAGTTGCGGAAGAATTCAAAGCGGATGGATTAGAAGCAACGGGAATAGCTTGTCATGTCGGAGATGATACACAACGCAAAAACCTAATCGAAGCGACGATTCAACAATATGGCGGAGTAGATATTTTGGTCAACAATGCTGCGACAAATCCTATTTTTGGTCCTTTAGTGAACGGAGAAGGAGCAATTTTTGATAAAATTATGAATGTCAATGTCAAGGCTTGTATGCTGCTTGCGAATAGGTGTTTTCCAAGTATGAAAGAACGTGGAGGCGGTTCTATTATTAATATTGCCTCGGTTGAAGGGCTCAAGCCTTCTGCTGGTTTGGGTATGTATAGCATCAGCAAAGCCGCTGTAATTATGCTGACACAAAGCCAAGCTAAAGAATGGGGCGCGTTTAATATTCGTAGTAATGCAATTTGTCCAGGGCTAATTCAAACTAAATTTAGTGCTACACTTTGGAAAAATGAAAAAGTCTTAAATCAGGTCGAAAAACATTTGCCTCTAAAAAGAATGGCACAACCCGACGAGATGGCAGGTCTAGCACTCTTTTTAGCTGCTGATGCTTCTAGCTATTGTACGGGAGGCGTTTATACCGCAGATGGCGGTCACATGATCGCAGGATAACTGGACAACTAGAGATCCGATCCTTTGAAGAGGCGCGGATCTCTAAACCTCCAATAGTAAATTAAAATTTCCAAATGACCATGACCCAAGTTACATCACCTTCCTTGTAACGCTTGATTTCTTCAAAACCTACTTTAGCATGCGCCCGCATTGATCGCGTATTTCGTGCTGCAATTTCAGTGATTAGGTAATCAAAATGCATATGATAAGATGTTTTCATAGTTTCATAGAGGTTTTTAAAAATTCCTATTCCTCTATAATCTTTATCTATACAAACTTGTCCCATTGTAAAATAACGAGTTTCTTTAAGTCGTTCCCCATTATAAGATAAACTATCAATAAGGTCAAACATAGGCTCTAAAACAGGAATACGCTTCCTAAAATCCTTAGTCATTGTCAAAGCAAACCCTACAACTTTATTTTCATCCATAGCGATAGTATGTGGATGAGGATCGTTCATTTCTCTAAGAATTTGCGCGTCATGCTTAACGGTCACAAACCCGTGCGCTTGTGCTTCTTCCTTCGAAATATTTGTTGTTAAATTCTTTTCTTGTAATTCAAGAATGTGCTGAATGTGTGCTTCCTTACTAACCTGTGTATAGATGATTTTATTCATATGTAAGTGAATTGATGTGAATAATGACAAAAAATAG
>CAKZLL010000308.1 GCA_937125475.1 uncultured Saprospiraceae bacterium | reverse complement strand
CGTTTTATGCTGAGTATGGCTGATATGATGAGTGAACTTACAGAGGAAATAAAAGGTGTTATGAATAAGCCTGAGTAAGGTTTTTTCGAGGTGTCAGGGGCGAGGTGTCAGGTGTCAGAAAATAGCTTGATTATTAATGCTTAGTTTTTCTGACACCTTCCTTTGATAATCTTTAGATAATTTAGTTGTAAGTTTTTATTTTTTTTATTTTTAATAAAACAACCATTCTACTGCTTCTGGAAAAGCAACACTCCACTTAGATTCCGTATGTGTTCCGTTTGGATCAACTACTAAGTTAATTTCGGTATTTTGAGGGCTTTCATTGATGCTTTGTATTAATGTTTGAACATTAGAAACCATCGTTTGACTTTCTCGACCACCTGCATAAATGTATAATTTGGTTTGTTCGAGTGCACCTGTTGCACCTGCTTCTTTATATACATCAGGATAAATCCACAAAGAAGGAGAGAAAACCAAGATCCGCCCAAATGTTTCGGGACGTAAAATACCACCAAAAAGACTAATCAAACCACCCATAGAACTACCTCCAATTCCCGTAAATTCTTTTTGAGTAAAAGTACGATAATTCGCATCAATATGCGGTTTGAGGGTATTCGCCATGAAATCGAGATATTTCGTTCCTTCTTTTCGACCGATACCTAAGTTAATGTGAGTAGGTGGTGTGAATTCGTGAATGCGCTCTGTTTCTCCATGATCTATTGCGACTACAATTATATTTCCATGCCCTTTTTCTTTGAGTACTGCCAGCTTTTCGTCAATGCCCCAAGTGCCAAAAGGCGCGTTTTTTTCATATAAATTTTGACCATCTTGAAGATATAAAACAGGATAACGACGTGTATTTTCGTAATAATCGACAGGTAAAAGAATAGTAACTCGACGGGTTTTATTGAGTTGAGGTATCTCAAAATTTTGATGAACGACTTCTATTTTAGGTAATAAATGTATAGGATAACTTTTGCCTTTATTAAACCATCTAGGCACAAAATCAGTGATTAGATGTTGATTTTTAATGACGATTCGATTTGATGTTTTACTTCCAAAATCATCTGCTTCTTCATTGTCCCAACCGCCTCTATTGTATTTATATTCTAAATGATAAGGATAAGTAGAGGTATCTGAAAATGTAAATTCGTAATGACCATCGTTAATTTTTAACATTTTAAATGAAGGACTTTGTGCGTTCCAATCATTAAAATTGCCTGAGATGAAAACAGGTCGATCATCATTTTTAGTTGTATGTAGTTCTATTCTCATATTTATTTGTTACGCGCTTATTGAAACATTATTACCAAAATATAGCTTCCTATCAAAGCTATTGTACACCAAATATATCGTTTCACATCTAGATAACTAGATAGTTTGATTTTCAAAATTTGGCGAGTATAAATGATTAGTAGGACTTTTTCGAGAGTAAAGGCTATAATTGTCGCTGCGGCTACTCCTGCAATACCCCAAGATTGAATGAGCAATAAGCTTAACCCTAAATTAACAGCAGTTTCAATGAGCGAAGCCCAAAGAATGGCTTTTGTTTTTTTTAACCCAATCAAAATAGTTTGAGGCAATAAAATTCTGCTTATTAATGCCAATAAATAGATATTAAAAACCAAAGCACTATCCGCAAATTCAGCACTAAAAACAATTGGATACGCCCATTTACTAATGAACATTAAAAAGATAGACGCACCAAAAAGCGGATACATCAAGTTTTTTGTTCGGTGTTTGATTTGTCCTAATCCTGAGGATAAATGTTCTGAAATATTGGGAACTAAAGCCGTTGACATTGCCATTAATAAAGCTAGCGCAAGGGGAAATTCGCGAGCACCATTTCGATAAATTGCAAATATTTCCTCATTGTAATATTTCATAATGACCACGCCGTCAATATAATTCATCATGCCGCCCGTCAAAGTATATAAAGCAATCGGCGAAGCAATCCAAAGATAAGGAATGAGCGGTCGAAAGTTCCAATTTACGCGGCTATGTTGAAATAATAAACTGATAAGCCAGACTAATTTAGTCGCAGCTAAAATGACCAAACCAATGAAACTAATCTCCATTGAATAGCCAAGCATCAAAGGTAAAATGATGATTAGAAATTGCCCTAAAAAGCTATAAACGCCAAAAACGATGATTTGCTTTGGTTTTTTGAGCAAAATATATAAATACTCGATTAAAAAAGTAGGCAAGTTTATAGTGATCCAAAGGCAAAGCCAATTGAAGTAGGGGAGCGTTTCAAAATTGGTCATGCCTAAAGCAATCCAATCTCGGAAATACCACATTAAGCCTGCAACAAGACTACTCAATGTGATAAAAAGAATGAAAATATTAAAAACAAAACCTGCTTTTTCATTTTCTTTTAAAGTAGGATAAACGGGAAGCAAGCCATTTAATAATCCTGTCATCCAGAAAAAAGTCAAACTCCCACCGACTAGCATTAATGCTTCATAGACACCGATTTCGGACAAGCTAATACCCGATTTTGCCATGGCAATACTTGTCAATATCGCAAAGGAAAAGCGCAGTAAAACAAAAACTTGAAATCCATTAACTGAGTCTAACTTGAATAATTTGGTCATGCTTTTTAATCGAATAAAAGTGAAGTGCGAAGATACAAATTTGTATAACGGATGAGGAAAGAAATATTTCTAAAAAGAAAGGTGAATTGTTTTTTCATTAAATACCATAATAAAACAGGGAAACAATAAATTGTTCCCCTGTGAAGATAAATCTACTTTATTTATATAGTATAATCTTATAAAATGAAATAATTATTCCATTTCTAAATCACTTGGATTTTATCTTTAAAGTCGATGCCAAAGTCTTTCAACTCCTCTAATACAGGATGATAAACACTTGGTGAAACAGATGTTTTAATGCCTTTTGGTGGAATTTTTCCTTCCATTAACAGTTTGACACAAATACCAATTGGCATTCCAATGACTTTTGCAATTGCAGTATCATGCGAATTATTACCTATCAAACTCATAGTAGTAGTTTGCTTATAATTCTTTCCGTTGAGGCGATATTTGAATTCTAGCATCAAGATAGCTAAATCTTTGTCATTTTCAGCTAATTGCCACTTTCTTTCTAATAAATCTTCAATAATTTTTGCTGGTGTTGCTCGTTTGAGTTTTATTTTTCGTCTTTCAAACAAGCCTAACCAGTCTAATTTGTCCATTATTTCTGATGAAGGATCTTCGTCCAAAGCTTGTGCAATTCTATCCTTTAAGCTAGTATTTCCATCCTGAACACCTACTAAATATGCTTCTAGCAAATCTCGGTAAGTCATATTTTCTGACTCCAAAATTGGATAAGTATCGTAGGTTAAACCCAATCGAATTAAGGCATCCCATCCAGCACAAAATCCTTTATATCGTAATGTACTTCGCGTCAAAGTTGGAATATCATCTAGTCCATATTCTTTTCTAAATAATAAAGTATCCCGATTTGGAAACGATTCAAATTCTCCTATCCCAGGAACATTAACCATAATCGGCTCTTTAAATAAGCGATTATAAGACATATATTTATACTTCTTACGAACGACATATTGAGAGATGCCTCGCCCCATTAGAACAGCATTTCGGGGATTCCAAGTGAATTTTTGATTCCAAGGATTATCATTACTTTCTGGCGTAATTAGATCTCCGAGATAAGTTCTTAATGATTGAATTTTTCCGCCTTTTGCTCTAATTTCCGCTACTTTTTTTGCGACAATTAAATGCTCAAGTCCTGGATCTAACCCCATTTCACCCATGAAAAATAATGGCGCATTGATAATTTGAGGATCTAAACGGTACAAATCACGGTTCACAAAAGAAGAAGTAACAAGGTATTTATTGTATTGAGTGCAATCTCGCGCAACACGATAATGCAATAATGGAGGCAATAAAGAAATTACTACATCCGCTCTCATCATCAAATCTCGGCGATCTGCTGGTTTTAGGACATCGAGCCAAGTGCCTCGCCCATTAGGGTGATTACCAACTTTTGCCAATGCTCGTTCTGGTTTGGCATCTGCTACGGTTACGAACCATTGATGTTTTCTTGCTTCTTCTAATAAATAATTAATAAGTGCAGTAGATGAACGACCAGCACCTATGACTAAAATATTTTTCATAGCTATTTAAGTTGGCTTTAAAAAAATAATAGACAATAGTTTGCAAATTTTATTCCTATTTAAAAATGATATTATCTTTAAATAGGATCATTTTTGTTACTTGCAATCTATTGTCAAATGAATTGTTATTTGTAAAAAAAGATCCGACAATCTAATGAAGTTTGTTTTTCTCTCCAAAAGAAAATAGCTTTAAAGGCTACTTTATCAGACATAAAACTACTTTATAAATAGTGAAACTGCAAAAAACAAAGATATTCTTTACAATTATTTAAAGTAAGAAAGGAATTACTTTACAATTGTTTAATAAAAACGCAAAATTAACAAATTATATGAAAATATATCAAATTGATGCTTTTACAGATCAAGTGTTTGGAGGAAATTACGCTGCAATTATTCCTTTGGAGGAATGGTTAGACGATAATACACTATTAAAAATAGCACAGGAGAACAATTATCCAGAGACGGCTTATTTTATTTCTAACGGTGAAAACTTTCATTTAAGGTGGTTTACGCCTGCTTTTGAAGTTGATTTGTGTGGTCATGCAACTTTAGCTGCGGCTCATGTACTTTTTAATCATTTAAATTATGATCAAAATGAGATTAAATTCACAACACAAAGCGGCATTCTGACCGTCGAAAAATCGGCTAATAATTGGTTAACAATGGATTTTCCTGCTCGAAAACCTATTGCAATTGACATTCCGAATGAATTAGTTGAGGCTTTGGGCGCACAGCCAAAAGAAGTATTAATGTCAAGAGATATGCTTGCTATTTTTGAAACTGAGGCAGAAGTCAAAGCTTTACAACCTGATTTTAAAGCACTCCAAAAAGTGGCTGGTTTAGGCGTGATTGCTTCCGCTAAAGGAGATAAATCGGATTTTGTCTCTCGATTTTTTGCACCCAAAGCCAATGTTGATGAAGATCCTGCAACAGGTTCTGCGCATTGCACTTTAACGCCTTATTGGGCAGATGTATTGAATAAAAATGACTTACACGCATTTCAAATTTCAGATCGACGAGGCGAATTGAATTGTGTTTTGCAAGGTGATCGCGTCTTGATAAGTGGGCAAGCAGTAACGTATTTGATCGGTGATATTTTTATTTAAAGGAGCTACTTCTTATTGGGTTATTTTCATGTTATATAAAATAGTCTAGTGAAAAGTGTCGTTTAGTCTTGACGCTCAATGAATTAGTTTAAGGATTAATAATTCAGGCAAAAAGTTTATTTATTATGTTTATTTTTATGTGTAAATAATTTATAGTCAAAATATTATTTCTTAATTTAGCATTTATTAAAACTATTAATATAACAAATTAGCCATTCAAGAATAAAAAATAAAGAAAATGAAACAGATCTTTTTAAGTTGCCTGTGTTTAATGATATTGGTTTTTACAGCAGAGGCGCAACGGTATAATACAGCCGTAGGGTTGAGGGTAAGTAGTGGCATGGGATTAACGGTTCAGCAGCGTATTGCTAGTCAATGGACAGTAGAAGGAATTGCATTTACCAACTTTTCAAAGAATAGAGATTTTGTTTTTACTGGGCAATATCATGGTAAAATTGTTTTTCAAAAACGATTGAATTGGTATGCGGGAGCAGGATTTCATACAGGAAGTTTTGATAGCGGGAGTACTTATGGTTTAGCGGTAGTCGGTGGTTTAGAATTGAGTATTAAGCGATTTAATTTCTCCATAGATTATATGCCATTATTTAATTTTACAGATGCAGCAGAGAAAACTATTGAAGCTACTCCAGGTATTTCTGTGCGGTATATTCTTTTTGAACGCCCAAAGAAAAAACTTAAAGATCGGTTCAAACTAAAGAAGAAGAAGAAAAAGAAGAAGAAATAGTTGAAGCGTGTTATCAATACACTATTTTTTAAAGAAACCGTGTCGATTTTTAAAATTGACACGGTTTAATATTTACTTTTAACTAGTCATTTTTTTTAATTCTAAAAGTTATATTCTAACCCCAAAACTCTAACGCCATTAGTCGGTGCAAATATTTTAGAATCGCTATTGCCAATTATTGGACCTACACTCCAAACCAAATTTAAAGCATGTTTATAAGACAAAACCAAACCAGCATAAGGCTGAAAATCAAAGTATTGCCATTTTTCTCCTATTTTTTCTGGTTCTTGCCACGAAAAATTAGAAATATGAAGCGCTGCACCAACGATAGGCGAAATATTCCAATGCCCTTTTCGTCCGATGCGAAAGGCTCTAAACTGATCCGTGTTTTTTAATGATAATGGGTAAAACCGTGTTTGAAGCCCCAAACTAAGTCCATAAGTAGAAGGAATTCGGCTATAATCATTTTGATAATGATAGTAAGTACCTTGAACACCGACGGTAACTGCTTGATTAATCCAATAATTGACACTTGGCGTAATTGTAAATTCACGATATTTATAGGAAGAATTATTCGAACCTCCATCACGAGAAA
>CAKZLL010000307.1 GCA_937125475.1 uncultured Saprospiraceae bacterium | reverse complement strand
TCAATGACTTCTATAATCAAAATAGATGGTAAAAGACTTGGTTTTTATTCATAAAAAACTTGTATCTAAACATTATTTAATATATCTTTGATATTCATTAATTAAAAAACTTTTAAAAAAAAATCATGAAAAATAAAGTATCTAAAAAGGAATGGAAAGCACCTCAAATTACTACATTAGGTGGAAATGAAACTAATTCAGGCAGCAAGATGGGAGGAACAGAGGGGCTCCTTACAGGAGGTGGTGCTTTTGTTTACTCAGGCTCTTAATAATGCTAATAGGGGGAACGAAAAGCCTTTTTTATAATTATGTTGTTTTTGATTGTTAAAGCCTTTCAAGTAGACTTTTTAACAAAAAGCTATTTTTATATCAAATTTTAATTCGTTTTGATAATCAAATATTTACATATAATGATTATGACTTTTTGTTCGCCCTGTAATGTTAATGAAATAACAATTATTCTCATAATATTATCTTTTTAGGATGCATCAAATAAAGAATAAAATACCAGCTCTTTATCATCATTTTCTTCCTAGTTTTATTCATGAACCTGTTCCAAAAGAAAGTATAGCAACTTGTAATAATTGTATTGTTCAGAAAAATATTAACAATTATTTTGTTAATACAAAATGTTGTGTCTATTATGCTCAATTGCCAAACTATCTTTTAGGAGGATTATTAATGGATGAAAGACCTTCTTTACAAGAGGGAAGAGCAAGAGCAATTGCTTTAATCGCAGCTAAAAAAGGAATAAGCCCTTATGGTCTTAGGAAACCTGCTTGGTATAGAAAATTTGAAAAAGCTACAAAGTTTAAAGAAAATAGTCCAAAGACGCAAAAAGAAAATGAAACCTTACTTTGTCCTTTTTATGATAATGGGAATTGTACGACTTGGGCTTATAGAGAACATTGTTGTTCTACGCACTTTTGTTTTTCTGTAGGCGGAGATGATGGACAAAAGTTTTGGAAAAAATTGGACAAGTATCTGATAAGAACAGAAAAAAAATTAGCACAATATGCAGCAAAAACATTAGGTTGTTCACATCCTTTTGTTGATGAATGGCAAGGGAACAAAGCCCTTAGAGCTGACGACCAAAATCAAATAATCAATGAGGAAAAATATAAATCGCTTTGGGCGGGTTGGCAAGGTTCTGAAATTGAATTTTATAAAGCTGCTTATCAATTAATTGAGACGCTTACTCCCGAAAAATACTTAGAAATTATGGGGGAAGATATTAGTGAAAAAAATAGAGAAATTACTAGACTTCTTGATACTTTCCAAAATTCAGTCATTCCTCAATATTTAGTTTGGAATAAGGAAACGGAAGTGACGAAGCTTAACAATAATGAAATACTACTTAGTACTTCAAAAGGAGCATATAAGATAAATATGCAAAAATTAATTTTCCTACATACTTTTGATGGTAAAAAAACACTAATGCAAGTAGTTCACCTATCTATAAAAATGAATAGAACTCTTGCGAAGGATATTTCTTCCCTAATAAGACTAAAAATTCTTATTCCTATGCATAATAATTGAAAAACATATTATATGTTTATTATATATTTAATATGTGTAATAAAAAAGAAAAGTAATAAATTAGAGATTCTTTAGCAATCTAAACTCCATTATATACACATTTAATAATTGTAAAATAAATTATTTTTTAACTATATAAAATTCTCATTATGGCTAATGCAATGACAGCTACAGTTGTAGACAAAGGAACTGTAAATGTGACTTTTAACAATGTTGGAGGTATGGCTTATGCTTATGCATTTCAACAAACTGCTGGTGATACTTCGGTGACCATTTCTAACCCAACGACTATGCCAAAAGGAAGTACAATAAAAGGACTTCCAAATACAGGTGGTAAGTTGACTTTCCTTCCAAATATGTATGCCTTAATAGCACTTGAAAAAGACGCTGTTTATACTATTAAATTAACTAGTTGGAATGGTTTAATTGACCAGAATAAAATCTTGACATCTGTTGTAGATACTGAGGTTGGAAATACTGCTTACTCCTCTACTTGTGTTATTACTTGTGAAGATTCTTCTGATAATGATTATAATGATTTAACACTTATCATTACTTGGTACAAACACAAAGAAATTTAATTTTTAAATTAGTTTCTTATCTTTTGTCTTGATAAATAGAGCTTTATCAAGTTCTTATTTTATTCACATTAAATTTAAAAATTCAATTAATTATGGCATCTTCAGCTAATGTTAATATGCAAGATAGTGCTACTAATGGAAGCAAGGGAAACCTTAAAGTCCAATTGACTGGTAGTTCAAATAAAGTTTTTACAGTCACTACTATTACACAAGCATGGGATTATTTGACTGTAACGGTTTCTAATGGCAAGACCTCATTTACTTTCGATAAAAATAAACATAATACATTTCAAGTCCTTAAAACCACGGATGGTAAAAATTCGATGGTTTATGGTACAGGGACTTCTTCTTCGGATACTTGGACAATTGAAGTATTAAACAAAACAACAAATAAACCTACTAAATTAGCTTGGTCTTATGCTAATGTTTCAACAGGAGGTAAACAGTTTGTACATACCCTAACCGTTGTAGCAGAAGATACACCTTCTAATTCTAGTATGGAAGACTATAATGATGCTGGAATCTCTATTACATGGTATAATTATAGTGGATAGAAATTATTTTGATTTATAATAAAAGCCATCTCAAATTAATTGATATTTGAGATGGTTTTTATTTTAAGACTAGACGTATACAAAAAAAGTTGTGCATTCAAATAGAATACACAACTTCCATAAATCTTTAAGTAAGCTTATCTTGTAACACTGACCATAACATTAATCGAGCCTTTATTGTCAGCAAAACTATCTCCGTATTCGCCCCACATATCATCATTGATAACAAATTCGAGATAACCTTCTCGATTAGTAGGAACATTACCACTTAATCCAATTAAAAATGGATCAGAACTGCCATTATTATCTGTAATTCTGCCAATTAAAGCACCTTCATTAGCGCCAGGTAAAGCATAACCTGATTTAGCTTTATATTGGCTATTTCCAGCAGCCGTTACCATTCCTGTTGCAGGATTAGCAGTCCATAAGCCATCTATGTATTTGACACTAACTTGCTCACCTGAACGAACAACAATTCCAGAGGTTTGCCATCTTTGTCCTGATGTAGGTGTATCTCTAGGTAGTTTAGCATGTACTGTACAAGGGAATTTTTCTGTACTCATAATAGTAAAGTTTATATGAAAAAATTAATTATTCATTTTGAAATAGACTTTAATTATGTTGTAAGTTAAGTACTTAACAAAATTAAATCTATATAATCTTTCTACTCTTTAATATCATTAAAATCATAATGTTTGTAAGAACAAGACTAAGATATGAAAAAATTATTAATTAACATACAAATATTTAAGTATATTAAAAAGAACTGTTATGTTCTATGTAAATAAAAATAAAGGCGATGTTTTGCATATTCTTATAATTATTGCTCAATATATTCAGAAATGCCTTTTTGTTGTTGACCTCCTAACCATTGCCAATTTAAGACAAGTTTCATCTTTTCATTTTCATTAAAGGTAACTTGAGCGATTGCTTTTCCTGCTTTTAATTCTCCTGTTGTTGTTAGGCATTGATACAGCATATTTAATTGACTGCCTTCAAGTTGTGCAATGATTTTTCCATACCGAATAGTTCCACCAAAATAATCAGCCGTCACTAAATCGCCTGCTTGTTGATATTTAAAAATGGTTTTATTAGTCACTTTTCCATTGACAGAATTATCAACTAAAAGAAACGTTTTATTATGAAAATTGATTGGTTTCATGTTTTTTAATTTTAAATAAAAATAGAAACTTATTCTTCCCGAATAAAGCCTCTTATATTAATTGAATAAGTTCGATAGAGATATTTATTAAAGATAGTTGAATAGCGTTCATTGGTTTTAATAGAGAGATAATGGCTAAATTTACCTAAGTCTTTCGGATTATATTGAATAATAATCTCGCCTGTTTCATTAGGGAGAATAGTTTTTTTGTCAATGCGAATTAAGTAAGGATTATCTTTATCATTTTTTTCTATTGTTGTGATTTTTAATGGTTGATGCCCGATATTTTTAAATTTTAGTACTCGCAAGATGATTGAATCTGGGGAAATTATACCATAATTAACATTGCGATCTTCAAATTGGATTTTGGGTCCAGTTTTAATTTGTTGAGCAATTAATTGAGCAGAATCTATTTGGACTTGTGTCGCATTTTTAGGCATGACCCAGCCTTTTACTCTGATCATTAAACGACCTGCATTCGTCACTAATGTGATTGATTTATTAATTGATCTAGCTCTTTTGGTATCATATCTAACAGTTATCATACCTGTTTCATTAGGTTGTAGAGGCGTTGTTGGATTATAACTCACTATGAGACAGCCACAACTTGCTCTAACATCTTTAATGACCAACGGTTTATCACCAATATTTTTAAAAGGAATTTTCCGAACTGGATTTCCTCCATATTTAACTACACCATAATCAATTGACTTACTTTTTAAATAGATTTCTCGACCGAATTTAGTTTCTTGTGGCTTTAATTCGAGTATATTTATTGGTGCTTCTTCTTGCTCTGTTGTTTGTTTTTTAATGACTTCTCCTTTAACTCTGATAATAGAAGTTCCTGCATTCGTCCTAAGCGTTAAGGTTTTATTAATCTTACCTATTCTTTTGGTGTCGTATCTTGCGGTGATCATGCCTTTTTTATTGGAAAATAAAATACCACGAGGAAAAAAACTGCCAACCAAGCATCCACAACTAGATTTAAGGCTTCTTACTATTAAAGGTTCATCACCGATATTTTTAAAAAAAAGCTCACGTTTAGGATCGCTATTTTGTTCTACTATTCCGTAGTCAATGATTATAGATTTAGATCTAATTTGTGAATTTATTGGATTAGTTTGAGGTGCTAATTTGAGTGTATCTATTGGTTCTTGTCTTGGATTTTTATTAACTACATATCCGCTAATATATACGATAGTTGTGCCTTTAATATTTGTTTTTACTCTTAATCTTATGCTAAATCTTCCAATTTTATTAATATCATATTTTATTGTAATAACCCCCGTTTCATTTGGTTGCAACGGCTTTTGTAGAGGAGCTTTTGTGGTAAGATGTTCAGAGTCAGATTTTATATTATAAATGATTAAGGGCTTATCTCCAATGTTTTTGAAAGAAATTTCACGAATAGCATCGCTTTCATTTTCTATTACACCTAGATTAATATAAGTGTTTTCTAATTCGATTTCGGGCACGATTGTTTTCTGATTGGAAGAATAGAAAAATAAAGTAAATAAGCCAATTAAAGAGATTGATAAAAATGAATTTTTCATATGATGATTTTTATCTTTAACTAAGAACCTAGTTAAAGATAAAAATTTTCTTTATAAAAAAACAAAAAGATATTTTATAAAAAATAATATTCTTAGAGTTTAAATCTAATTGGTAGAGTATATTTAACAAAAATTTTCTTACCTCTCTGTTTGCCAGGTCGCCATTGCTTGGGCATATAATTCATTAATGAGGCAACTCGTTTTACTTCATCTCCACAGCCAGCACCAATGTCTTGAACAATAGTTATATCTTTAACGTAACCTTTTTTAGAAATAACAAATGTAAGAATAACTACTCCTTCAATTCCTTTTTTCCTTGCTTTTACTGGATATCTTAGGTTCTGATATATAAATTGTACTAATGCTTTTTCTGTACATGACCTTCTTTCATTTTCTGAAGTGAGATTTTCACAACCAGGAAATACAGGTAATTCTTCGGCTATTGTATAGATGTTATTATCTTCTTTGTCTGTTAGTTTTTGTGAGGGCTTCTCAGTCAATTGCTCAATTTTAGGAGCTTCTATTTTTTCTTCAACTTGATCTATTGATGCTGATTTAGGTGGATTTGT
The DNA here is from genome assembly GCA_937125475.1 of uncultured Saprospiraceae bacterium. Classification (GTDB taxonomy): domain Bacteria; phylum Bacteroidota; class Bacteroidia; order Chitinophagales; family Saprospiraceae; genus CAKZLL01. The sequence continues at coordinate 8,644 of CAKZLL010000307.1, read as the reverse complement.
CAGCGTGCTATTAGTACTGGTAATGAGGGGAGTACAGCAAACATTCAATAACACAAAAGTAATTAATGTATAAAAAAGTAATGATTTTAAAAGAGGCATAAGCCATTATTTTTAGTTAAAAAAAATTCTTTGGTAGTAATAAAACTACCAAAGAATCTAAAACAAATTTAAAATAATTTTAGATGATTTATGAATCACCTGCTGGTTGATCCGCTTCTGTTTTATAATCACCTAACCATGCTTTACGCAATTTCAATTGCTTTTTGCTAGCATTAGGGTTGAGTTCAAGGACATGTTCAACGTCTTTATCAATTTTAACTACTTTCGTAGATAATTCGACTTCTTTTCCATCTCTAAAAACAGTCATTGCAAGGGTATCGCCTTCTTTGACTGATTGCATATAAGTACCAATGATTTGATTAATATTCTGAATGTTTAGATCTTCACCGCCCCATTTAAGGATTTTATCACCGACTTTTAGTCCTAAATTTTTAGTAGCAAAATCATCTAAACCATCTCCACTTCTTACAAAGAAATTAGTACCATCAAAGCCAATACTTTTCTGACCTAATCCACCGATAGGGGATAACATTTTCTTGGTACGTTTAGGATAATAATTAATACCTACAATTTTAAAGATTTTTTCTAAAGGTAATTTTTGAGGTCCATCTACATATTTGTATAAGAATTTTTTTACTTTTCTACCTGAAATTTTACCAATTTTTTTGAATAATTCATCATCTTTAAATGGCTGTTCTTTTCCATAATCTTTTGATAACGTGCGCATTAAGTGCTGAATGCCGCGTTTTCCTCTTGATTTCTTGAGTGCTAAAATATCAACACACGCACCAATCAATGCACCTTTTTCATAAACATTACCATATTGATCCTTATGCTCATGTAAGCAAAGACGGCTCATTTTTGTGAATGGTAAAGTTTGTTTGTAATTATTAGCAGAATTGCGCATTTTGCCTTCCAATACCGTTAAATAATCCTCAATAGTCATCAAACCATGCTTGATTTGAACATGACCAGCCGAATATTCTGTCACGCCTTCATACATCCAAAGGTGTTCCGACATTTTCGGATTGATATAATCAAAGTAATGAATTTCTTCCGAGTGAATATTCAATGGTGTTACGATATGGAAAAATTCATGAGCTGCTACATCTTTGACCATTTGAGAAATATTAGCAGGCTCTGCTTCTGGTAAGAAATAGAAAGAGGAGTAAGAATGTTCCAATGCTCCAAAACTACCTGAATTAGAACTATTCGACAAATAAATGATAAAAGCATAATGATCAACAGGCAACGTTCCACCAAGATAAGCCCTTTGTGCTTGAAGTATTGGCTCAACATCTTTTGCAATATCCCTTGCTGTCACTTTGCCGTTTGGCGAATAATTAGCAATCATTACATCAGCATTCCCTACTTTTAACATAACAGTATCGGGTTTGCTATACATAATTGGACCATCCTGCAAATCCATATAATTTGGTGCATAAAAAATATCTGTATCTTTATCTCCGCCAGTTCTTTTTAATGCGGTAGCACCAAAAAGCCCTTCTGGTCGATCAAATTCTACATAAAAAGGCGCACGTTCCAAACCATTGAAATAGCCACAAAGACCATTGATATTAAAAACAAAATTAGTATCTTTTTGAAAATTAGTACCTGCTGGTTCGAATACAAAATCACTACTGAACTTAGCAACAAGGTCTGTGTCCCAAGTATCTTCTACTTGATAAGAAATCCGATTAAGGTTTTTTCCCGCAGGAATTTCCCATGTATTTACATCGGTTTTTTTGACAGTTAATTCTGAACCGTCTTTATCAAATGCTTTGAAATTAGAGCCATATTGACCAAAATCATAGATAGCATAAGTTCCAGGAATGATTTTAGGAATTTGGAATTTGGCGTTATCTTTTTTTGCTGCCTCTGGAACCATAAGCGAAACGCTTAATTTATCGTCTTTTACATTGTTTAAATCTACTTTAAACTGATAGCTGTCTTGTGCGGTTATAGAAAAAGTCATTGCTAAAAATAAGCATAGTATAAAATGTCGTTTCATAAATTGAGTTTTGTTGGCAATTTTAATTGAATAAATATAAGATCGTATTCTATATTTATCGAATACAACGCTCAAAAGTAAGTAAAGCAACATATATACCCCTCTTTTTTTAGATAAATTTTAACATATAGTGGTTAGAAAGGAATATTATCAATTAAAAATAGGTATGAATAGTTATTTTTTTTAACCAAATGTTCTTTTAATTTTTTATAAAAAAACACCTACAAAAAGGTTAAATGCTAGTAAGATAAAAACACGAATCAATAGTTTGATACTTAATCGCCATTCTAAAGGTCGGTTTTTGTATTTATAATACCAAAAACAGATAACAATAAATAAAAAGATGAAAAGATAAGATGCGGCATAAAGCATCTCGTTGGCTCCAGGCCAGCTTAAAATTTTATATAAAAGAGCAGATAATAGCGGAATCACAGAGAAAATTACGACTAATTCAACAAAAATGATGTCTTGGGTTCTATATTTATCTGCTTTGAAAATATACCAACCACCAAATAGATATATGGCAGCCAAAGTAACAAAACTTAGAATAATGCCTCGCCAAGCCCCAGTAAATAAAGCGATTGTAAAAAGAATAAGTGGAATTACTTCTAGAATAATGGCAAGCGGACGATGCCTTTTTAGAGGTATAGAAGGCGTGAATTGAATGTCATCTAAGATTTCTTTACTCATATTTAATATTTTTTGGCTATTTGTATCAAACACAATCTTGTAAATTAGGATTACAAGATTGTGTTTGATACAATTTATTTATTATTGATAATCCATTGATACATATATTCTAAAACTTCTTTTTGTTCTGGCTCATTATGCAACTCATGATAAAAACCATCCCAAGTTTTGAAATCAATGCTTTTATTGGTGTTGTGATAAAAGGCTTGGCTTGACTTTGAGTTCGTTACTGAATCACCTGTTCCATGCATCAATAGAAGCGGAGTATCAATACTTTTGTTATAATTAGCGAGCCATTTTCCTGCCTCAATCGTTTCATTTCCTGCTCTGAGTGTAATATTACCATGTACTAAAGGATCAGCAGCATATTTTTTACCTACTTCTGGATCACGAGAAAGTTCTCCAACTTCGGCTTTATTACTGACTTTAGGAAGTATTTTATGTAATAATTTACCAATTGTGATTAACAGTTTTGGTGGCTCGGTAGTCAGCGTAATCCAAGGACTAGTGATAATTGTGCCTGTTACATTAGGTTTTTTTCTAAGTAAATAATTCAATGCAAAATTTCCACCCTGACTATGACCATATAAGAAGATAGGTAAATTAGGGTATTGAGTTTGTACTTTTTTGAGTTGTAAAGTTAAGTCCACAAGTTCTTGTTCTAAACTAGGTAAATGCCCTCTTTGTCCTTCTGATATGCCATGCCCTCGGCGATCATAAGCCACAAAATCGAAAGACTTCTGATTAAAAAAAGCTGCAACATGTTGATAACGATCCATGTGTTCTCCAAAACCATGAACTAATAAAAGAACACCTTTAGGCTTTTTGACTTTCCACGATTTGCTATGTAATTGAAGCCCGTCAGTAGTAGACAAAGTAGATTTTGATGCAGTTGCCATGATATAGATTTAATTTTTTTGCTAAAAACCAGAAAATAAATATGAATTTGTTTAAAAAACCTTATGAATTAAGTACACATTCATTTTTTATACCTCTAAAGGTATAGAATTATTAATAAAATCGTAAGAGATAATTAAGAAAAGGTGAAGTTATTGTTTTTGGCTTGAAAAGCGAAAAAATATAATATAACTTGTAATTATAATATTTCCATGACATATGAAACGTTTTTTTAGTAATACTCGTTATATATATAAATAGAAAAGCAGAATTTTTTAACAAGATGAATACAATTAAAGAAAACCGAATTAAGAATTTAATCCAACCAGAAACGACACTAGAACGGCTTATTTTGCAAGCACCAGAATTACGAAAAGGATTGCTATGGGGCAAACCACGAAAAGGACACCCTGAAGGCAAAGTTCTATATCATGTAAAAGAAGTGTTGGAAAATGTAGATCGCCTGACAACCTCCGCAACTATGCGCGAGCAATTGAGATTAATCACTATCATTCATGATTCTTTTAAATATCAAGAAGTGATTGATTTTCCTAGAGATTGGTCAAAACATCACGCTGTTTTGGCGCGTCAATTTGCAGAACAGTACATTTCTGATCAAGCTGTTTTGGATGTCATTGAATGGCACGATGATGCTTATTATTGTTGGAGAGCTTTTGCTAACCATCAAAGTGTGGAATTATCAGGGTATTGTACAAACAAATTATTTAAAAAATTAGGAGAAAATCTAGAATTATACTTCCTATTTTTTAAATGCGATACACAAACAGGCGATAAAACACAAGTGCCATTAAGATGGTTTGAAGATAAAGTGAAAAAACAATTAGTTTTTTAAAATTGCCTTGATTATTTGATCAAGCCTTATTGTTTTCAATTGTTTGATTGTTTTGTGAAATTTTAATAGAAACTAACTTAACAATCAAACAATCTCTAAACAATTATCTTACTTTGCCCCAACTATTATAACGCCTATTTTAATAGTTAATCGTTGTCTATTCGCATTCAAGGAATAAGGTTGACCAAAAAATGTCATATTATCACCAATTCCATTTAAAGTACTTTCATACTGAAAGTCAAGTGTTACATTGCCAATATCTAATCCTACTCCAGCATAATAACTTTGTACAATTTTATCCCAATCATTTTGATATTCAGGAGTGAAAGCCTGTATTTCTGAAATGTAATTTGTCCATAATTGTCCAGTTATTCCACCTTGAAATCGTAGTGTTTCCCAGCAAACAAAACCAATACCTGCACTTACTTCAATTGCGGTAAATCGTTCTCGTTTCATAATCGAACCGCCATTCCATTCTTGTAGATCCTCTAATCGAGTTCTGTATTCAAAGGAAGAAAGCATTGGCTCTATTTCAAAATAAATAGGTCCTGCAGGAAGTCGGAAGAAAAGACCAGCATAAATGTTGCGTCCTCCTTTTTCTAAAGCTACTTGAAAAGTATCTATTTGATTGGTATTTTTGATGATTAATGTATCAGCACGCATCATCGTCCAACCTCGACCAATTCTAAGACCTAAGGCTTGAGCCTTTAGAGTAGTACTTCCAATTATTAAAAAAAGAGCAACAATTAAAAATCTCATTGGATATGTATTATAAGATATAATGATTCTAAAAAGTGCAAATATAATATAAAAGCCAGTGTCATACTGAGATAACACTGGCTTTTCTTATTTAATATTTAATGAATCGTCTTAATCCCCAATAAGTCTATAACCTAGAGAAATAACAAAACTTGTTGGACGTGAATCTAATTCATAAGAATTCCCACTTACGGTAACTTCATTTCCAAATTTGTTGATTGCGCCTTGAAAACTGGCATCTACTGTAAATTTTCTAAAATCAACACCTGCGCCTAATGTATAGCCCCAAGTCATATTGTTCCAAGTACTAGAATAATCGGCACTACTAAATAAGTCACTTTGATTGTTAAGCGTATAACTTCCAACAACACCTGCGTTTACTCTTAATAAATCGAAAATAGTATAACCCACAACAATCGGTACATTTAGATTAACAAAGGTTTTACTATCAGCAAATATTTGTTGAGCATTCGCACTGTCTAGTGTGTAGCTCATGCTAGAAGAAGACAATAATACATCACCTTGTACATACAAATTTCCTACTGGTACCCGAACAAATACGCCTCCATGCAGTCCATAACCTGCATCTGTTAATTTAAGTACAAAATCATCCGTCCCATTTTGAGGAATATTAACATCCTGTGGAGATACATCATAAGTATTTACGCCTAATTTGAGCCCTACAATTTGGGCATTTGCTGCTTGCAGCGTAAAAAAACAAGCTAGAATTAACAAAAGTTTTTTCATAGTCTATTGTAAATTTTGGTGTGTGTGAAAAAAATTGATTGTTTTAATAATTTTAATAGTTTCGATTTGAATAACGAGGGCTTTTGATTATTTGTTACAAAGGATGGTATAATAAAAATAGGTGGCAAAGACGTGTTACGCCACAACTGCATAGGGCAGTAGTAGATAAGTCTTTGTTTATCAATGGATATGAAGGAAGTATTAAGAAAATGTTAAATTATTAATTTTTTTCATTTGAATTATGCTCTTTCGTTGTTCTTAGCTCGAATTCGCGATAATGCCTCGTCTAACTCTTCTGGTATATTAGCAACACATTTGATAATTCGTGTCGGAGATTCGTCCAAACGTTTATATAATTGTTTTAATTCAAAATAATATTTAGAATAATAATTATTGCGTATAAAAAAGGCATTATTAACAGGATAAGAGAAGCGATTTTTTTGATAAATATTACTTTTTCGTAGAATTTTTTTAATTTTCTTATAAGATTTATTAAAAATTAATTCTTGTTCTTTACCCTCTTTTGATAATTTTTCGGAATTAGTATTGACAACTTTATAAATTCGCTCCATAGTTTTTAGCGTGCGATTGAGCTTTCTACGATTAATTTTATCTTCTATTTTTCGATAATCGATAGAAATGTATTTTGCTAATACATCCGCTGCTGCTTCTTCAATAGATAGTGGAATAGTTCGTCGATTAATTCGTAAATGAACGTGAAGCGCCTCATGAAAAACAATTACAGCGATGGCATCCATAGGGTAGCTCATCAGTGTTTTGTTGAGAAGGGTTGCAGAAGTACCTGCTGTTCGATAGACTAAAGTATGAAAGCCTTTGGCTTCATAACTATCCGAAAATTGTCGAGCCGCCCTCACATTAGTACCAAAATATAAAAATTGATCTACGCCCTCTGGTACACGAACTTCATCTGATTTTGAGACATAGACATAATATAATAAGCCTTCACTCATTTCCCAGTTGGTATAGAAATGAGAGCCTAATTGCATGCCCAATTTTTTACGACAATAATTTTTGATGCCGTCGATAAGCTCTAATTGAGTAACATAATCAGCATTTTTCTGAGCGAAAAGCGACAAAGGATTAAGGGTGAATAGAGTAATAGCACCAGCACCAATCAATTGGAGGAAGCGCCTTCTAGCAACAGGCTGTTGTTCATTCACGTAGAAATATTTTTAGTTTTCTCTTATTTTCTCATTTACAAATCATAAAAATAAAAATCTTCTATCACTTACAAAAGTGATAGAAGACTTTTAACACAAATCTGTTATTTCTCTTACTGAATTACTAAAACATTTTAGCAATAAAGTAAGCAATTTACTTAAATTCAAATAATTCTACTACGAAAATCAAAGTAGCAAAAGGAGGAATATCTGCTCCAGCACCTTGTTCGCCATAAGCCAAATTATAAGGAATATAGAATTCATATTGTGCTCCAACTTCCATTAATTGAACGCCTTCTGTCCAACCTTTGATCACTTGACCAAGACCGAAAGAAATCTTTTCACCACGTTTGTAAGAGCTATCAAATACTTTTCCACTCAATAAACGCCCTTCATAATGAACTGTTACATTACTAGCCGCAGTTGGTTTTTCGCCTCCATTTCCAGCTTTTAACACCTTATATTGTAAGCCACTTGCAGTAGTTGTAACGTCTTCTTTTTTAGCATTTTCAATTAAGAACTTTTGTCCTGCTTCTGCTTTTACTTTTTGGATTTCTTGTTGATAAGCTTGAATAAACCCATTAGCCGTTTCTGGCGTCATCATACTTGCTCCAGCTTCATTATCTTTCATAGATTGAGCTAGTACATCATAATCTAAATCGTTGAAATTCTGATTTTTTAGGTTAGAATGTAAAAACATTCCTAAAGCATAACTTAATTTTTCTTTCTGATTTTCCATTAATCGTGTTTTTAGGCGTGCCTTAAATATAGCATTCGCCTTTTTTAATTATCAATTATTCTTATCAATTAATAACTGCGCCAACTTAGGCATTATCAATTATCAATTATCAATTATCCATTATCAATTATTAATTAGAGACTTATTCTATTCCAAATAGTTCTACTACAAAAACTAAAGTAGAATAAGGAGGAATATTTTTTCCAGCTCCACGCTCGCCATAAGCTAAGTTGTAAGGAATATAAAACTCATATTTAGAGCCAATATTCATTAATTGTAAACCTTCTGTCCAGCCTGGGATAACTTGATTTAGTCCGAAAGAAATGGTTTCACCACGTTTATAAGAACTATCGAAAATAGTTCCATTCAATAGTTTTCCTTCATAATGAACCGTTACTTTACTAGTTGCGGTTGGTTTTGCGCCATTACCAGCTTTAAGAACTTTATATTGAAGTCCTGAAGCAGTGGTTTTAACGCCTTCTTTCTTAGCATTTGCAGCTAAAAATGCCGTGCCTTCTGCTGTTAATGCAGCATTTTTAGCTTGCGCAATTTTATCTTGATAAGCACTCATCACGACATTCGCCTCAATGGTTTTCATTTGTGCAGTATCTTTTCGAGATTCGCGCATTGCTGTATTCATTACATCATAATCAAGAATAGTATCCAAACCTTGTTGATCCAGACTAGCTTGAAGAAGTAGGCCAAGG
>CAKZLL010000306.1 GCA_937125475.1 uncultured Saprospiraceae bacterium | reverse complement strand
AATTTGATTTGTAATAAGAAGGGAAAAATATCCGTAATGCTAGACAAGAATTTAACAATCTTAGCTTTGAAAGCAGGTTGAGGCTTATTTTCAAAAAAGAAATCAATTTCTATCTCATTTGATGGATTAGTTTTAGGTGCGTAAGTGACCGTCGTATCGGTATAAGCGTTTTGGAGGGTCAAACTAATCGAAGGATTGCGCGGCAATTGAACGCCATATTTTCCCCAATATTTAACGATGGCTAAATTAGAAGGACTGCGCCAGCCAATCGTTGTTGGCTCAAAACTAAGATCGCTCAATTGAAGCGTTTTATTTTTATACATTTCAAATTAAATTAAAAAGTCTAATACAAAAAAACAAAAAAATTAGTGTTCATCCTGCTTTTATCTATGAACTACCTCATTTTTAACCTTGAAAGAGAATAAAGGTTTAAGTGTTATTTCTTGAGGCATATAGCTTTACAAAACAAAAAGGCTTAACTTTTCGATCAAAGTTAAGCCTTTTTGTTTTGTAGAAAAAATGATATAAATATTAACTATCAGCACTAACAATAGCTTTGCGACGCTGCCACATACCCATTGCTAAACCTAATAACATCAATAAACTACCTATCCAAAACAAATTAATACCAGGGAAAACAATCGCTTGCATCACGACATAATCATGCAAGGCATTTTCTGCAATTTCAACAATGATTTTTTCTTCTGTTGGTAAATTATCTGCTATGAAAAGCTGAATACTTTCTGTTTTCGGATCTGGCGAAGCAAATTGAAACTTCAATCCCCAAGAACGAATTTCTTCTGGAATATTGAATTGTTGGCTTCTTTCTACATCCAAATAATAAATCGGTACTGCTATCGTATCTTCGCCCGTTTCCGTATTAACGATTTTTAAACGCGCACCAATTGCTGTTTCACTTACTCCGCCATATTTTGCTCGATCAATCTCGCGCTCAATACCTTCATAAGTTACTTCATATTTACCAATTGTAGCAGTTTCGCCTACTTTAAATCGGTATTCTTTATAGTTTAAGTCTCTTTCTTGCTCAAAATGTTTTGCCGCAAATTTGACTTTGAATTTTAATTCAGGAATTTTGTCTGCTATCTCGTATTGACTTTCGCCGCGTCGTAGCATAATCGGCATAGCTTTCCAAGTAGCAGAGCTATCAGAATTAGCTAATTGAACCATTAATTTCGCGCCTCTTGCTACATCACCTTGTTTCGGGCGATAGTAAGAATTGACTGGATTTGCATTATATCCATTGAAAACAACTTGATAATTTTGCGTTTGTATTGTATCGCCTAAGCTAATCGTATAAGGCAAGTATTTCAAACTATCTTCTAATTCTTTAGCAAATCGCGGCTCCATTTCTGCTTTCGGTAATGCGGAAATATGAGTAAAAATATCGCGATGAACGTAATGTTTAGTAGAAGGATTTGACGCTTCTATTTTTGAGAATTGTCGATCGTATAAAATATTCGGTTCTAAATCAAACTCCTCTAAAAGCTTCTTATCGTCGCTGTATCGTTTGTAATTAATACTAAAAAAGCGGCTTTGTCCTTTGGTCGTATCATTGGTATATGTTACTAAATAATCGCCCATTTGAGTAGGGAGATTTTTACGTAATAAGACATTTTCGCCTGCATCTTCTGCCGCAAATCCTTCTATCAAATCAACATTCATCAATGTTTTGGCAGAAATTACATCCTTATTCAAGCCCGAAGCCATCGTTCCAAGGATCATTATTCCAAAGCCAATATGAGCAATAGGAGAGGCAGCAATTTTGATTTTTCCTCTGATAATAGAAACCAAATAATCGCCATTTGCAAAGATAGTGAACCAACTCGCCCACATCAAAATCGTATATTGCCAAGCATTAATATTAATAACCTGAGTAGCTAATGCAGTAAAAATAATAGCAACAATTGCAGCTAAAACCAAATGAGTAGTAGCTTTTTTCATATATTTTGACGCAAAGCCTTTTGCATCTTTATATCTCAAAAATTGCGCAATACTAGATAATAAACCAATCATTACTGCAATCCAGATTTGATATTTATTATAATGTGCAATAACATCTGTCGGAGGCGAAAGCTGTTCTGCATTCGCATTAAAAAAGGTCGCAATCTTATTATAAACAGGAATGGAAGTCGTGAAAGTGATGAGTACCGATGAAAAAATGAGTACCAAAGCACCAATAAACAGCCAAAATTCTTTAGAATAAGCCGATTCTTCCTTTTTAGGGGAAGGAATGGATTTGCGTCTTGAAATTAATAAAGCAATCGACAAAATTAAGAAAGTAGCTAAAAAGATGACTAATTGCCATTCTAAGCCCATTTCTGTAAAGGCATGCACCGACGTATCACCCAAAACACCACTTCGTGTCAAGAAAGTCGAGTAGACAATCATCACGAAAGTAAGCAACATGAATAGATAAGTAGTTTTGATCGAATAACCTGTATTTTTGGAAACTAATGCGGTATGAATGCCCGCAACCAAGACCAACCAAGGTACTAAAGACATATTTTCAACTGGATCCCATGCCCAATAACCACCGAAACTCAATGCTTCGTAAGCCCAAGCACCACCCATCAAAATACCTAATCCTAAAATCGCACCCGAAAATAAAGCCCAAGGCAACATCGGTTTGATCCAAGATTTGTGTTGATTCGTCCAAAGTCCTGCAATCGCATAAGCGAAAGGAACGATTGTACTCGCAAAACCTAGAAATAAGGTCGGCGGGTGAATGGTCATCCAGTAATTTTGGAGCAAAGGCGTTAAACCTTGCCCGTCCTGAATGATATAATTTGGATTATCAAAAAGCGGAATATTTTGTACATCACGAACTAAAACAAGTGGATTTGAACCGATTTTTAGGTCATCAGGTCCAAAATACAAGCCTAATATCATCGAGGCAAGGAACGTTTGTACTAATGCAATAACTGCTAAAGTTGAGGTTTCCCATTCTTTTGCTTTGACAATTAGAACAAATCCTAAAATCACATGCCAAAACATCCAAAGTAGGAAACTGCCTTCTTGCCCTTCCCAAAAAGCAGAGAAAATATAGCGCATCGAAAGGTTGTTGGAAACATGATCATACGCGTACCAATATTCATAATATTTATTGATCATGATAAAAAATATCACGCCCATTACACCAATGACACTCAATCCATGAGTTATAAAAGACACTCGACCAATGCGTTTCCAAACTGCTCCATCTGCCAAATTTTTGATTTGGCTTTGAGTAGCAAAATAGTAAGCTAAAGTTGCTAGTAAACCACCTACAAAACTGAGTAAAATTAGAAAATGTCCAATCTGACCAGGTAAAAGGTGTTCGTTAACGTAATTTACTTGTTCCACAAGTTATATTTTTCGAATAATTAATATTGCAGCAATTTTTTAAATAAATTGCTACAATATTAATTATTCATTTTCAATTATCAATGATTAAATCGCGGCTTTCACACGAGTTTCCTCTTCTACATATTTAGAAGGACATTTCATCAACATATCAGTTGCGACAAATGTATCTCCTTTGATTGATCCCGTTAAAACAATAGATTCTGATTTCTCAAAATCTTGTGGTTTAGCGGCTTTCAAAATGACTTTCTTTTCTGCTCCGCTTTCGTCTGACATATAAAAACTAAAGCTATTTGCATCTTTTTCTGGGTTGTATTCCATTGGTTTATCTTTCGATAAATAGCCAACAACCTTCACTGTGCCTTCTTTTTTAGCAGCTTCCGCAAATGTCTCATATGTTCCCATATCGCCAGATGCCATGATCAAAACGCCAACTGCAATGGCAATTACTCCTATAAGTACTATATGTGTCGTTTTCATGGTTTTTTAATTTTTTTTAGTAAACGATTGAATAACTACAAATTTAAAGTTATCTCCTTTCAAAACGTATTACAATGTCATATCTAGCTTTTTTTGTTATTATTTAAACAAGGTCTAAATAAAACACTGCAAAAATACAAATTAAGTCATCAATTAAAAGGCTCTAGTATCTTTTTTACTTAAACTATCTGATATAATAAAAGTTGTGATATATAATATAGTGTTCAATTTTCCTTCAATATTTTTATCTTTGTTAGTAAATAACGCTCCTTACACCTTCAAATTTTCTGATATATTATGAGTATTGTACTAGAATTACAAGACGCTTCAATTTATCAACGAGATCAAATCATTCTGAATGATGTGAATTTATCGTTGAATAAAGGCGATTTTGCCTATTTAATTGGTCAAACAGGTAGTGGAAAATCTAGTCTACTCAAAACATTATACGGAGAATTACCGCTTAAAGATGGTAATGGGGTAGTCGTTGATTTTGATTTAAAGGCGATTACTCGCAAAGAAATTCCATTTTTGCGTCGAAAACTAGGGATTGTTTTCCAAGATTTTAAATTACTTTCGGATAGAAATGTAGAAGAAAACCTAAAATTTGTACTCAAAGCAACAGGTTGGAAGAAAAAAGATGATATCCAATTACGAATTTCTGATGTTTTGGAACGAGTTGGTTTAAAAACTAAAGCGCAAAAAATGCCTTATGAATTGTCAGGCGGTGAGCAACAACGAGTTGTGATTGCGCGCGCATTATTAAATCGCCCTGAACTTATCCTAGCGGATGAACCAACAGGCAACCTTGATCCTGATACTTCCGACAAAATTATTCTATTATTGCGCGAAATTGCTGAAAAATATAAAGTGACTATTTTGATGGCAACCCACGATTATACTATTTTAGAAAAATTTCCTGCTCAAATTCTACGTTGCCAAAATGGGCGTGTGTTGAATGAACAACGAATGCTTTTGTAAAATAGTCGTGAGTTTATTTTATTCAAGAATGATAAAATGGGAACATAAATAACGTGTAATTATTTGAATTACGTGTTATTCATGTTCCTATTTTTTATTTTGCGAAAGCAAAAAAACAATAGCCTGTACTTTTTAATTATCAAAAATCAAAGCAGGCGCAAATCCATAACCTTCCTTATTATTATCACCAAAATGAATTTTATAAATGGTTGAATTATTGGCATCTTGGGCACAATGACCGATTCGCGCCATCGGGACAATATTGATCGCATTTTCAGTGTGCGCCGTCATAAACCTCAGTTCTACAATCTTCTCTAAACCATCATCCGTTTTGAAAATCTTATAATTGATTTTGCGCTGTGCAATGTAATGGTGAAGTGTTTTTTCTGTTGTTAATTGTTGCAAAATCGCTTCATTCGGTGATAAAAAGAGGCTAAAACCTGCTGCACCATCTTTGTGTTTCCAAACATAATCAGCATAAGCTAATGAACCATTCAAAAATTCCTCTGCAACAAGATTTAACTCTAGTGCGGGTGGATTAAAAGGATGTTCCAAATATGGTAAAAGTCGCTTGGAGATTTCAAATAAACGCTTAGGATGATTAATAAATGTTAGATCATTGTAAGATTGATCATAACGTAATTGCCATTTTGCATCAGTAGGATAATGATCATCGTAAATTGCTTCATTCGGCAAAATTCGATTATATAATCGTTGAATTTTTTTGGTTTCGTTTTGTGCTGTTTTATAAAAAAGAGATTTATTTTCCTCAAAAATCGCTTCAATATCAACAATCTCCACAGGCAAACCTAATTCCTTGTGTGTGGCAAAAAACTCAAAATTAGTTTTTTGAGTAGCTAATTTTCTATCTGTTAATACGATTGGAGATTGATTTTCTCCACCCATTATTTGTTGATAAATGCTCAGAAAATCGTCCCAAGTTGCGGATTTATCATGTGCAAAAGCTTGACTATTTTTTAAATCTAGTTGATCTTGAATAAATAAATTTAGCTTTGCCGCAGTAAAAGGATAAGTTGCTAACCCCTGAAATTCAATGGTTTGCAACTTGTTATTAGTCACTGCCATATCGAAACTACCAAATGAGAATTGACCTGTTTTTTCAAAATCGGTTAAATTCTTATTCTGACTATCAAAACCAGCAGGCACATCCATATTCGGAAAAACATCATTACTATTCTTATGGATAATCTCTTGAATAAAATCAATAATGGAATTAGCAACACTGCGCGGAATACCAACAAAATAATTGGCTAGGCGCATTCGACCGCCATTCTCTACTCCATTTAAAAAATGATATTCTTCAGCTAAAAATGAGGTCGTTTTAGTATAAATTTCATCGGGAATTCGTTGTAAAAATATAGAATCTGTCATAGTGATTTAGTTATATAATGGTTGTCGAATAGCTTGATTGGTACGGTTAGTTAGTGTTTCTTCTGTAAAAGAAACGGCATCTAATAGACCATTTATACCTTTTTTATTAAAAATTTCTATTGCAACATCGGCAGGAGATTGTTGTTGATCAAGTCGTTTAAAAAGTGGCTGTAAAAAATGAGATTCGCCTAATCCTCTGCTTTCCAATCCTTTTTGGGCAATAGCCAAAAGCTGTTCAATTAATGGAATAATACTTTTCCCATTTGACAAACGAGCTTGAAAACCATGTTTCGTAGCTGCTAATCTTAATTCTTGCCAAACGGTATGATCATATTGATTAAATAAACTTTCAGCTTCCGCCAAATTTTCCATTAAGCCTAAATTTAATGCGGCTGTGACCATTGTATCTTTTGGCGGTTGTTGGCAAGGCATTCGGACTTCAATTGTACCATAATTAGGTACTAATCGAGCATTTAAATAAAAAAGTGTGCTATGATAATAAAGATCCTCTATATCTGGAACAATAGTTATTTTTTCACCATTAAGTCGAGAGACTGTTACTTTTTCTTGTTTAATATACTCTGTAAAACTATAATCGGAAACTTGTAAGATTTCATTATTTCTCGCGATCAAAAACAATTTTTGATCACATATAAATTGAAAATAACCACGTAAAGTTTCAAATTTGGGCGGAATACCATAACGTTTTTTGGCATTAGCACAAATAAAATCGTAAAATATTTCACGAACAGCTTTATAACTTTTTGCTCTTTTTCCTTGCCAAATAGGAGAATTAGCTTGTAAGGCGATTTGAAGCCCAGATGAAGCATTTAATACATTTGCTGCTTGAATTGCTTCGGTTTCAGATACATCAATATGGCATTGATTACCTGCACTAATAGTTAATAAATGTCCATCATTACCCATAGGTTTTGGGACAATAGTATTTGTATTCCAAATTTTTTCCAATGCTCGATAGCGTTGTTTAGGTGCTAATAGCCGTTTACTTGGTTGTGCAAAAGGATGAATGCCATAGCCTAAAAGCCTGCAATTTTGCTGTTTTACAAATGGCAATAAATATTCTATTGTTATTTTAAAACATTGATCCACATCATGTAAGTGATTGCAAGGCGGCAAAATAATTTCTAATGTGCTGAATCCTAGGTCGGTAGTAATAGTTATTGGGTAATCCTTAACAATATCGGAGTAAATAAGGGCTTCATAAACCTGTTGATTCTCTTTTTTTAATTGAAACCCTTTTTTCTCTAAAAATAGAAATAACTTCCGAATGATACTGTAATTTACAGCTTCACCTGTATGCGTTACAATAGGGATTTCAATTTCAAGTCCAATCTTTTTTTGTTGATTAATTTTAGTCCGAAAACGTTTAGCAAAGACATCATAAGGTCTCATAACTCTAGATTTAGTTGTGATTAAAGGGCTTTTTCTTAAAGAATTATTAGCATACTTTTGAGTTAAAATGAAGAGCTTTTCGACGAAAAAATCGTAAAGCCTAAGCATCAAATTTGTTTAATAAATCCAATTTTTAGGTTTTAAGCCCTTTTTTATCAAAAATATGTTTTATGAAAAATCCCTTATTGTGATTAAGAAGAGCTAGAATATATCTTTTTTTTTCTGAAAATAGAATTTTTTTATTTTTATTTTCTATTTTTCAATAGACTTTATTCTAAAATGGTTTTGTGTTAAAAGATAATTTAGCCTCATACAAAATTATTTAGAATAAAGTCTACTGTAGAATTATCGCTTTTAATGATTAAAATATGGATAAATTGAATTTTTTGCACGCTCCCTTATATAAAAAAGGTGCTATCTATTTTCGACTATAAGAGTTCCAACGGGCTTTGTGTCCTCTCACGTCTAGGTGCACCGATCTTGTACCAGGATATAAACCAACTCCACCTTCATTTTTGATGATTTTATCTTCTGCTAGTTTCAGTACGATTTTTTTGTCAGCGTTGGTATATTTCCCATCTTGATTGATGTCTTGCACCGAAATATCGACGGCTTTTCCTGTGAGGTGTTGGCTTCGAGTTGCGCCGCCTATTTTATCATTATAATGCGGATGACGATAGCCAGAACGGATATAAAAAGCATTTCGGTTGTGTCCAAGCTTTTCTAGCTCGTCTTGTAGGGCGAGGACTTTGTACAAAATCCGTTTATCTAACAGCCAATACAAATATTTATTATCGCTAGATTTACGCGATTTGTAATATTTATCTTTAGGAATAAAATTACGAATGCGGTTTTTGCCTACTATTTTGTGGAGAATGCTATCGCTTGGTACTTTATAATATGTTCCATTTTTGAGCATCTTTTTGTATTTACTTCTATTGGATTTGGTTTCTTTTAGGTAGGTTTTATCGACTTCCGAATAAGATACTTTTTCAAAGGTATTCAAAATAGCATCAATTTGTTGTTTGGTTGTGACATCAGGATTGTGATGCGTTCGGTCATAGCCGCGATTGCCAGAAAATGGATTACCATTCTTTTTGTAATAAATCAAACCTAGTGCGGCTAGAATGCTGAGGATTAAGCATAGAACAGCAAAGACTGTTAGTCTTTTTTTCATGGTGTTATAAAATAAGTTTTATTATATACAGATAATAATAGTGATTTTTGGGGTGTTTTATAATTGTAAATAATATTTTTACATGAAAAAATTATGTTTGTTTTGGTTTTGTAAAGAGATTAGAAAAAAAGAATAAACATAGATAATAGACCAGTCTGTTTGTTTGTAATGTTATTTTTTTGTTTTTTTTCGGTAGAATTATTTTATAATTATTTGATTTTCATCTTAATAATTACTATATGGCGTTATTTTTTTAGTGATGTATTTGCTGCAAGTGGCTCGACTATTAATCTGCCTAATTTCTATATGTATTTTTTTTTAAACGAAATAATGAATTTGGAAGCGAAAAAGAAAATATATTCTCCCAAGCATCAATCTGCTCAGGTGTCAAAAAACCAAGTATAATTTTTTGCTTAAAACTAGCCAATCGGAAGGAAAAATGATGGAGGAGAATTTTAGATTTTTTATCTAAAATTTTAAGGTGAGACATAAGAAGATCTAAGGCACATTCTAATCTGCCTTTATTGATAAGCGCTGTGGCTTGTGTTATGACCTCTTTAAATTTCAATGATGTGAATTGTTATTTACTACTAATATCACAAAAAATAGGCTAAATAGCAAATTTTTAAACTTCTAAAGTAGAATAATATCAAAAATTGATTGATAAAAAAAGCGGTAAATATCCAATTAAGGAATTTACCATCCATAAAAAACGTGCCCCCGAGAGGGTTCGAACCTCCAGCCTTCAGCGTCGGAAGCTGACACTCTATCCAGTTGAGCTACAAGGGCATTGATTATAAAACGCTGCAAAGTTAAAGAAAGTCACTTAGCTTCTATAACTTTTTAGCAAAAAGAAAAGTTTCAAAACCGTTTTTTTTATTAAAAAAAGCCAAACTATAGGTTATATAGCTTGGCTTTTAAAAAATAAGTGGTTAAAAAAATGAATTAATCTTCTATAAGATTGACAACGAAATCATATTCTGCGTCTTTTTCTTCGCTTCTTGGAACGACATCGAGCGTGATAGTATAATTTCCACCTTGTAATTCGTAATAGGATTGATCTTCTTCATCTAGTCCCGTGCCACAAAATATAACACAACCCTCAAAGCGGCTATATTCATATTTTACCTCACCAACCAAAGCACTAATATAAGTAGCAACTTGATCACCATCTATATTAAAATATTCATAAGTAG
>CAKZLL010000305.1 GCA_937125475.1 uncultured Saprospiraceae bacterium | reverse complement strand
TATCCAAAAATCGGTCCGATTAATATCGGGAACTGGAATTAGATTTGGATTGCCAAACATATAAACCGCAGCGAGATGATGTGCTAATTGATCAACAGAAGTAGCTGAAAAGCGATTGATTGTTTTTAAACTACGTAGGAAAAGCGGGGAAAAAAGGCTTGTCCCTAAATTATGAATACTAGGATTTCCTTGATACATTCCTATGGCATTCATCCCATGTTCTTCTTGAATATCAACCAATTTTCTGGCAACAGTTTCAAAAGCGGTTTCCCAAGAAATTTGTTTCCAAGCTCCATTAATTTTCTGAATGGGCCATTTTAAACGATCAGGATCTTCATGCAAATCTTTCATTGCAACTGCTTTAGGGCAAATGTGTCCTTGGCTAAAAGGATCTTTTTTATCCCCTTTGATGGAAATTGCCTTATTGTCTTTCACTTCGACGACTACTCCACAAAGCGCTTCACAAAGATTACAGGTTCTATATTTGGTTACGGTTGACATGGTTTGGTATATTTTATTTCCTTGTCCCTAAACTTAGGGATGGGAATAAATATAGTCATTTTTTAGAGATAGTAAATAAAAAAGAGTTGCCTTAATAAGACAACTCTTGAAAATCAAATTATGAAAAAGAACCAAATACAAATTGTTTACTCTAAAAGGTATTGTAGTAAATTTACTTAGCGCAGTAGTCTTATTAAAAATTTGGTCTTTTAAATAATTAAAAACAATTAAATAATAAATGAATAGAATAGCTATTGTGGTTCGATAATTGAATTTTTTTAAATAAATTGAAAATTACTCGTCTAAATCTATACGAACACCTTCTCTATATCTAGCTACGATGGCACTCGGAAAACGAGAATTTACTACTTTGTCAACATAGTTTTGTGCAGCGTCTATGCCTTTAAAATTACCTACTAGATAGTAAATTATACCATCTGTACGTTGAATTTTAATGTCTCCGAATTGTTTGAAAATAGAGTGTTCTTGTGTCAATTCTTTATCTGTTTCAAGAATTTGAACACAAAATCCCGTATAATCGTGTGCGATTGGTTTGGGTAACTTATCCACTTCTGTTGTCAAAGGAGATACGTTATTATTTGCATTAGCATAAGTCGGAATAGACATTGTGATAATCAAGCTACAAGTAATTAAAGTAGTTAAAATAGATGTTGTTGTAATGTAAGTTTTCATGGTCTGTTAGTTAATAGTTAAATAGTTAGTTAGTTAATTTATATAGTTCAATTTGAGTGCCATTTTTTTTAATTAATTGATAATCAGTGTTTTAATAATTTGTTAATTTAATTATATGTTTCAATTTGGGAATTGATTTATTTTTTGGGAATTATTCTAAAATGAATTGGATGTTTTATTTAGAATTAAATGATGAGAGAATATTTGATATTAAAAGGCAAAAATTGTTAATGAACCCCCAATTTTTATTATTTTTTAATTTTATTAGATAGCTTTATGCTTCCATCATGAAAAAAAATTAGATTGATTATGACACATAAAGAATTTACTACCGCTTATGCTAAAAAAATGAAAATAAAAGAAGCAACTGTGGAAAAATATTTAGACGGAATGATTGAAGTAATGTGTGAGGAATTTGAAAAAGGGGAAAGTGTTACAATAAAACATATGGGGCGATTTTATTGTGGTTACCCTAAATATGGTTCATCTCAGACAAAGGTATTTAAATTCACGCCTGCTCGAAAAATTAAAAATATTCTAGGATGGGGGTAAAAGATATATTGTTGAAATAATTTTTTTAGAATTGTTAAACTAAAAAACGACATCACTTTAGACCTAAAGCAATGTCGTTTTAATTTATTAAAATGGAAGATAGAGATATTAAAAAAAGAAAACCAAAATCGCACTCAATTTTTGATTTAAGAGTATTTATTGATTTTTTAATAATTCTTTTGCTTGTATTGAATAAGGACGATACTCTTCTTTAACAATCATTTCCCAGTTATTTTTGGCTGCTGAAATATTGTTACTTTTCCAATGTGCTAAAGCTTGAATCCAAAGCAATTTCCCTTCTTCATTGGCATTATTAGGATTAGCGTTTTGATAAGTACTAATGTCCTGAACTACTTGTGAATAATTTCCTTGACCATAACTACTTAATGTTTTCAATATAAGCCAATCTAGATTTTGAGGCTGATTGAGATCTTTTTGATTAGCTAAAGTAATCAAAGTATCATATTGTTGATTGTTGTATAATTCGAGCAAAGCGGTATTGTTATCAGCCGAATTATTTCTGACATCGTTAAAAGTAGGCTTTAATTGAGCATAAATTCTTTCTGGTGTAAGTGATGTTGGTTCTTGTGCTGGCGGTGGACTAGCTGTTTCTGTTTTGGGTTTAAATAATAAAAAGCTGATTACGACAATCGCTATAAGTGCACCACCAATTAGTAATATGCGTCGATTACGACCCTGTTTTTGCTGTGTAAAGTAATTTTCTTTGAGCTGTTTTTTATAATTTTCTTTAGCAATATGTTGCAAATGCCTATTCAATGCGACTTCACGAGCAAAAGCTTCGTCTGTTGCACAACGATTTTCAAATAGTTGTTTTTCTTCATTGCTTAGTTCTCGATTCCAATAACTAGCAATATAATCTTGTAGTTCTTCTTTCATGTTTTTTCCCTCTTAAAAAAATTAACAGCAATAATACTTAACAAAAATAGTGGCGATAGTTTAAAGAACGACCTTTAATTTTTTCATACATTGCGATTTCTTACTTTTTACGGTCGTGCCATTTTTGAATGGAGGATTTAGTCGGGCAGCGATTTCCTCGAAACTAAAACCATAGGCATATTCTAAGATAATTTGTTTACAAACTTTGCCTAATTTTTGTAGCGATTTTTCTAGTTGAGTAATTAATTCTTGATCTTCAAGATATTTCTGGACATTTTGGTGTGCTTGATGATTAGATATAGCGGTCAAATCATCTGTCCAGTAATGCACTCTACTTTTATTAGTCGTTTTTTTCCGAAAAAGGTCAATGCATTTGTTATTAAAAATTCGGTTGAGGTAAGTTTTTAGGCTTGATTTACCTTTGAATTTTTTGCTCCTAATATGCTGAAAAACAGTTAATACTGCTTCTGCATAAGCATCATAGGCTTCATCTTTTGAAAGTTCGTGTTCGCGTTGTCCTTTTACTATTAATCCTGTAAACTGATTAAATAATTTCTTTTCTGCTAATTGAGCTGTTTTCCCACCTGCTAGAATATTTTGAATGAAGATTTCGTCCGTTTGTGCTTTTTTCTTAAAGAACATGAGTTTGTTTTTTTCAAAGATAGTTGAATTTTTTTTATAAAAAATAAAAAATCATTGACTAAATTTTAGTGGATTACGACTAATAAAAGTATCAATATTCAAAAAGCAAAATAATAAAACAAATGACGACCCAATCAGAAAAGAAATTTGAACTCTAATTGGTTTATTAGAGTCATTTATCCTAATGACTGTTCGCCCGTTTGCTCCCTAGTAAACGGGCTTTTTTTTAAAAAAAATAAAAATCATTGACTTTTATTATTGAACTTCGACTATTGAAAAGGAATAAACCAATTATATCAATTAAAATTTTTAAAAAATCATGAAACAATTCATGTTAACAATTACTTTGATTTTAGTGCTTTGCGCTAAAAGTCAAGGAGAAGCACCTGTATTTAATCAAATTACTAGATTTACTGCTAGCCGTACTGTACCAAATGGAAATACTTATAGATTTGAAGCTGATATGACTGCATTAGTAGGATTGGTGGGTGCGCCTAGTAGCCCGTTTTATTCTTATTTTATTGACTTTGGAGATGGACATGTTGAACAAGGACATTTGAGACCTAATGAGCTTCACTTAGAAGTTTTTCACACTTATGCTATTGATAATAATCAGCCTTTGTTTCATATAGCTTTAAAAATGTATAATATTTATAGTAAAGGAAATCCTCCGCCAGAGGAAAGAATTGCACCTAGTTCTGTACCAATTACAGCTACAACAGGTGTATCAATTAGTCATACTCCGATTATTCAAGGAAATGGGATTCCTGCAAAATTGAAACCAGGATATATTCCTTATAATTTTAATAGACACGGACATTATTTGATTGAGCCTGATGATAGCTTATCATTTACTGTTGCTTATGAAAATATTACGAATAATGCACTGATCAATGGAAAGGTTGTTTTGATGTTTAATGAAAATAGCCTAGACCCTTGTTTTCAAAATTTGAATAATACACGGACTTATCATAATGAACGAGTTAGAGGAAATGTAAATAATAGTTTATTGCCAGCTATGAGAAATTATAGAAATAGGATAGTTTGGGAAGTAACTGATGTAGTTAGAGGAGAAGAACAGCAATTTTTTGTAGATCTAGGTGTTTTGGAATTAGAAGAAACCGTGACTACTTCATTAGCTGTTGCGTTTATTCCTGATAATTCGAGAACAGCTATTGTACCGAATGTATTACCTATGACTATTATGAGATCACGAGATCCAAATAGTATAGATGGAGCGTATAATGAAAATATTCTGGGAAAAGGTAAATATAGTTATTCTGTAGATTTTTTGAATGAAAGTGATGGTCCAGAGCGCGAAATTACTATTAAATGTTGGGATCATAGAGCCAATTGGGATGTAGAGAGTTTTGAATTGACTGCTGTTAAAATTGGAAGAGATGATGTTGTAACTGATGAAAAAAAATTAGCTTCGATTAGTGAAATTTTGCCGTCGGATAACGATACAATTACCATCAAATTAACAGGTATTTACCTAAATGGGGTGGAGTCTGTTCAATTAGAAAGCCCTGAGGAAGCGTTAGGTTATATCAAATATGATATTCGTCCTAAGAAAAAATGGAAGACAACAAAAGCACAAACTTATATTCAATTTGGTAATCAAGAACCTGTATTCACCAATAAAAAGAAGATATTTACACAGAAACGATTTATCCTTGGAATAGAAGGTGTAATGGGTTTAGATGAAATAGGCTTTAATAATTGGGAGGCTAATTCTGATCTGCCTTTAAATGATTTTTTCAACTATTCGATTAGGGGACGTGTTGGTTATCAGTTAACGGATCGTTACGCAGCTATAACAGAAATTGGTTATAATACTAGTCAATTTACGGAAGTGAATGACTTGCCAGATACATTAAAACCAACTCTAATTAATCATGACTTTGTTCTTAATCCACAGCTTAGTATTCGATTACATAATAGAGTTAGGGCAGGAATTGGCGCTAATTTGAAATGGAGGAATGAAGTGACAGAAATTAATCAACAAGCAACAAATAGTATATGGCTTGATTTTCAGGATCGCTCAAATTGGCTAATTGATGCTCAATTTACAATATTAGATACGCGCTTTATTGATTTAAATTTGGGGGCTCGTTATTATGTGCCGTTAGATTTCAGAAACCGAGGACAAGGAGCAATATATACCGCTTTAAGATTTAACCTTTAATCGACCTTTGGAATAATTATATAAAATTATTATAATTGCTATGATTGTTGTGTATCAATTGTTTATGAACTAATCTAGATAGTGACTAAACAATTAAGCAATCATCGCAATTTTTAATTATTGTACTTTTTTTTACCTTAACAGCATGAAAATAAAACAAGGAATCATGCTAAGATATATTTATACTTTTTTATTTCTTTTTTCAAGTTATACTTTTTTTGGACAAGTAGCTACAAAAATAGATACTTTAGAAAAAGAAGCCAAAAACTATCAGTTAGATGATAATTTGGCTGATTGGTTAATTGCTCAAAGGGCGATTTTAAAAGAAAAGTGTGAAGATGCTGATTGTAAAGTAAAAGGCTATAATTGGATCATAAAGCATAAGTGGAGAGACGGAAAAAATGAGAAAGAATATAGTCAAATCGCGTCCGTCTATGTAATAAAAGGCTATTATGCAGATTTAGGAGGGCAATATCTAGAGGCCAAAAAGGCTTATGAAACCTTTTTGAATGATCCCAAATTGTCTAGTACAAAAGATGAAAATTATATCAATAATTATGTACATCGAGATTTGGGAAATATTTATACTCGTTTGGGGGAGACAGAAAAAGCGATTACTTCACTCCAGCTTTTTTTGAAAAGTACCGATTCGCCCGTTTCAAAAGCAGAAGTTTACAGCGATTTAGGAAAAGCTTATGAAACGAAAGGGAATTTAGAAACCGCGCTTGATTTATATCAAAAAGGCTTAGAAATTCGAGGGCTTCCAAATGAAACCCGTGGTTTGTTATATGGTAGTTTATTATGGAGTTATTATGAAAAAAAAGATTACAGTCAAGTCATTATTAATGGTGAAAAAGCATTGCAGCTTTTAAAGAAAAGAGATGGTATTTCTAATAGTTGGGTCGCAACAATCTATTCTATAATGGGGTTAGCTTATGCCCAATTAGATAAAAAACAAGCGAGCAAAACGGCATTTGAGCAAGCATTAAGAGGTCAACAGATAGAAGGTCAATCAATTATTAATCGAGAATTGGCAAAGTTATATATTGCACAGGGTGAAGCATTGTTGATTTTAGGCGATCCAATTAGTGCGACACCTATTTTTCAAAAAGCATTAAGAGCTGTTTTGCCTAGTTTCGATGAAAAAGGTTTAAATAATCCTAATGAAGCCCTATTTTATCCTGAAAATGCAATTGTAGAAGCGCTTCAAGGCAAAATGCAAGCCCTCGTTGCACAATATAACCTGGATCAATCTCCGAAATATATGGATCAGGCTTTGGATTGTTATGCTTTGGCTTTGAAAGCAGAATTTGGTTTGAGGCAAACCTATCAATTTGAAGCATCTCAATTGGTTTCTGTAGAAAATACTAGAAAGCAGAGTGAAGTTATTTTGAAAGCGCTTTATCAAATTTATAAAGAAACTGGATTACAAAAATATGCAGAAAAAGCTTTTGAGATTACTGAAATGACCAAAGCTTCGGTGCTTCAAGAGCGATTAGCTAGAATGTATGCTCAAGCTAATTTTTTATCCCAAAAATTACAAGAACAGGATTATAGTTTTCAAAAAAAGCGGAATGAGCAATATCAAAGACTCGTCAATGAACCAGAAAACAGTGCTAGTATTTATAAAGAAATCAATGCTATTAATATTAATTATAATGTTTTTTTAAAAGAACTCGAAGCTAATTATCCTAATTATGCCAAATCAAAAACGATTGCATCAACCATTGACATCTCAACTATTCAAGATCGATTATTAAAAAACAAAAACACCGCTTTGATAGAGTATTATTGGGGCGAAACGGCTCAATTTGTTTTCGTATTTACTCAAAAAAATACTATTCAATTTAATAAAATTGATACTAAAGACCTGCCGCAATTCAATGAATTTTATAAAGAATTACATCAAGTTAATAATACAGAAGTGAGTTTTCAGACTTTAACTAAAGAAGGATTGAAAATTTATGAAAAGTATATAAAAGTATTGAAATTATCTGCTGATATTCAACAACTTATCATCATACCTGATGGTGAATTATCTCATTTGCCTTTTGAAGGATTAATTAGCAAAATTCCTGAAGTGAAAGCAGGAAGATATGATAAATTACCTTATTTGGGTTTGAAATATAGATTTTCTTACAGTTACTCCGCAGCAGTACTTTTGAAATTGAAGAAACAAAAAAAAGTTGCATCACATCGTTTCTTAGGAATAGCACCATCGTTTGAGGAAAAAGGAGGAGCGATAGCTATGAGAACAGGATTGTCTGATTTGAAACATAATAGCACCGAAGTAAATTCAATTAGTCATTTATTTGCAGATCAAAAGACTTTCTTGGGAAAGGATGCCTCTAAAAGCCATTTTTTAGCTGCTGCAAAAGGCTATAATATCTTGCATTTAAGTACACACGCAACGGCTTATGATCCGTTTTTGAAACAGAGTGCCATTTATTTTTCGGATAGTGCTTTGACCTTACAGGATATTTATACTTTGCCACTTGATGCTCAAATGGTCGTGTTGAGTGCTTGCCAAACTGGAACAGGAGAATTATATACAGGAGAAGGCGTGATGAGTTTGGCGCGTGCTTTTATGGCTCAAGGTTGCCCGAGTGTAGTGTCTAGTTTTTGGAATGTGAATGATGAACGAACTGCAAAAATAATGACGCTTTTTTATGAAAATATTCAGCAAAATTTGCCAAAAGATGAAGCATTACTTTTAGCAAGAAAAAACTATTTAGCAGAAGCTAGTCCTGCGGAATCGCATCCTTTTTATTGGTCTGCTTTTGTTTTGATCGGAGATGAAATAGCTTTGAATAGATCAAATAATCGTTATGTTTGGTGGATTTTGATCGGGTTAATTGGTTTGGTAGGGCTATTGTATTTCGCTAGAAAACGCTAAAATCATTGGAATATCTTCATTATCCATTATTTTATGACGTTAAGTATCAGAGGCAGAAGAAAATATTGCTTACTTTTGTAGAAAGAAAAAACAATCTACTTAAAAAAAGCCAAATGCGACCAAAGAAAGCTTTAGGGCAACATTTTTTGCACAGAGAAGATATAGCGGAACAAATAGCAGATGCATTAATACAGACTGATGCCTACGAGCAGGTTTTGGAAATTGGCCCAGGAAAAGGGGTTTTGACCAAATACTTGATCGAAAAGCCACAGAACTTAACTGCAGTCGAGTTAGATCGAGATATGGTCATGTATTTAATGGAACATTATCCGATGCTCAATGTGATTAATAAAAATTTCCTTAAAATGGATTTGTCATCAACAATGACTAAGCAATTCGGTTTAATTGGTAATTTCCCTTATAACATCTCGTCGCAAATTTTATTCAAAATGGTAGAACATCGGGAATTGATCCCCGAAATGGTGGGTATGTTTCAGAAAGAAGTAGCGGAACGAGTAGTTGCACCAGAAGGCAATAAAGTGTATGGCGTGATTAGCGTTTTGATACAAGCTTATTATAAAGGCGAGTATTTATTTACAGTAGATAAAGGAGCTTTTAACCCACCTCCCAAAGTACAATCTGCGGTTATTCGATTGACCCGAAAGCCATTAGATCAAGTAGACTTTGATTATTCTTTACTCAAACAGGTTGTCAAAACGTCATTCGGACAACGTAGAAAAATGATGCGGAATACCTTAAAGCCCTTTTTTAAAGGAGAGTATGAAGGCATCCTAAAAGAAGAATTTTTTAAACAACGTCCAGAAAGATTGTCGGTAAATGACTTTATTACATTAACCAGACGTATAGCCAGTCAACAAAACAACTAATTGACCCTCTTAATTAGTTAGTTCACACATATATATATATCATTCACTCAGTGTAACTCAGAAGAACCCATTTTATGTTATATTTTAGAGTTTGAAGATACTTTCTAAATTAATGAGTGAATAAGAAACTAATTTTAACTCCAACTTTGAAACAGCCAATTAATAGCACGCTAACTTGTTCAAACAATGAAGCAGTATAACAGTGTAGCAATGAAAAAGGTATTAGTCACAGATGGCGTTCATCCTTTACTTTTAGAAGGTTTTCAACAAGCAGGTTTTGAGTGCGATTATCAACCTAAAATAAGTTTAGAAGATACTCGTGCGATTATTCAAAATTATGAAGGTATTATTATTAATAGTAAAATATTAGCTGATCGTGCCTTTTTGGATAAAGCTGTGAAATTGAAATTTATTGGTCGATTAGGTTCAGGAATGGAAATTGTCGATCAAGCTTACGCGAAATCTAAAGGCATAGTCGTAAAAAGCGCTCCCGAAGGCAATCGAAATGCAGTAGGAGAACATGCGGTCGGAATGTTGCTTGCATTGGCTAATCAGTTTTTGAAAGGCGATCGAAGTGTTCGCCAAAAATCTTGGAATAGAGAAGCCAATAGAGGCTTTGAATTAATGGGAAAAACGGTTGGTATTATTGGATTTGGGCATACAGGAAAGGCATTTGCCAAAAAGTTGGCAGGATTTGATGTGACAGTTTTCGCTTATGATAAATATGAAAAACATTTCGCGGACGGCAG